>DATNGO010000080.1:0-55375 GCA_035605855.1 Acidobacteriaceae bacterium | reverse complement strand
CCTGATGAAGAACTGGCGCTTCAGCTTCGGCCCGCAACTCATCGGTGACGCTCCCCGTGTCGCCATGTTCCGCGGCCTCTTCTTCGACCACATGATCCACCACGTCGCCCAGCTCGGCGTCTACCTCCGCCTCAACAACATTCCCGTCCCCGGCCTCTACGGCCCCTCCGCCGACGAACCCTTCGGCACGAAGTAGCTCACCGGGTGCCCCACCCTCGACGCGACTTCGTCGCGGCAGGGTGGTGGTATCGAGCGCGTCAGGCGCTCGATTCTTCCGGCTTTGTTTTTCTTGTTGTCATCCCCTTCGGGTGGAGCGCGGCCCCCGACTTTATCCACAGGCGCTCTTGACCGCGCCGATACAATAGAAGCAGGAATACCTCCACCCGGCCGAGCGCCGGGTATTGCATTTGGGCTCTTTCTAAATTCAATGGGCTGAAGACTTTGCAGACAATCGCCCTGAAAAATCAGGACTTTGAGTCTGCCGCACACCAGAAGTCCACCCCTAAGCCTTATCTCCTGAAGACTTTGCGCAAAAAGACGGGGGGAGGGGTATGGAGTATCCTTACCCCGATGCGAAACCAGATCCTCGCCCTCGCGCTCCTGCTTCCCGTCGCCGCCACAGCGCAGCAGAAAGAGAAATCCACAGTCCTCCACGCCGCGCACCTGCTCGACGTCGCCGCCGGAAAGCTCATCTCTCCCGGCGAGGTCCTCGTCACCGGCAACAAGATCACCGAGGCCGGCGAGCACGTCTCCCACCCCGCAGACGCGACCGTTATCGACCTCGGCTCTGCGACCCTGATGCCCGGTCTCATCGACGCCCACGTCCACCTCTTCCTCCACCCCGGCAACGAGGCCTTCCAGACCGTCCTTGAGTCCGTACCCCAACGCACCCTCCTCGCCGCCTCCGCCGCCAAGGCCGACCTCCTCGCCGGCTTCACTGCCGAGCGCGACATGGGTACCGAGGGGGCGGGGTGCGCCGACGTCGCTGTCCGCAACGCGATTAATTCCGGCCTCATCCCCGGTCCGCGCATGCGCATGTCCTGCAACGCCATCGACATCAACGGAGGCCACGAGGACAACTCCGGCCTCAACCCGGCCGAGCACCTGCTCTCCAACGCCGACCGCGCCGATGACGCCACCGAAGTCATCAAGGTAATGAGAGCCCAGCGCAAGCAGGGAGCCGACTTCACCAAGATCTACGAGACCGGCCGCGACCGCCTCACCGGCTTCCCCGGACCCAACCCGGTGTTCTCCACGCCTTACCAATATAACGAGGCCCAGCTCGCCGCCGCCGTCGCCGAAGCCCACCGCACCGGCTCCCGCGTCGGCGTCCACTGCACCGGAGAGCCCGGCGCCCTCTACGCCGCCCAGGCCGGCGTCGCCTCCATCGACCACGCATGGTCACTCTCGCCCGAGACTATGAAGCTGATGCGCGAGAAACAGATTTACGCTGTGCCCACCTTCGCCATCAGCGAGTACTTCGGCCAGCACGCGGAGACCGCCGACCGCAGCCAGACCATGGACAACGAACTCGACTACCACGCTGCCGAGTTCAAGAAGCAGATGGCCGCGGGAGTTCCGTTCGCCGTAGGCTCGGACGTTGGTCCCTTCCCGCACGGTACGCAGGCACGCGAGTACGAGCTCATGGTCAAGTTCGGCATGAGCCCCGCCGATACCCTTCGTGCCGGCCTCATCAACGGCGCCCGGCTCCTCGACTGGGCTGACCAGATCGGTCAGCTCAAGCCCGGCTTCTTCGCCGACATCATCGCAGTCCCCGGCGACCCCCTCACCGACATCTCCACCCTCACCCACGTGAAATTTGTGATGAAAAACGGTGAGGTCGTGCGCAAGGACTAGCGCGCCAACTCAACGAACTATCCTGCCTTTTCGCTCAGCTTTACCCAACGCTCCAGCAGGCGATCATGATCTGAGTGTGCTGCTTCGAGTTCGGCTAAAGCTTCAGTGAGAGCTGCGGAATCGGTTGTGACTGCCGGATCTTCGATGCGGCGCTTTGCTGCGGCGAGTCGCTCGTCTGCAGCCTCGATCGATGCATCGATGCTGTCGAACTCGCGCTGCTCCATATAGGAGAGTTTCTTCTTCGCTGTGGGTGAAGGAGTGGACTTCGCAGGTGAACTTGAGACGGGCTTCGATTCAGTCGTCGCGGCAGTCCTCTCGCGCCATTGCTCCCATTGCAGGTAATCGGCGAAGAGCGCTGCATTACCGCGGCCGTCGAGTCCGAGCACGCTGTCGGTGACGCGATCGAGAAGATGACGGTCATGCGTTACCAAAACAACAGCGCCCGAGAATTCCTGCAAGGCTTCCTCCAGGATCTCAAGCGTGGGGATATCGAGATCGTTCGTCGGTTCGTCGAGGATCAATAGGTCAGCGGGCTGCAGCATCAGGCGCGCCAGAAGAACGCGGGCGCGCTCGCCTCCGCTGAGGCGCTCGACGGGCTGGCGAAGCTGGTCGCCGGTAAAGAGGAATTTGGCGGCGTAGCTGGCGACATGAACGACGCGTCCCTGGTAGACGACGGCGTCGGAGTCCGGTGCCAGAGCGCGATGCAGTGTGAGCGATAGATCGAGCTCGCGCAGTTGGCTGAGATAGACGATGCGGAGCGAAGGTGCCCGCTTGACTGTGCCGGAGGTGACCGGAATCTCTCCGGTGATTGCGCGCAGGATGGTTGTCTTGCCTGCACCGTTGGGGCCGATGATTCCGAGGCGGGCACGGTTCGTCAGCAGGAGATTCACGTCGCGCACGATCTCGCGTCCCGCAAATGCAACGCTGACGTTCTCAACCTCGATGAGTCGTTTTGTCTCACGGTCTGTCGCGTCGAAGCTGATAGAGGTAGTTGAGGTGCGCAGACGGGCATCGACCTCGGCCAGCTTGCCGATGAGTGCGTTCGCGTTGTCGATGCGCGCCTTGGCTTTGGTGGCGCGCGCTTTGGGTCCGCGGCGCAACCACTCGATCTCGGTACGTACACGATTGCGAAGACTCTCCTGCACACGCACCTGGGATTCCATGTAAGCTTCACGCGTCTCGAGAAAGTCCGAGTAGTTTCCGCGTACTCGCAGCAGGCCTTCGGAGTAGGCAGGGCTCAGCTCGATGATGTCGTTCGCAACGTTCTCCAGGAAGTAGCGGTCGTGCGTAACGACGATAACGGCGAACCGGGCCGCGCGCAGCGTTTCTTCGAGCCACTCGATTCCATCGATGTCGAGATGGTTTGTGGGCTCATCGAGCAACAGCACATCCGGTCGCTGCACGATTCCTTCGATGAGGGCGAGGCGTTTGCTCCAGCCCCCGCTGAGATTTGCAGCAAGTGCGGTGAACGATGTGACGGAGGAGCTGTCATCGGTGAAGCCGGCGCGTCCGAGTATCTCGCGAAGCCGCTGCTCTTGCTCGTCGCCGGGAACTGCGGCGCGATTCATTGCGCGCTCGATGACCTCGCGGACTGTAACCTGCTGCGGGAACTGGGACATCTGCTGGACGTAGGCGACGGTGGCGCGGCGGCGCACGGTGACCTCGCCGCTGTCGGGCTGCTGCTGGTTGGCAAGCAGAGCGAGGAGGGTCGATTTGCCGGCGCCGTTGGGGCCGATGAGACCGATGCGGTCGCCGTCATTGACCGAGAAGGAGAGATTCTCAAAGAGGGGCGACGCGCCGAAGCGCTTCGAGATCGCCTGAGCTGTCAGGATGGGGGCCATAGAACTGCTTAGTTCACCTGTTACCAGTCTACTTGCCGGTAGAAGACGGCTCAGCCTGGGAGCCGCTTCTTTGCGCGTGAGGGCTATGGTGGTGAAAAAGGTATTATGTTGTGGATTGAAAGACGCGTTGCATTCTGTGAAACGGGGCGGCAGAGAGAGTTGATGCAGGATAAGGCGAAGATGAGCAGGACGATCGATGCGCATCATCATATGTGGCGCTACTCGGCGGCAGAGTACGAATGGATCGACGACTCGATGTCCGAACTGCGACGCGATTTTGTGACTGAGGACCTGGAGCGCGAGTTGGCCGCAGCGACCGTCGATGGAACCGTCGCGGTACAGGCGCGACAGAGCGATGAAGAGACGCAGTGGCTGCTCTCGTGCGCGCGTGAGACGCCACAGATTCTTGGTGTCGTGGGATGGGCGAAAATCGCGGCAGATGATTTTGCGAAGCGGGTTGAGCAACTGGCGCAGGAGCCGCTGTTGGTAGGGCTGCGACATGTTGTGCAGGCAGAGCCTGACGGATTTCTTGACGGCGTGGAGTTCAATCGCGGGATTCGCATGATGCGTGGGAATGGATTGGTGTACGACATTCTGATCTATGAGCGCCAGCTTGAGGAGGCCACGCGCTTTGTCGATCGTCATCCGCAGCAGCCCTTTGTGCTGGACCACATGGCCAAGCCGAAGATTGCGGCAGGTGAGTTGCATCCTTGGCGCGAGAGGATTATTGAGTTGGCGCGGAGGCCGAACGTCTACTGCAAGGTTTCAGGGATGGTGACGGAAGCGAATCCGAAGAACTGGACACCAGCGCAGCTTCGGCCGTATCTCGATGCAGTGGTGGAGGCTTTTGGGCAGCAGCGGCTGATGGCGGGCTCCGACTGGCCGGTGTGTCTGGTGGGGACGAGTTATAAGGGCTGGTGGGATCTTCTGCGCATATACTTCGCGGGGTTCAGCGAGGATGAGCGTGCGTCGGTCTTCGGCGATTGTGCAATGAAGACCTACGGATTGAAGATGGATTGAGTCTTGTGTTGTCGAGGTGCGAGTCAGAAGATTGTGATCGAGATCAACTAAGATTTTTCGGAGTCCCGTGCAGATAACACAACCCAATCAGCAGCCGGCAACCGCATCCACTCACAGAGATCACGCTCCTGTATTTCCGGCCGGACACCTGTTACCGTTCGTGCTGGTAGTGGTGCTGTTTTTCATCTGGGGGATGTCGAACAATCTGACCGACATTCTCGTGCAGCAGTTTCGCAAGGGATTCAACTTGTCGCAACTGCAGGCTCAGATGGTGCAGTCGGCAGTGTTCACGGGCTATTTCTGCATGGCATTGCCGGCGGCGCTGCTGATGCGGCGGTGGGGATATAAGGCGGGCATTCTTGCCGGGTTGTGCATCTTCGGTGCGGGAACGCTGCTGTTCTGGCCCGCGGCGGTGATTGGCCAGTATGCGCCGTTTCTGATCGCGCTGTTTGTTGTCGGGTGTGGCTCGGCGACCCTGGAGACGGCGGCGAATCCGTTCATCGCGCAGTTTGGCGCGGCGGCGACATCGGAGCAGCGGCTGAACTTTGCGCAGGCGTTCAATCCGCCAGGAACGATCACAGGTGTGCTGGTGGGGACGTACTTCATCTTCTCCGGCGTGGAGCTGCCGACGAATAAGGTGGCGCAGATGAAGGCCGCAGGGACGTACGCTGCGTACCTGCACACGGAGATCATGCGTGTTGTACCGACCTATGTTGTGCTCGGATGCATAGTATTGCTTTGGGCGTTGCTGATCGGTATCACGCGCTTTCCCGCGATGGCGACCGAATCAGCGAATAGTGGCGAGCGCGGCAGCTTTCGTGAGTTGAGGCAATACCCGCACCTGTGGTTTGCGGTGATCGCGCAGTTCTTCTATGTGGGTGCGCAGGTAACGACGTGGTCTGCGTTCATTCCATATGTGAAGCAGTACACGTCGTTTTCGGAGCGCGGCGCGGGATGGTTTCTTACGGGTAACCTGATCCTCATCGCGCTGGGGCGATTTATTTCGACGGGACTGATGCGGTGGTTCCGGCCGTCACGCATGATGGGGGTATATGCGATCGTGAACATCGGCCTGGTCGGGTTTGGCATGGCGCATCCCGGAGTGGCGGGCGCAATTGCGATCATGGTGACGAGCTTCTTTATGTCGATCATGTTCCCGACGATTTTTGCGTTGGGCGTGAAGGGCCTGGGTGCGAATACGAAGCTGGGCGGCGCTCTAATCGTGATGGCGATCGTCGGCGGCGCTGCATTTCCACCGCTGCTGGGAGCGATTGCGCGCTCGACAGGGAGTTTGGCGCGCGGGTACATCGTGGTCGCGGTTGCGTACCTGGCGGTTGTGATCTATGGCTTCGCGCAGGGGCGTGATGTAAGCCTTGCCAGCGTGGATCGCGCGCCGGAGACGTTCTGATTGCGATATTGACGAAGCGTCCATCCTTAGAGAGTTTTTGGATTGATCCTGCAAGCCGTGGACGTATAGTGCTCTACAGAACTGCTTTGAAATGAAATTCGCACAGTGAGTGTGTTCGCGCCCTTGCTCCTCAATTTGACGGATGGAGTGTGATGAACAAACGGCCTCGACTCTTCTACGGGTGGATCGTTGTTGTCCTGAGCGCAGTGGGCCTGTTTCTTGGTGCGCCCGTCGTTGTCTTTTCGTTCGGTGTGTTTTTCAAGCCGATGGTCACGGATTTTCACGCGAGCCGGGCCGCCGTGTCATTTGCCTTTTCGCTCGCCAACACAATGGGCGCTCTGGCGATTCCCTGTGTGGGCATGGTCATTGATCGCTTTGGAGCCAAGCGCCTCATCGTTGTATCGATCTTCCTTTATGCGGTAGTTTTGTGCTCCGCTCTGTGGGTGGGCGGAAGTCTGTGGCAGCTCTATCTTTTCTACGCGCTGCTGAACATTGCGATGACTGCGGGTTCCGCGCCGGTTCCTTACGGCGTCGTGATTTCACACTGGTTCAATCGCTATCGAGGACTTGCACTTGCCCTGGCAATGATGGGGATTGGCATTGGCTCGGTGGTCGTTCCAATTCTTGCCGAGCGTCTCATCGCGATGTTCGGCTGGCGCAGCACATTTGCAGCGTTCGGGGCTGCGGTGTTGCTCGTGCCGCTTCCGGTGCTGGCTGCGTGGCTGCAAAACGATCCGGAGCAACGAGGCCTTCAGCCGGATGGGGCTGAGAACGCGATGGTTTCCCGCCTGCGGCCACAGGCTAAGGCTGGTATGACCTGGCATGAGATTTGGCACAGTCCAACGTTCTGGCTGCTGCTTTGCATCTTCTCGCTGGCCGGTGCCAGCGTTCACGGTGTGGCGCTTCACATGGCTGCAATCTTCACGGACCGAGGTGTCAGCCCGGCACGGGCTGCTACGGCAACATCGCTTGTGGGGGCGGCCGTGATTGTAGGCCGGCTTTGTTCCGGATATCTGCTCGACCGCATGTTTGCGCCACGCGTGGCAATTCTGTTTTACAGCGCAACCGCGTTGGGGATCGCGATGCTCTGCGCGGGCGTGAACGAAAATCTGGCGCTCGTTGCCTGCTTCCTTTCCGGTCTCGGCATGGGAGCAGAGGTGGAGAGCATGGCGTACATGATCAGCCGCTACTTCGGCCTCGCCGCCTTTGGGACATCCTACGGTGTGGCCTTCGGCGCTTTCATGATTTCAGGCTCAGCGGGTGTGCTTCTGATGGGCGCGGGATACGACCGTTTTCATTCGTATATGGTTCCGCTCGCAAGCTTCTGCGTGGCGATGGTGCTATCGGTGATTCTGCTCACACGCCTGGGACAATACCAGTTCGCGGTTGACGCTGACTGGAGCGAGGCGATTGCGCCGATTCAGGTGCCAAGCGGCGCCTAGACCTGGCAGCTATTCAGTGCGCTTGACGATGAAGACGGTTTTGTCATCGATCAAGGCTTCATCTCCGTGCCGACGGAGCTGTTCGTCTTGCGCTATCGCGTAGTCCATCACTGCATTGCAGATGTCCCGCGCAGACTGTTGACGGTACTTCAGGAGAATCGATTCAAGTTGTTCGCGTCCTTGGTCGTCGCTGCCGTCGTAAACCCCGTCGGTGTAGAGGACGAGAATATCTCCCGGGTTGCTCAACGTGATCTCGGCAACGTCGCAAGCATTGAATTTTCTCTTTCGCAGATTGAGCGAGAAGTACTTCCGGCGATCCGGATGATCTGCCGGCAGCTGCAAACCGAGAGCAAGAAACTGCGCCATCTGATCTTCGCTCAGGTTGAGTAACTGTGAGGACTCCGCCGAGAACACCAGCGGCGGAGGATGCCCGAAGTTGGCAAAGCGGAATGTACCGTTCGGGTGCACCTCGCCATAGAGCAGGGTTGCAACTTCTCGAGAACGTTCTTTCTGAGTAACCCCGAGAGTGTTGCGGGCCGTGGCGGACAGCGCCAGCCGGAGGTTCAGATTTTCGAACAGCTCCGGTGTTGTCTTCCCGTACCGGTCCAGCTCATCCAGCAGCAAGGCGTGAAAAGTGTCGTGAACGGTGGACGCAATCTTCGCTGAGATAATTCCGTGTCCCTGTGCGTCCACAATCAGAATTCCCGCGGTTGAATAAAGCCCGGGCAGGTCTTCGGCAACTCGCACCTGCTCAGAGCTCTTGGCGAACCTGTACTCTGCTTCCATCTCTGGCAGGTAGCCGGCGGTTCCCTTCAACCATTCCACGTGATCGTCGACGGAGTTACGCGTGGGATCTCCTGGCGGAAGCGGTTCGAGAAATTCCTTGGCCAGGCGTTGGGCTCGCTGAATGCGCGCTTCGATGTCGTATCGCTGCTGAAAGTTGATGTACTCGAAGAGGTCGCCGCCGACGGTTTCCGCAGGAATCGAATTGCCATACATCTCGATGCCGGGGATCTGCGGGATCGCACCTTCAACGGGCGTCAACCGCTGACGCAGGTATTCGTCGATGGTCGGAACTGTATGCGTGTTGGTCATATCAAAATTTGTGCTGATAAACCCTCGGTCTACTCCAGATTAGCTTACGGACCCGAATACCTCGCCGCTCGACGGATCGCTCTGGTAGAGTCCACTACCGCTCTTCTGGCGATTCCGGGCCGGCGCGACTAAATTCGAGAGTGGGTCGCTTCTTCGAAGGTGCTTATGGCAGTTGGGCATATCGATCGCGCCGGTGCAGGCAGAATGATGCTGTATCTCCTGGTAGCCCTCTCCGTGACAGCGCCCGGACAGACACTTCGGAGGCCGCCGCCGAATCGTCCTTCGTCCACCCGTGTCAGCCCTCCAGCGAGTTCGAGCGACGAGCCGGACAGCTGCCGGGTGCGCCGGGTGACTGCCTTCCCCGGGAGCCATCAGTTCGCTACCGACTTCATCGAAACGATCGCTACGGACCCTGGGCCCCACGCCGACGACCCCGCGGCGATATGGGGTCTGACCGCAGACCTGAGCGAAACCGTGTCCCGCCAGCAGCAATCGATATACATCTCGAAGTCTCTTGACGGTGGCGCGACGTGGACACCCATCGCCCGTCTGGACTCGAGATACTTCGATGCGCAGATTGCAGAAGGCCTTCGAAACGGCCTGGCTGTCTCTCCCGGGGGCAGCGAGTTTGTGATCACCACGCAACGAGGAGCCTTTCAGGTGCTGCCTCAACCTGACAGCTACAAGCCGGTGGTGAGGGCAATCCCCGGACCGCACGTTCCTGACTCGCCCCCTAAGATCCCGATCCCGAAGAAGAGCGGGGACCCGGTGCGCGCCAACGTCGTCGCAATCACCGCAGACGGACAACACATGATTATCGGCTACGGTTACTTCGACCTTGAGCCGCAGATGTTCGGATACCACAGAGGTGACGACGGGGCGTGGGTCGAGGACGGCCCCTTGCCGCCTCTTCCAACCGATATGGATCTTCTCTCCATTCAGTTTGACGACCCGCAGAACTCTGACCCGGGATTCGTCTATGTGGGAACCGGTGACCAGGCGTACGTGCTGAATCTGCGTACGAAGCAATGGGGGCGCGTTCACGGAGTCGGTCCTGATTCCGCGATCCACGCCATGAGTGTTATCGGAGGTCTCCATATCGCAGCGTGCTGGGGCATCTACAACCCGGCCGGTCCGGGCACGGTAAGAAGAGTGACGAATGCACACTTCCTTCTGCACCGCATGTCCGACGAAACAGGATCGAACCTCCGAACCTATGGCATTGACGTCGACCCGTCGCGACCCAACCGGGAGGTCGTCACCTCGATCACAGGCGTGTATGTGAGCGCCGACAGCGGCGAGAGTTGGAAAAGACTCAGCGACCTTCCTGACGGCGAGTATCGCTCCGTTCACTTCAACTCCAACGGAACAGTTATCGTCTCGGGAATACCCGGCACGTTTCTGGTTAAGCCATTCTCAGAGGCGTGCATCCCTCGGCTGAGGGTTCGCGAGAGACCAGCGCTGCACAATTGAGCCTCAAGAGACCCCAGGAGGTGATCGATAGCGTCTTTGAGCTCCGTTTTGGACTTCCAACAGAAAGGCCTGCTGAACGCGGTTGAAGCTGCGCCCGCGCAGAACAGCAGCCACGACGGTGCGAGTGGCACGAGTGTCGCTGAGGGGCACGTAGCGGCAGCCAGCGTCCCGGTCTATGGCCATTTCGGGGACCAGCGATATGCCGACACCGGCGGCAACCATCCCAAGAACACTGCTGAACTGGTCACTTTCGAACGCAATGTTCGGCGTGATGCGGGCGTGGGTGCAGGTAGCGAGGCTGAGATCGCGGAAACAGTGGCCGTCGCGCAACATCACAAAAGACTCTCCGCGGAGCTCTTTGAGAGCAAGCGATTTTGACGCGCCGCGTGGGTGGTCTTTCGGTAACGCGGCGAAGAGCGGCTCCGTGCGGATGGGAAACAACTCCAGCTCTTTATGCCGCAGAGGAAGGGCAAGAATCGCGAGATCGATGGAGAGGTCCCGCAGACCCTCCACGAGGTTCGGCGTCGTTTCCTCGACGATGCGCAGTTTTGCATCGGGATACTTCCTTGCGAAGGCCGCGGTGTAACGCGGCATCAGGTAGGGGGCGATAGTTGGAATGACACCCACAGCTACGTTGCCGCGAACGTCCCCGTTCTTATCGGCCACGCTCAAACGCGCCGACTCCATTTGCTCCAGGATTGAACGGGCATAAGGCAAAAAGGCACGGCCGGCCTCGGTGACGCGGATGCCGCGACCGAGGCGGTCAAAGAGTTTGGCGCCCAGGTCCCTCTCGAGTTTCAGAACCTGCTGCGAGAGCGAAGGCTGGGCGATCTGGCAACGCTCGGCGGCGCGGCTGAAGCTGCCTGTCTCCGCGATCGCGCATACATACCGCAGCTGGTGAAATTCCATAGAAGACGCCTATACCTGGAATGGGATCTGCATATTGGAACTATCCATCTCCATAATGCTACATTCGGCTTGTCAAGATCGATGCCTGGGTTTCATGCGAACCCATCCGTTGAGCTGAAACCAACCACAAGGAGGACGCATGGCAACCGAAGCGAAGTGCCCGTTCCATCACAGCAGCAGCGAAGCAAGATCAAACCGTGACTGGTGGCCGAACCAGTTGAACCTGAATATCCTGCACCAGCACTCATCGAAGTCCGATCCCATGGACGAGGGCTTCAACTACGCGGAAGAGTTCAAGAGCCTTGACTACGCTGCCCTGAAAAAAGATCTTGCAACGCTGATGACGGATTCGCAGGACTGGTGGCCTGCGGATTTCGGCCACTACGGCCCGCTATTTATTCGCATGGCATGGCACAGCGCAGGGACCTATCGTATCGGTGATGGCCGCGGAGGTGGCGGCAGAGGCCAGCAGCGTTTTGCTCCACTCAACAGCTGGCCGGACAACGTCAACCTCGACAGGGCCCGCCGGCTGCTATGGCCGGTCAAGCAGAAGTATGGCAAGAAGATCTCGTGGGCCGATCTGATGATTCTTGCCGGGAACGTCGCCCTCGAATCCATGGGCTTCAAAACCTTCGGCTTTGCTGGTGGCCGAGCGGACGTCTGGGAACCCGATATGGACGTCAACTGGGGGCTCGAAGACAAGTGGCTCGGCACAGACAAGCGCTTCTCCGGCGACCGCGAACTGGCCAAGCCGTTCGGCGCCACCCACATGGGCCTGATCTACGTGAACCCGGAGGGCCCGGACTTTGTCCCGGATCCGGTCGCGGCAGCAAAGGATATCCGCGAGACCTTTGCCCGCATGGCGATGAACGACGAGGAGACTGTAGCGCTGATTGCAGGCGGTCACACCTTCGGCAAGACTCACGGAGCCGGCCCTTCTACTCACAAGGGGCCCGAGCCCGAAGGTTCTCCCATCGAGGAGCAAGGCCTGGGCTGGTCCTGTGCCTATCAGACCGGAATCGCTGGCGACGCCATCGGCAGCGGCCTGGAGGTGACATGGTCCAACACTCCAACACAGTGGAGCAATTACTTCTTCGAGAACCTCTTCAAGTACGAGTGGGAGCTGACGAAGAGCCCGGGTGACGCATACCAGTGGAAGCCGAAGGGTGACGCGGGCGCGGGCACAGTGCCGGATGCTCATGATCCATCGAAGCACCGCGCGCCCAATATGCTGACCACCGACCTCTCGCTGCGGTTCGATCCGATCTACGAAAAGATCTCACGACGCTTCTACGAGCACCCGGACGAGTTCGCCGATGCCTTTTCCCGCGCGTGGTTCAAGCTGACCCACCGCGACATGGGACCGCGCACGCGCTATCTCGGTCCAGAGGTTCCGAAGGAAGAGCTCATCTGGCAGGACCCCATCCCCGCGGTCGATCACGTATTGGTCGACGACCAGGATGTCGCTTCACTCAAGGACAAGATCCTTGCTTCCGGGCTAACGGTCTCGCAACTGGTTTCCACCGCCTGGGCGTCGGCTTCCACCTACCGCGGCTCCGATAAACGCGGCGGTGCAAACGGTGGCCGCATTCGCCTCAAGCCGCAGAAGAACTGGGAAGCGAATCAGCCCCCACAATTGGAAAAGGTGCTGAAGAGTCTCGAGAAGATTCAGAGCGACTTCAACAGCTCCCAGTCTGGCGGCAAGAAGGTCTCTCTTGCTGACGTGATCGTGCTGGCCGGTTGTGCAGGCGTCGAGCAGGCCGCGAGGAACGCGGGCATCAGTGTGACCGTTCCATTCTCTCCCGGGCGCATGGACGCATCGCAGGAACAGACTGACGTGGAATCCTTCGCGGTGCTCGAACCGGCCACGGACGGCTTCCGCTCCTACACCAACGGCAATGGCAACGCGCCAGCCGAGATCACGCTGCTCGACAAGGCCCAGTTGCTCAGCTTGACCGCGCCGGAGTTGACCGTGCTTGTCGGCGGATTGCGCATGCTGAACACCAATGTCGGACAGACAAAGTTTGGCGTCTTCACCCATCGGCCGGAGGCTCTTACCAACGACTTCTTCATCAACCTGCTCGACATGCGTACGGTGTGGAAAGCTACTTCAGATGCCAAGGACACCTTCGAAGGCCGGGATCGCAACACGGGCGAAGTGAAGTGGACGGCAACCCGGGCTGATCTCATCTTCGGTTCCAACGCTCAGCTCCGCGCGCTGTCTGAGGTGTACGGGAGCTCAGACGCACACGGAAAGTTTGTTCATGATTTCGTTGCCGCCTGGAACAAGGTGATGAACCTTGACCGTTTCGATCTTGTGAAATCTCAACCGTAAGTTCCTGTGGCGCTCAATCCCAACCTCATCCCGAATGATCTCGGGCCAGGTTGGGGTTCGAGTGTTTTCCCCCGTTTGCGGAACCGAAGGATCGATCCGCCAATGGCCCCCGTTTTCGGGAGGCCATTTTCATCGAAAACCCTGATAGACATTGGTGCCGGGAGGGGGGGTCGAACCCCCACGACCTTGCGATCGGCGGATTTTGAGTCCGCTGCGTCTGCCAGTTCCGCCATCCCGGCGCACCTCTTCGAGTGTATCAGCGGCTCCCGGTTATTGCGGCTTGGCGGCTCGCAACGCGGCCAGCTCTTCCGCGCAAGCCACCGCGTGACGGGCTGCCACCTTAAGGTTATCGGCAGCGATCCAGAGCCAGAAGCCGCGCGTGCCTGCGGCAGCGGACTCTTCGGCGAGTGCGAGCGCGATGCCCGGCTCCTGCACGACGCTCTGATTACTTGGTGCTTCTTCGTGGGCGTTCGTCACGTGAAGCACTCCTCCGTGGAGAGCGCGACGGACTGCGGTGGCGTCTGCATCGGTGGGGAGTTGCGCGTAGACGGACATGGTGTAGCCGTGGAAGACGGGAGCCTGCACAAGTTGCAATGTGACGGAGGATGCGATCGATTCTCCGGCAACTACCTTGAGGTGTCGGCGGATCGTAGCTGCGATCGCACCTGTGTCCAGCTTCGCGGCTTCACCCACGCCTATGCGCAGATTAAATGCGACCTGTGCATCGTAGACCTCTTGCGGGAGTGCGTGGAAACCCAGGAGGCCCACCGTTTGCTGATGCATTTCGTCGACTCCGCTGCTTCCCTGTTGCGATGCGGGCTCAAGCACCGTTGCCGCGAGCTGCACGCGACCGAACGCTCCTGCGAGACGCGAGGCAACGATGCCCAACATTACTGCCGCGGGATGCGCGGGGATAACCGCAGCCGTATCGACGGCCGGCGCGCGACCGTTGGGAATCCACGGCGACCGGACAATCGCTCCCGGTTCAATCTCGAGCGTTGCGGTCAGGTCGACGAGTCCGGCGCCAGCGATCCGGGCCTCTCGCCAGTACGTGCGCGTGGTCTGCGGATCGGCGGCGAAAAAGGCAATGTCACGCGCGTGGAAGATGTCGGGGCTCAGCGGCTGGACAACGAGTGCTTCATCGCCGCCCGCGACAAGTTGCCCGCTCGAGTCGCCGGTGTCGGCAAGGCGCAGGTCCCAGGCTGTCTGCGATGCATTCAGTTCCTCGATGAGCTCCTTGCCAAGCAGAGTCGAGGCGCCTACGACAACGCCGCGAAGATTGGTCGTCATCGCCACCCTCCTTCCCTGGTTCGATGCTATGAAGTCCTGACGGAGCGCCGGCTCCAGGAGTATGCGAGCCGCGCGGCCACGCCGGAGACGAGATAGACCATCGCCAATACGATCAGCGCGTACTGATGCCACTCGAAGATGACGGCAAGCAGCACCATCAGCAGCACGAGCAGGCGGCCTGGTCTGCGCGAGCTGAAATCGATCTCTTTGCCGCTCCAGAAGCGCCAGCTGCTCACCATGAGGAAGCCAGTGAACGCAACCAGTGCGATCCACACCGCGGAGAGCCACACGTGGTGGACGGGTGATCCACCCTCGAAGTGGATGACAGCGGCAATCACGCCCGCGCCCGCGGGAATGGGCATGCCGACAAAGTACTTACGCCCGGGACGGCCGGGATTGCGCGGCTTAGGGTCGACGCTGATGTTGAAGCGCGCGAGCCGGCAGGCGCCGCAGATAAGAAAGAGAAAGCAGATTACCGCACCGATATGCTGCAAACGGCTTTCGATGATGGGATAGCCGGATGGTACGACCTGACGCACGCCCCAGAGATATGCGAGCAGGCTGGGCGCGACGCCGAACGTGATGACATCGGCGAGCGAGTCGAGCTCACGCCCGAAGGCGCTGGATGTGTTGGTGAGGCGGGCGATGCGGCCGTCCAGGCCATCGAAGACGCCGGCCAGGACAATGGCAATTGCCGCATGATCGAAGCAGGCTGACTCACCGCTGACCATGCCGCGAATGCTTTGCAACACCGCGTAGTAACCCATCGCGATAGTGCCTGCGGTGAACAACGACGGCAGAACATACATGCCGTGCCGTATTGGATGCACCCTTGCCGGCTCAGCACTCATCCGCGCCCGTCCGTCTGTCCTGCGACCGGCACGATGCCCAGAACAGAGCTTCCGCCCTTTACGCGATCACCTGCCTTCACGCGCAGATCCACCGAAGCCGGCAATAGCACGTCACAGCGCGAACCGAATTTGATCATACCCATGCGCTGTCCGCGCTCGACACGCTGACCCACCTGGAGATTGCACGTGATCCGGCGGGCAAGGAGTCCAGCGATCTGTTTGAAGCTGATGCTGTAATGCTCGTTCTCAATTGTGACCAGCGTCTGCTCGTTGTGCACGGCAGACTCAGGTTTGAGAGCGTTGAGGAATTGGCCCTCGCGATACTCGACGAGGCTGACGACGCCCTCAGATGGAACACGGTTCACGTGCACGTCGAAGACGTTGAGGAAGATCGTCACGCGAACGCGGCTGCCGGAGGTCGTCTCAATCCAGTCCGCTTCTTCAACCTTGCCGTCGGCCGGCGAGACGATGATGCCTTCGCCTTGTGGAACGCGGCGCGCAGGGTCGCGGAAGAACCAAAGGAAAAATGCCGCCAACAACAGCGGAATCAGCGTCAACGCAACAATGTGCGTCGAGTACCAGACGATGACCGCGACGACAATCAGCGCCAGCCCGTAGAGAAGCCCATCACGCACCATAGCCAAACGATTATACCCGCCAGACATAAGCTCTTTGAGCACCCGGGAGGAGGATTGCCTACAGCCTGGTTGTCATGACGAGCGCGTTCTCTTCCGGATCCCGATAGTAGCCGCGCCGAACTGCAATCTCGCGAAAGCCAAGCGACTCATATAACGCGCGTGCTGCGGTGTTCGATGCGCGCACCTCGAGCGACGCATGCCCTGCGCCTCGCGCACGAGCCCAGCCCAACATATCCTGACAAAGCCTTCTCGCAATGCCGCGGCGGCGCCACGATGTGCTCACACCCAGACTTTCGATCTCGGCCTGGTCGGCAGCGAGACCTGTTACGCCGAAGCCGACGCATTCGTTTACCGACTCCGCAATCAGGACGATTCGCTGCACTCCGGACGGAGAGGCTTCGAGAACCTGTTCCCAGGTTCGTGGTGCCCATCGCGGCGCACCGGGACAACTCTCGGCGAGCGCGAACAGCCGCGGAAAATCGGATGTCTCGGCGGCCCGAAGGATGATGCGGGGGGTCGACATCAGCGCTAGCTCGCATCTGCCGTCTGCGTGTGACGTGATCGGGTGTAGATCTCGCTCTCCGGCAGAACATAATTCGCGTCGGCCAGAGCGACGTTCGTTCCGCCCTCGGCGAGACAGCGTTGTACGAGTTTCAAAAGATCGATAGGACGAAGCTCTCGCAGCACCGGCGCGACTCGATCCAACAGCTCTGCCACTCTCTTCTCCGCAACGACGATCGGCGCGCCGCCGGCAGTACGCTCAAACTCGCCGACGCTCACAAGGTATTCGTGCGCCGGTTCAGTTCTTCTGTGCTCGCGAACGTAGAGCGAACCGCGGCCGGCGTCGAGCACTGCGAATCCCTCGCGCAGATCCGCAGCATCAGCCAGCACCTCGAGGCGCGAAACACTCGCCAGCGGCACGCCAACGACTTCGCAGAGACCCTTCGCCATTGCCAACCCGGTCCGCACGCCGGTGAACGAGCCGGGACCGGAGACGACACCGATTCCGCCGAGATCACGCAGAGCAATGCCGGTGGAAGCCAGCATGCGCCTCAGTTCGCCAGCCAGCACAGCCGAGGCTGAGCGCAGCGGGAACTCCGCCTTCGCAACGACACGCTCACCGCGGGTCAGCACCGCACCAGGTGCGTCACCGACTGTGTCGATCAGTAGAAGTGGGTTTGGCGGAGTCATCACGAGCTCTGCCATCAGCATATCGTCAACATGTTGGCCGCTTGCAAAAACAAAACAACCGGGGCAGGTTCACCCCGGCTCTTTTGTAAACGTGCCTGCGGCTTAGTTGACGGTCGCCAATACCTCTTCGCGGATTTCTTCGTCTTGTACCGACTCCTGCTGCGTGTGCGGCAGCGCCACCGCGAGAACATCCTCAATGCGAGAGGCATAGTGGATCGTGACGCCTTCGATCTGGTCTTCACCCAGGTCCTCCTCGACGTTGCTCTTCACGTCGATCGGCAGGATAACGTCGCGAACTCCGGCGCGCTTGGCTGCGAGGAACTTCTCCTTGATGCCGCCGACCGGCAGCACATTGCCGCTGAGCGTAATTTCCCCCGTCATAGCAAGCAGCGGACGAACTGGTCTGTCCGTCAGCAGGCTCACGAGCGCCGTCGCCATCGTCACGCCCGCGCTGGGACCATCCTTCGGGATCGCACCCGCTGGCACATGCACATGGATGTCGAGATCCTTCAACACATCTTCATCAAGCCCCAGCGACGCCGCGTTTGAGCGAATCCACGTGTGAGCTGCCTGGACACTCTCCTTCATGACGTCGCCAAGCTGCCCGGTCATGCTGAAGTGTCCCTTGCCCTTCATCTTGTTCGCCTCGATGAACAGCACGTCTCCGCCGGCTGGCGTCCACGCCAGACCGACAGCCACGCCGGGCCGCTTTGTCCGCTCGGCGATCTCGGTGTCAACACGCACCTTGATGCCGCCCAGAAACTCGTGCACGATCTCCGGTGTGAGAACGAGCTTCTCGCCCTTCGCCGGATCGATCGCCCCTTCAGCCACGCGCCGCGCGGTCTTGCGGCAGACCGTCCCGATCAGTTGTTCGAGCCTGCGGACGCCGGCCTCGCGCGTGTAATGGCGCGCGATGAGAGCTACACTCGCGGTTGGAAACTCGATGACCTCCGGCGAAATTCCGTTCTCCTTGATCTGGCGCGGAATCAGGTAGCGCTCCGCAATGTTGACCTTCTCCTCCTCGGTGTAGCCGGTGAGTTCGATGATCTCCATGCGGTCGAGCAACGGTGCCGGTATCGTGTCCAGCTGGTTGGCTGTGCAGATAAAGAGCACGTGGCTCAGATCGAACGGCTGATCGAGGTAGTTGTCCCGGAACGTATTGTTCTGCTCCGGGTCCAGCGTCTCGAGCAACGCGCTTGCGGGATCACCGCGGAAGTCGCGCCCGAGCTTGTCGATCTCATCGAGCATGAAGACCGGATCGTTCACCTCGACCCGCTTCAGGTGCTGAATGATCTGGCCGGGCAGCGCGCCGATGTACGTGCGCCGGTGGCCGCGGATCTCTGCCTCGTCGTGCATACCGCCCAGCGAGATGCGCGAGAACTTGCGGCCAAGCGCTCTGGCGATCGAGCGGCCCAGCGAGGTCTTACCCACACCCGGAGGCCCGACAAAGCACAGGATGGGCCCCTTCATGTCAGGCTTCAGCCGCCGCACGCTCAGGTAGTCGAGGATGCGGTCTTTCACCTTCTTCAGACCGTAGTGGTCCGTGTCGAGAACCTCCTGCGCCTTCTTGATGTCGACCTCGCCGGCGGAGTGCTTGGACCACGGCAGCACTGCAAGCCACTCGACATAGTTGCGCGTAAGCGAGTAATCCGCAGCCGCGGGGTTCATGCGGCTAAGCCGGTTCAATTCCTTCAGCGCGTCCTTTTTCACTTCCTCCGGCATGCCGGCGGCTTCGATCTTCTCTTTCAACTCCTGGACATCCTTCTGGGTCTCGTCCTGATCGCCGAGCTCCTTCTGGATAGCCTTCATCTGCTCGCGCAGATAGTAGTCGCGCTGTGACTGTTGAACAGCGTCCTGCACTTCGTTCTGAATCTTGTTGCGAAGCTGCTGGACCTCGATCTCCTTGGCCAGATGGCTGTTCAGCTTCTCAAGACGCACCTTCACGTCGGCGGTCTCGAGCAGCTCCTGCCGCTCGGAGGTTGTGAGGAACGGCAGGCTGGAGGCGATGAAGTCGGAGAGCCGCGAAGGCTCCTCGATATTGATCGCGATCGTCTGCAGGTCGTCCGACAACGTTGGCGACGACGTGACGATCTCGCGGAACTGGCTCACCACGTTTCTCTGCAGCGCTTCGAGCTCGGGTGAGGCTTCGGGAACGATGTCGTCCACGGTCTCGTACTCAGCCGTGAGAAATGGCTGCGACTGCGTGAAGTTGGTTAGCTTCACGCGCTCGGTACCCTCAGTGAACACAAACAAACTCTGATTGGGCATCTTGACGACCTTGTGAACGGTCGCCTTGGTGCCGATGGCGTGCAGATCGGTCCCCTGCGGCAGGTCCTGCCGGGCGTCACGCTGGGCGACGACCAGGATCGTCTTCTCCTCCCCCAGGGACTGGATGAGCTGTATGGAACTCTCACGGCCAACGGTCAAGGGCAGGACGGCATGCGGGAACAGGACGGTATCCCTAACGGGCAGAATGGGATACGAGGCACCGGCGGCTGATCCCTCATCCTCTCTCTCGCCTGTCGGCCGGATTACACTTACAAACTCATTTGGCATCTTTAGTGTGTCCTTATCAACTTTCATGCATAGGATGCACTAGGCCCTGCCCAGGTCGCAAGATCTGGTCAACCCTACGTGGCCCCAGCCCGAACCGCTCCGGCCCACCCGGGGCCGTGTTTCATAAGATGTCGCGGGCGGGTTTCGCGTCCAGGCCAGTCGTCCCTCGGAGCAGGCAACCGTCCCTTAGAGCAAAAGGTAAGTAGAGCAAAAGGTAAGTAGAGCGAAAGGTGAGGCCTCCCATGGCATGGGAGGCCTTTGGGAGGATCAGGAGGAAGGATGGGCTAACGGTTCATCGTCACCGAGACCGTCGTCTTGCTCGAAAGCGAGCCGGCGCTGGCGGTGACGGTCACCGTCGACGTGGAGGTTCCGGGACCGGACGAGCCGCAACCGGAGAGCATGCTCACGCTGAGGATGCTGATGACCGCCAGCAGCAGGACCTGGATTCCCCGGCGCTTGCGGAAGCCCAGGAAGCAGAGTGCCAATGCCAAAGTCGCCTCCGGGACTAACGGATTGGAGCGGTGGCTCACCATCGCCGTCTGGCCGGTGCTGATCGTGACGGTGACGGTCTGCGGCTGGTTGAAGTTGGTGAGGTTGACGGGTGAGTTGCTGAAGCCGCACCCCGCGCCGGCTGGAAGCCCGGTACAGGAAAGCAGCACGGCGCCGGTGAACCCTCCCACTGGCTGCACCGTGAGCTGCACGATGCCGAAGGTGGCAGTGGACGGGATCGCCAACGAGGACGGATTCGTCGAGAGGGCGAAGCCGGCCGGCATCGCGGTGAACGTGAAGGTGGACGAAGCGACCGGGCTCGGACTGTAACCGATGGCGACGGCGATCGCCTTCAGCGTCTCACTGGCATTCAGAGTCAGCGCACTGGAGTAGACCTTCGAACTCGTGGTCGGCGTGGAGCCATCTGTGGTGTAGTAGATCGTCGCTCCCGTGGTCGTGTCGGAGATGGTAACCGGCTGCGATACGGTGTAGGTGCCGCTTCCCAGCGAGATGGTTGGCGTCGCCGCTGGAGGCAGGTTGAGAGTGTAGGTGGCCGAAGCGACTGAGCTGTTCGCATAGCCGCTCGCTGCGCCGATGGCGTTGATGGTCTCGGAACCAAGAACCTGTATCGGTCCGCTGTACAGCTTCGAGCCGGTTGTCGGCGTCGAACCGTCGGTCGTGTAGTAGATGGTCGAATTCGGTATGGCGTCAGTCAACGTGACCGTCTGGATGGTGGTGAAAGTGCCACCGGCAGGTAAGAAGGCCGGCGGGGTCACCGTGAGATTCATGGTGTAGGTGGCCGTCGCTACCACGCTCGCGGCGTACCCGGGCGCAATAGCGACTGCGTTGAGGGTTTGAGAGGTTGAGACCGTGAGCGGGCTCTTGTAGAGGGTTGAGCTCGCGGTCGGCGTGCTGCCGTCGGTGGTGTAGTAGATCTTCGCTCCCAGAGTGGCATCGGTAATCTTCACCGTCTGGATGGACGTGTATGTGCCGGTCGCCACCGAGATCACCGGGGTCTGCGCCAGCGGGAGGTTCAGCGTGTACACCCCCGAGGCCACTGCGCTATTGCTCAGGCCGCTCACCACTGCGACGGCGTTGATCGTCTCCGTGGAAGAGACTGTGATGGCGCCCGTGTACTTGGTGGAACTGGTGGTTGGTGTCGTGCCATCGGTCGTGTAGTAGATCGTGGCTCCCGGCGTTACATCAGAGATCGTCACGGTCTGCACGCTGGTGTAGGTTCCCGGCGCAGGCGAGAAGGTCGGGGTCGCCGCTGCGCTGCCCGCCGTGACAGCGAAGACATTGGCCGTACCGATGCCGCCGTTGACGGTGTCGATGGCCGTGAGAATGCCCGTGTGCGTTCCCGCCACCGTCGGGTTGAATGTGACGTTGGTGGCAAACGAAGCTCCGCCGGTCGGAGTCGAGGAACAGCTTCCTGTCGTGTTGGCGGAGAACTCGGTTGAGGATGCGCCATTCTCCGTGGCTGAGAAGGTGACCACAGGCGAAGTGGAGCAGGCGCCATCATTAAGGATCGTGGTCACGCTCGCAGTCGACGAACCAGGTACGGCAGCGTTCGGCAGGTTGATGTTGCTGATCGCGACCTGCATCGCTACGTCCGCGCCGGCCGAATTTGAGTAAGTCGAAACGTACGCGTTACCCTTCGAGTCAAGCGTCAGGATCTTCGCGCCCTGCGTCGATACCGTGTACGTCGTCGAAGTGTTCACTACGCCCTTGTTGTTCCCCAGCGCGAAGATGCCGTCATACTGCGTCGCGTAGTACACCGTTCCACTCGCATCCACCGCGACGCCATCCAGTTGGTTGTCGTAGGCGCTCGGCGAAGCGACGGTTAATGTGTACACCGTGGTCGGCGTCGAACTGTAGGTGGTTCCGCTGTAGGTCAACTCCTTCAATGTCGACTGGTAGTTCGTGTTGGCCGATGCGACCATCAGGGTGTCCGTAATAAACACGTCGCCCCAGGGGTCGACTGCGACGCCGCCAATGAGCCAGCTGGCGTTCGCCGAGCCTTCAGCCACTGTCGCGGTTGGCTCGGCCCACAGTGCAGTTGGCGCCGGAGTCCCCGTCTTCAAGCAGGTCGCGGTGCACTCATAGACCGTGTTTGGGTTCGAGCTCCCCGCTGTAGAGGTAAAAAACAAATCTCCAGATGCGTCAAACACCATCGCTACGATGCCGCTCACCGGCATCGATGTCGGCATCGCGCACTCCGCTGTATCGCTCCCCGTGCACGTGGGCGTGCTGCTGCCGGGTTCGCTGATCGCGGCGTATGTTCCCCCCGAAACAGGGATCTTGATCACAGTTCCGTTGTAGGTGTTGGAGAGATACAGGTTCCCAGCCGGATCAATGGCAACTCCACCCGGATTAAAGCCGGTAAAGGAGGCCAGCACCGTCCCGGAAGTGGCTCCTGGCGCAAACTCCAGAATCTTCTTCCCATAGGTGGTCCCGGTGATGAGGTTGCCGTTCGCATCCGCTGCCATGCTGTTTCCGGCAGGGCTGCCTCCGGATAGCGCGCCGCCACCCGCGAACGTTCCCAGCGTCGAAATCTGGTTGGTCAGGACGCTGAGTGAGGTTCCGTTTGTTCCGCTATTGATTAGATAGCTCGCCGCTGCGACGTTGCTTGTTGGCAATCCGCTGGCTACCGCGATGGCCTTCAACACCGTGCTCGACGAGATTGTGATCTGACCACCGTAAACACTCGAGGAGGTCGTCGGCGCCGTCCCGTCGGTCGTATAGTAGATCGTCGCGCCGGAGGTTGCATCGGAGATCGTCACGGTCTGCGCCGCGTTGTACGATCCGCCCGCAAGGGAGAACGTCGGCGTAGCCGCGGGAAGTGTGATCGTGTAGGCGGCCGTACCCACAGTGCTGGTCGTTACCCCGGTCGCGGTTGAGGTCGCAATCGCGTTGATTGTCTCAGTCGCCGAAACGGTAATTGGACCGGAGTAAAGCGTAGAGCTCGCCGTCGGCGTGGAGCCGTCGGTTGTGTAGTAGATCGAAACGCCCGGCGTCTGATCGTAGATATTGACAGTCTGCACAGCGTGGTAGGTTCCCGCGACCGGCGAGAAGGTCGGCGGAGCCAGTTGTCCGGTCGCAAATCCGGTTACGGTCGCACTTCCGCTGCTGCCGGGACCGCCGGCTTCAGTCGCGTTAAGCGTCGCGATTCGCGTTCCGCCATACGCAGGCGTGAAGGTCACCGTCGTCGCGTAGCTCGCCCCGCTGCCATTGACGGTATTGCAGGATCCGGTAGTGGCTGCCGTGAACTCCGTTGTCGAGCTAGTGCCCTCGAGCGCCGAGAAGTTCACCACGGGGGCAGGCGAACATCCCTCGTCGTTCAGAATCGTTGTGATGTTGGTAGTCGTCGAAGGCGTTCCAACTGCTGCAGAGGTCGCCGTCAGGTTTCCGATCCCCACCTTGATCGCCGCGTCACCTCCAGCCGCGTTCGAATAGCTCGCAACGTAGAAATTACCCTTTCCATCGGTAGTCAGGATTTTCGCGCCCTGCGAGGACATCATGTACTTGGTGGCCGTAGTCACGACACCCTGATTGTTGGGAAGTGCGAAGATGCCGTCGTACTGCGTTGCGTAATACACCACACCGCTCGCATCGACCGCGACACCGTCCAATTGATTGTCGTATTGTCCGGGCGAGCTGTCCGTCAGTGTCGCCAGTGTCGTCGGCGTCGAGCTGTATGCGCTTCCGCTGTAGATCAGCTCCTGCAGATTTCCTCCGTAGCTCTCCCCCGAGCTTCCGTTCTTCACGTCCATCAGCGAGTCGGCGAAGAAGACGTCTCCCCACTTGTCCACCGCGATGCCGCCCAGGTTATAAATGGCCGAGGACGTGCCCTCCGTCGTCGCGGTGGTCGATTCCGCAAACAGAACCGCCGGCGCAGGCGTCCCGCTCATAAGACAGGCTGAGGTGCACTCAATCACCGAGTTCGGATTTGTTCCTCCGCTCGTGGAGGTAACAAACAGATCTCCTGACGCGTCAAAGATCATCGCCACAACACCGGAGACTGGAAGCGTGGTCGGCATGGCGCACTCGGCCGTATCGTTCCCCGTACACGCCGGCTGGGTGCCATCCGGCTCGGGAATCGCCGCATACGTCCCGTTCGCCACCGGAACCTTGATGATCGTCCCGTTATAGGTGTTGGAGAGATACAGGTTCCCCGCGGGGTCGATGGCCACACCGCCGGGGTTGAAATTCTTAAATGAGCCAAGCGTCGTCGGGGAGGAAGCGCCCGGCGCGAATTCCAGAATCGCCTTTCCATACGTCGCGCTGACGATTACATTCCCGTTCGCATCGACGGCCATGCTGCTGCCTGATGGAGCACCGCCAGTCAGCGCGCCACCGCTCTTGAAGCCGGCCATCAGTGCCACCTGGCTCATCACCACATTGGGCACACTCTGCGCGCCGGCGATTGCCGCACAGGCGCACAGAACCAGAACGGTCACCAGAATCGCCCACGCTCCCGCATCTTTACGCACGATGTTTTGAATACGTTGCATCCCCGTCCTTGCCTCCGACGCCTCGCAATGCACGCTGCCCCTCATCCGCCGCCTCCAGAGATTCCTTCTGCCTAATGGCTCGAAAATCTTTCTCTTGTGACAACACGGCCCGGCATCTATCCAGCAATTTCGCCCATCCATATAAGCCGCCAGACGCAGCTACGCGCAGTCAGCCGGTGACAACGGCCGCTGCCGTGGATGGTTTCGAGCATTCTCCTTCAGCCCTTTTCGTAACCACGATGAATGGAGGTATTTTTGCGAAGGGCAAAATACATACCGGCGCGTATTCGAGTCAAGGAAAAACTTGAGAGGGATTTGGACCGGGATCGCAAGAATTCATAGATATAAACCGTTTTACCCCTATCGGACGCCTTTTCTTGATAACCATCCCAAAGGAACAGTAAATCGCGCCCGTCTTTGCCGGAACCCTCCTTCGGGAACACCGCAACTCCACGCAGAAAATTACGCCTGAATGAAGAGCTCCCCCAACGGCTTCGTCATGCCCTGACGCCCGCACCCGCCGGCCGCCCGGCATAGTCCACCGCCTCAAGAAACCGGGTTTCCGGCTTCGTTATCTCTCTGCCACATTGCCACCGGCAGCCTCTCCCCGATACGCTGAAGTGACGGCCACACAAGCGGGAATGGTGGAATGGCAGACACGCAGGTCTTAGAAGCCTGTGCCGTAAGGCGTGAGGGTTCAAGTCCCTCTTCCCGCACCAAGCCGCAGGACACCCCATGAATCAGCCCGGAACACCTGACAACCCTCGCATCGTCCTCAAGCACACCGCGGATTACCGCGACTCCTATGCCAACAGCGTCCAGGTCCGCCTCTCGGTCTGGGACTTCCTGCTTGTCTTCGGCACGCTCTCGCCCCAGAGTCCCGAGCAGGTCGAGATCGAGAACTTCCAGGGCGTCTATCTCAGCCCCCAGCAGGCCAAGGCTCTGCACAACATCCTGGGCATCAATCTCGCCCAGTACGAGCAGACCTTCGGCTCCATCGCGCTCGAGCCCACGGCCGCCAGCAACGTGCGCTTTGTTACCCCTCCCAGCGGTCCGGTCCACTAGACCGCAGTGCCCTCGCGCCACTCAGGTTCGATCTCCGCCCGCATCGCCGCTCTGCCATCGTGGCTGCTCTGGCTTCTGCTCTTCGCGGCGGTCGCGATCAGCCACCTTACACTTCTCCGCCTGCCCTACTACTGGGACGAGGGCGGATACTACATCCCCGCCGCGCTGGACTTCTACCGTCATGGCTGGCTCATTCCGCAGTTCACAAACGCGCATCCGCCGTTGCCAAACGTCCTGCTCGGCACGCTTTGGCACATCGTCGGGCTGCACATCCTGGCGACGCGCCTGTGCGTCTGCGCCGTCGCTGCAGCCGGCCTGACCGCAATCTTCAGGCTGGCGCAGCGCCTCCTCTCAGCTCCCGCCGCCATCAGCCTCACCCTGCTGACAGCCATCTACCCCATCTGGTTCGCTCAAAGCACGCTGGCGCACGCCGACATCTTCGCCGCCGCTCTGACCCTCTGGGCCTTCGCGGTCTACCTTCCCGCAACCAGTTTCCAGCCGGGTTCGCAGCTGCCTCCGCAGCCGGACAGCGACCACCGCCGCAGCCGGGTCGCCGTCGCTATCCTCTTCTCGCTTGCCGCGCTCTCCAAGGAGACGGCCATCGTCGAGCCTGCGGCTCTCATCGCTCTTGAAGCGAGCCGGCTGATTCACAATCTCCATTCACCGCAGGCTCGTCGCGAGCACCTTCGCTGGATCTCCGCGCTCGCTGTTCCGTTCCTTCCGCTCATGGCCTGGTACGCCTATCACCGCGCGCGCACCGGCTTCACCTTCGGCAACCCGGTCTACCTGCGCTATAACGCCACCGCAAACCTCACCGCAGCCCATATTTTCACCGCGCTGCGATATCGCTTCGTGCACCTCTTCTGGCAGCGCAACATCTGGCTGCCTATCCTGCTCGCCATCGCCTGTCTGCTTCTGCCGCGCCGGCCGCGCAGTGAGGTCCAGCCGCTCACCCCCTCGACGCGCCTCGCCTGCGCTCTGCTCATCGCCGTCAACTGGATTGCCTTCTCCGTCCTGGGAGGCGCATTGCTCACCCGCTATCTGTTGCCGATCTACCCAATCATCCTTCTGCTCTGCGTCGACACCTGGCGCGAGCGCACGCCCTGGCTCCTGTGGCTAACGGCGGCAACCGCGGCCATCTTTGTTAGCGGCCTCTGGATCAACCCGCCCACCGCCTTCGCGCCGGAGGACACACTCGTCTACCGCGACATGATCGTGGTGCACCAGGAGGCCATCGCCTTCGTCAACCAGCATTACCCGAACGCAACTGTGTTGACGGCGTGGCCGGTCTCGAACGATCTCTTCAACCCCGACCTCGGCTACACCACACACCGCATGAAGGTGACCCCGGTCGAAAACTTTTCTCTCGACGAGATTCAGAAGGCCGCACAGCGTCCCGAAGACTTCGACACAGCCATCGTCTTCACGACGCACTACGTTGCGCCCAGTCTGCAGCGCTATCTGCTCTCGCACCCCGACAGCCGCATCGGCCATGTCGTGACCTCGAACCCGGATCTCTCACCCGCACAGATCGCTCTTATGCTTCACGGCAGGATCGTCTGGCGGTCGCCAAACCTCGACGGCGAATGGGCTGTCGTGCTTCGCTTCAACCGCAGCTACGAGGCTCGCCTCGCTCCGTCAACTCCCACCCGTCTCGTTCCATAGGAACGTCAGTTCGTCGGAAGTATCGTGGATTCCCTGCTCCACGCTGACGCCGGCGCTGTGTCCGGCACGCGTGTCGTAGTGCAGCAGAACCGGCCTGCGCTCCTCCTCGGGTTCGGCCATGACGGTCGCCTGCATCGCCGCCGCCATCTTGCGCGCATGCAGCGGAGCCACGCGTGTATCGCTGTCGCCGGAGAGAAACATGATCGCCGGATACTGCACGCTCTGCCGGATGTTTTGATACGGAGAGTACTTCAGGATGTAGGCCGCCTGGTCGGGCTTCTCCGCCGAGCCGTACTCCGTCGTCCACCATCGCCCGACCAGAAACCGCTGGTACCGGCTCATGTCCAGCAAGGGATACCCGCACAGAATCGCCCCATACAAATCCGGCCGCTGCGTCATCGACGCCCCCATCAACAGACCGCCGTTCGATCGCCCCGTAATTGCCAGCCGCGCACGCGTCGTGTAGTGGTTCTTCACCAGGTACTCCGCCGCGGCAAACCAGTCGTCGAAGACGTTCTGCTTGTGCTCGAACATCCCCGCCTCGTGCCACGTCTCGCCGTACTCGCCGCCGCCGCGCAGGTTGGGCAGCGCGAAGAATCCGCCCTGCTCCATCCACCACGCATATTCAGCGCTGAACGAGGGTGTTTCGGAAATATTGAAGCCGCCGTAGCCGGTCATCAGCAGCGGCGCCTTGCCATCCATCGCCAGCCCCTTGCGGCCCGCGACGAACATCGGCACGCGCGTTCCGTCCTTGGAAGTGTAGAAAACCTGCCGCACCTCGTACTTGTCCGAATCGAACGGCACCTTCGACTCCGACCACACCGTGCTCTTGCTGTCCGATACCTTGTACTCGTAAATCGTCTGCGGCACTGTAAACGAGGAGAATGTGTAGTAGCCGGTGTCGGAGTTCTCCCGCCCCTGCACCACGCCTCCGGTACCGATCGTCGGGTACTTAATCTCTCCGATCTCCTTGCCGTGCAGCGTGTAGATCTTCGTCTCCGTCTTCACATCGTTCAGCCGTCCGACAAAGAAGACACCGTCAACAATCGACACTGCGCGGATCGGGCTCTTGCTCTCCGCGATCGTCACCGGCCAGCTCTTCGTCGTCGGATCGCCGAAGCTCGCACGCAGCACACGTCCATTGGGCGCGTTGTAGTCCGTACTGACGAACATGTCATCGTGGTACATGTGCAACTGGAACCGCGAATCCACGCCGTACACCAGTGGCTCAAACGGCGCGTCCGGTTTGCGCAGATCCTTCAACAGAATGTCTTCGCGTGTCGCCGGCACACCGTGGCTCACGGTCACGATCAGCCAGTGTCCGTTCTCACTTACGCGACATCCCAGAAGATCCAGCGGGCCCAGCGTCTCGCCCTTGTACGTTCCGCCGAAGATCTCCGTATCCTTGTCCGCGTCCGTTCCCACCGTGTGCCGGTAAACCGCGCCCGTGCCATCTTTTAGTGTCTTCGAGTAATACAGGGTCTTCTCATCCGACGTCAGCCCAAAGCCGCCATAGCGCGCCAGCGGAAGCTCATCGCTGATATCGGCCCGCTTCGGCACGTCGTAGAAGTGAATCACCTCCTCGTCTGCGCCGCCGTGGCGAATCCCATACACCAGCAGTTCAGCGTTGTTCGAGATCGCTGCGATGCTCACCGAAGCGTTCGCATCCGTGCTCAGTTTGCGCGCGTCGATCAGGCGAACATCGCCGGGATGCACCCACGCTCCGCCCTTCACCTCATAGTCCGGCGGACGCATATAGATCGACGCCTGGTTCTCTTCCGCCAGGCGTCGCGTGAAGAACAGTGCACCCTCGCGCGCCTGCGGCATGCCCGTCTGATCCACGCGGCTCAGTTCCGTCAACCGCTTCGTGATGCGCTCTCGCAGCCCGCCCAGTTGCGAGAAATATCCGTCGCTGTACTCCATCTGTGCGCGTAGAAACTCTCGTGTCTCCGGCGAGTTCTGATCTTCCAGCCAACGATAGTTGTCGGTGATCGTGTGTCCGCCAACCACATCCGTCACCGGCTTCACGGCCACGGCCGGTGGGGCGCCAAGCGCTACGCCATTTCGTCCGTGAATTGCTGCGGTCCTGCCGGCTACTGCAAACACAACCAACCCACCAAGTACCGCACTCACAGCTCGCAGGATCATCATGCCTCCCTCGCGAAATCACACCCAGCTTAGACCACAACGCCGCCCTGCTGGACAGAAACTGAGCACCATAAAAGAAGGACCCGCGTTCGCCCTGTGAGTGAGGACGTACACTGGAATCGTCCGGTCTCCCATGCGACGCCTGCTCTCCATCCTGCTGCTCGCGGCCTTTGCGCTTCCCCTGGTTGCGCCGCTGCTCGCGCTCGCGCAGGATCCGGACGCTGGCCTGCCGGCCTGTTGCCGTCGCCACGGCCAGCATCATTGCGGGATGCTCGACGCCGGGCGCGACAGTTCCGCGCACCGCGTCGTCGCTCTCTGCCCCGCCTGGCCGCAGCCCGCCGTCCCGTCACCGGTTGGCTCTCATCACTTCGTAAGCCAGACCTCATCTGCTGCCGTCTCTCTTCGCGCCGGCTTCTCTCCGGCTCTTCCGTGCGACGCCCGTCGCCTGACGGCCCGCGAGCTGCTGCATCCCAAGCGCGGCCCTCCCGCCCGTCTCCTCGCCTGATCCCCTTAACCTCCTCTGGCACACCGAGGCCGGCTGCACGCCCGTCTCTGGAGACCCCATGCGATCCACCCGAATCCGGGCGGCGCTACTCGCGCTTGTCGCGAGCGTCGCCTGCTGCTGCCTGCTCCACGCGCAGCAGACCGTCAACAACGCTTCTATCGAAGGCTCTGCCATCGACCCCACCGGAGCCGCGCTCGCTGGCGCGCGCATCGTCGCGCACAACAACACCACCGGCATCGACACCGCGACCCTTGCCTCCGCCACAGGTCGCTTCCACCTTCCCTATCTCGCTCCGGGCGGCTACAGGATCACCGCCAGCGCTCCCACCTTCGCAAGCCGCACTCAACCCATCGAGCTCAATGCCGGCGAAGCCCTGCGACTTTCCATCATGCTTCTGCCGGAAGGCGCCTCGGCCTCGGTCACGACCCAGGCCACCTACGCCACTGCCATCAACACGAGCACCGAGATCGCCTCCACCATCTCACCAGCCGAGACCGATCAACTTCCCTTTGTCTCGCGCAACTTCCTCGATCTCGCGCTCCTCGCGCCCGGCGTATCCTCCACCAACACCGCTGCGACCCAGCTCTTCGCCGAAACTTCTGCCGTCCCTGGCCAGGGCCTCTCCGTCGACTCGCAGCGCAACCTCTCCAACTCCTTCCTCATCGACGGCCTCTCGGCCAACGACGACGCCGCCGGCCTTGTCCAAACCGCGTTGCCCATCGAGTCCATCTCTGAACTGCAGGTCGTCACCTCCGGCGGCCAGGCAGAGTTCGGGCGCGCCCTCGGCGGCTACTTCAACTTCGTTACACGCAGCGGTGGCGATCGCCTCCACGGCACCGCCTACGGCTATCTCCGCAACCAGCGCCTCGACGCTGCCAACGCGCTCACTCAGACAGTACCTGCGCGCACCCAGGCCATCTTCGGCGGCTCGCTCGGCGGCCCCATCGTCAAAGACCACGCCTTCTTTTTCCTGAACGCCGAGCAGCGCAATCTCAACCAGAATGGCGTCCTCACCATCGCCGGCAGTGACGCCTTGCAAATCAACCAGCAACTCTCCTCAGTCGGCTACCCCGGTCAGCGACTCGCCATCGCGCCCGCCTCGACGACAACGCTTTATCCCAACCCGGTGCACGCCACCAACCTCTTCACACGGTTCGACGATCAACTGACACCGCACGACAGCCTCTCCACGCGCTACTCGCTCTATCACGTCGGCAGCCAGAACTCGCGCGGTGCCGGCGGCCTCTCCTACACCTCCGCGGCCGCTGCACTCTATGACCTCGACCAGACCTTCGCCATCTCCAACATCGCCACGCTCACGCCCAGGACAGTCAACGAAACCCGCGGCCAGTGGGTGCGCTCTATCCTTGATGCGCCCGTCAACGATCCCGTCGGTCCCGCCGTCAGCATCTCCGGCACCGCTTCCTTCGGCAGGCTGTCCGCCTCGCCGACCGCCCGCTACGACACCCTTTATGAGGTCGTCGACAACCTCTCCCATCAGCTCAACACCCACTCCTTCCGCCTTGGCGCCGACGTACTCTTCAACCACCTCACCATCACCTACCCGCAATCCAGCCGTGGCAACTACGCCTTCTCGTCGCTCTCAAACTTTCTTGCAGGCCGCTACAGCACCTTCACCCAGTCCTTCGGCAATCCCACCGTCCACCAGCTCAATCCCAATCTCGGCGTCTACGCACAGGACGAGTGGCAGGCCACCCCCTCGCTGACCATCAATGCCGGGCTGCGCTACGATCTGCAGTGGCTCCGCGGGGTCTCTCTCGACACAGACAACCTGTCGCCGCGTGTCGGTCTCGCCTGGACGCCCTTCACAAACAAGCGCACCGTCGTCCGCGCGAGCTACGGCCTCTTTTACGACCGCGTTCCACTGCGTGCGCTCTCCAACGCCCTCCAGTCCAACGACAACTCGACCACTCTCAATGGCAACACCTTCGTGACGCTCGCTCTCTCGTATGGCCAGTCCGGCGCGCCCGTATTTCCTGCCATCGAATCCGGCTATAACGCGCTGAATTTGCCCCCGAACCTGCGCGTCTCGCTCACCACGATGGATCCGCACCTGCAGAACGGCTACGCGCAGCAAGCCTCACTGGAGGTCGAGCAGCAACTCACTTCCTCCACCACGCTCGACCTCAATTATCAGCACCTGCGCGGGGAACACCTGCTGCTCTCCCTCAACCAGAACACGCCCGCCTGCCTCGCGAGCGTCGACCCGATCAACCTCTGCCGCTCAAACTCCTCACTCGGCAACGTCAAGCAGTACAGCGCCGGCGCCGCCTCCGCATATGACGGCCTCCATCTCTCGCTTGTCCAACACGCTGCCGCATGGGGCAGTCTCCGGCTCTCTTACGCCTGGTCGCACGCGCTCGACGACGTCAGCGAGTTCTTCTTCAGCGCGCCCATCAACAACTTCAATATCCGTGAAGACTGGGCCCGCTCGGACGACGATCAACGCCACCGGCTCTCTTTCAATGCCATCGCGCACACCTCTCTCATCGCACCCCACAGCGCACACCAGCGCCTCACAAATGGCTGGCAGCTCAGCGGAATTCTTCAGTACGAATCCGCGCTGCCCTTCAACATCCTTACCGGCACAAACACCATCCAGACCACGCCGCAGCGCCCCTGCGCTCCACCCTACGCACTCGCTCAAGACAATGGTGTCAACCCCTGCACTCAAGCTCTTCCCGGCGCCACGATCCGACGCAACGCCGGCAGCGGCTTCGACTACGTCAACTTGAATGCCCGTCTGAACCGCACGCTCTTCCTGAAGGAGTCGCTTCGTCTCGACCTCAGCGCCGAGGCCTTCAACGCGCTCAATCACCGCAATAACCAAGTGCCCAACGCAACCTTCGGCACCGCTCCGTTTCCGCCGGGCAAGCGCTTCACGGGCCCTCCCACCGCGATCGCCGACCCGCGCAGCATCCAGTTCGCCGCACGCCTGAGCTTTTAGGCAGACTTCACACCTTCAAAAAGGCACTCCACTCCAGGCCGCTCTGCGCCGCATTCCCCAGCGCCTTCCGGTACACGTACGCATGCCGGCCGAGCCCGTAAAAACTCTTGACCATGTGCGTCCGCTCATAGCCTTCGCTCTCATAGAACGCAATCGCGCCCTCGTTCTCCACCGAGACGTGCAGCGCAATTGCATCGCAGCCCGCTTCCGCGGCTTGCTGCTCGATGCGTTGCATCATCTGCCGGGCCAGCCCGTGCCGCCGGTGCTGCGGGGCCACATCCAGGGTCACCACATAAGCGTTCAGCCCTTTGCGGGCTCTCTCCACATGCGCAATGCAGAATCCTGCGACATCGCCCGCGTCGGTCTCTGCGACAACAGTCAGCGCATTCCGCGCCTCCGCAAACTGTCGCATCGCACGCGCGGAGAACCGGAAGGGCGGCGCAAAGCATACTTCGTCCAGTGCGAAGATGATCCCCAGGTCACTGTCGCTGTACTCGCGCAATCGCATCTCTGGCTCTGATCGGCTAGCTGCGTCGTTGCGTTGTGGCCCCGTTGCCCGCGGTGCGCGCCATCCGCTTTGCCGGGGGAGGCGGTGTCGCCTTCGCCTTCACCTCCGGCTCATCCGTATCGCTCGTCAAATGCTCTTCCACGTGCTGCAGATGCCGCCGCATCGCGCGTCTCGCCTCATTCGGATCGCGCGCGGCGATCGCGCTGAAGATCGCCTCATGGTCCTCGAGCGCCGCGGCCTGGTGCTGCTCCAGCCCCGCGCGTTGGCTCAGACGGTGATACATCGGCGCAAACATCCCTGCCCACAAGCCATTGATGATGCTCGCCAGAACGCTGTTCTTGGCTGCCTCGCCGATCGATACATGAAACTGACGGTCGGACACCTGCGCATTCACCTTCCCGTCCACCATCCGTCGCATCTGCTCCAGCGTCTTCTCAATCTTGTTCAGATCGGCCGCTGAGGCATACAGCGCCGCATCCGCCGCCGTCTCGCCTTCAATCAGCAGCCGTGCGCGAAGCAGTTCAAACGGTCCCGGACCGGAATCGAGCACCAGCGACATCGGGTTTACGGCCTCACGCACATACGCGCCCGATCCACTGCGGATCTCCAGCTCGCCTGCAATCTCCAGCGCGATCATCGCCTCGCGAATCGTCGGACGGCTCACGCCGCAAACCTTCGCAAGATCGATCTCGCCCGGCAGCCGTGCCCCCGGATGGAGATTGTTCTCAGCGATATAGCGCGAGATGCGTCCGGCAATCTCCTGATATCTACGGTGGGTCTTGACCATCACCTGTCATCCAGCTCCTGTTGCTTCGTCTTCGCAACATGGTACAGCCCTATCGTGTCACACGAGAAGAGACGGTTTCACTCATTCGAGCGATTCTTTTTCAACTGGAAGTTGAACGCCTAGAAGTTGAACGCCAGTCCGGCCTGGATCGAGCGTGGCATCTGTGCCAGGAATAACGTGTGACCATCGGCCGCCAATACCGGCTGGTAGCCCTGTTCCAGCAGGTTCGTTGCCTCCACCACCGCATCCAGCCCGTTCGGCAGCAACCGCCCACACGCCAGCCGCTGCCGCAGATAGAAGCTCAGGTACGCCTCATTTGGATCCGCGTTATAGGCGTTCACCTGTGTCAGGCTGTCCTGCGGCTGCCAGCGGTACTCCGCACGCACCGTCGTACCGGAACGCACCACCTTCCCGTGCAGCACCAAGGTCACCGCCTGCGCAGTCCGTGCGTGCAGCTCGGCAACGGCGTCCGCTAGTGTCGTGAGATCCCGCTCGCGCTCTATCGCCGTTCCCAGGTCGTATTGGATCGATGCCGCCAGCACCGGCGTTAGATTCTGCTGCAGACTCATACTCACGCCCCGGCCCGCGTACGATCCCGTCGCCAGTTGGAAGGTCGCGGTCACCGGATCGGCTACCAGGGCCATTCCCTGCTCGGCTTTTATGTTCATCACGCCGCTGCCGCCCACCGAATCATGGTTCACCCGGTCCAGATACGCAGCAGCGCTTACCACGCGGCTTCCCATCTTCCTGCTGACGTTCACCTCGTTGTGCATGCCGCGTCCGCTCAACGGCCGTCCCGCGGCATCCGCCAGCAGCGGATTAACCGGCTTAAGCCGGTCCAGGTCCTCAGCACTCTGCAGTTCCCGCCCACTGGCATAGCGGTACACCACCAGGAGATCATCACTGGGCCGCACCGCCACCCGCACGTACGGTTCCGCATCGAAGATCGTCTGCGCCAGCCGCTCCGCCATCATCAGCGTTCCGGCGTCGATCATCACTGCATCGCCCATCGACATCTGCTGCGTGCTGGCCAGCCGCACCACCCCGTAGCCTGCATTGCCGCCCGCGGTCGTCAGCTCCGGATGCGTCTGCATCGCTGCTACCAGCCGCGTGCTCCCGAACTGCGACCTCCGCTCGTACCCGGCGCCCACATCTGCCGAGAACCGCGGACTTGCCGTCGATCCAAGGTCTGCAACATCCGCACGCAGAACCGCACCGTCGCCGTCCTCCAGCGACCGGTTGATCATCAGCACCTGGTGCAGACCACCCTGTCCGAACGCGCCATTCCCGTTCGTGACCTCGACCCTTCCCTGCGACACCGCCTTGCGCCGCTCCGCCGCGCTGGACGAAACTCCCTGTCCGTTCTCGTCCGTCAGCCGCAGCAGCGGCCGGCTTGCCGTCGAACGCAGCGTCCACTTCCAATCGTCCACCGGCTCGTCGGCGCGGCGTCCCTGCGCCGGCAGCCAGTTGGCGGCCTCAAACAGAGTGGTCATCGTCAGGTTGATGATCGCCTGCGCTCCCGCCTGCAGCCGCAGATTCCCGCGCGTAACCGGCACCAGAAACGCCGCCGTCGCGCGAAGCTGATATTTGCCGGGAAGAACCGCGGGGATGATGTACCGGCCGTGATCGTCGGTCAGGGTCGAGGCGACCATCGTAGCGTCAGCGGTCAGCACCTCAACCAGCGCGCCCATCTGCGGTGTGCCGTGGCTGTCGCGCACCACACCCGAGATCGCCGCGTCGCTGGGCGCAGCTTCACTGGAGCTCGTCCATCCGAGCACCAGTACCGCCAGTACGAGACCTGCTACAGCTCGTCTCACCGCGCTTTGAGACTCCTTACGCGCGTCGAAGGCTTCTCCCGAAATCCCAAGCTGCCGTTCCAATCCATCCTGGGATATTTACGCCGAGCGGGTCATCGCTGTCCAGTCCTGCGTGACCCTGCTCTTGCTGCGAGGGAACCCGAACGCTTCCGCCCGGTCCCAAAAAATCGACCGGTTACTGCACAACGTTGAATGGGGCACTCTCTGCAATCTGCTGCTTCAAGATTCCGTCATTCACCTTGATCACAACCTGATAGCGCCCTGGCGTCAGGCTTGCCAGGGGCATCGTCTTTTCCAACGTCAACTGGTCCGCGTTCGGATTCAGCTTCGCCGCCGTCTCCTGCGCGTCCAGGATCTGCTTGTTCGTCGCCATATCCAGAACCTGGTACTCAATCGTCGCGTTGTTCTTCTTATCGTCGCCGATCCCGAGATTGTAGACCTGCATCCAGAAATTCAAATTCTGACCCTGGTGGAACGTCACCGGTGTCGAGATCGTCGGGGGCACCCTCGGCACAACATGGGTGTTGCCGATCACGAAGTTTCCCGCACCGACATCCTTCGTCGGCACCCGGTTCATCTCGCTGGCCAGAATCAGAGACGAGCTCGAAAGCCGGTCGTCATCATACTTCGGAACATCCACACTGCGCTTCCACGTTCCCACATGCGATGTGTTGTTGCCGTCCTTGATGGCGATCTCCACCTTGTAGCGGCCCGGCGGCAGCGGCAGCGCTTTCCAATACACCTTCACGCCGTCCTTGGTCTGCGCCAGCAGATCGCTCGGCGTCTCCACGGTCACCGTATCCTCGAAGCTCTGAACAACATGTCCGGTTATATTGCTCACCCGGCCCATGATATTCACGATGCCCTTCGAGTCTCCCTCCACTGTCTTGTAGGTGAGGTCGCCGTTACGGATCTGGAGAGTGATCGGCACCATCACCGTGTCGTTGGTCAGCTTTACATAGTCGGTGCGTACGTCGAAGATGAACGGCGTCCCATTCAGCACCTTCGCCGACGCCAGAAAATCATCCATGTTCGCGTACTTCACCGGGGGCGGCGCAAACAGCTTCGAGAACGTGTCCAGCCGGTCGAACTGCTTGGACTGCTGCGTGCTCGACATCGGCCCGCTGCCCAGCTGCTCCAGGCCGCCGTTGAAGCGGTCCTTCTTCTCCGACATGCCCATCTCTTCATACTGGGTCAGGCCGGCGCCCGGCGTGTGCTTCAGGGCGTCCTTCTCCGAGCGGTCAATCGTCGCATGGTAGTCGCCGCACATGCACGTATCCACAAACTCGATGTCGATGTTGTCGCCCACGCTGGGAAGATAGCGGTAGTGCCAGACCTCAAACGGGAAGGTCGAGGTGCTTCCACCGCCCTCCTCCATTGGCCGCTCATAGTTCCCGCCCGAAGGATGCGAGTCGATCGAGTCCGGCTTGCCGAATGCGATATAGATGTGCCCGCGATCCGTCATCCATCCCGGCTTGCCCGCCGCAAAGTGCTCGTTCGCGTACGCAATGCGCGCATAGTGCTCATCGCGGAACTCATTCTCCGGCGAGTCGGGATTCGGATTGCGCCGCTGCCAGAACTGCTCGATGAACTGGTCGCGCTCCTCATCATTGGTGAGGCTCTTAAACGCCTTCGCCTCTTCGTCCGTGATAATCCAGCGCACGTCCTGATCCAGCCAGGTCTTGTACTGGCCCTTCAACTCCTGCGTGACGTTCTTCTTGCGCTGCCGCTCCTGCGAGTCGCTCAGCCGCCGCTTCAGCGGATCGGGCTTCTCTTCCTGCGGTTGCGCCTTCACGACCCCGCCGTTGTCCTGCGCGCCAGGGGTTGCCGTGCCGGGGGTTGTGGTGCTGTCCGTCGCCTGCGCGCGGGCCCCTGCCCCCCATCCCGTGAGGGTTAGAGCAATGATTCCAGTAAGCAAAACGCGCAGTCGCATCGGGCCGACTCCTGAAGGTACAGACGTACCCATCTTACGTGGCTTTCACCCGTAAACACAAGGTGATCCAACTCGGTTCCCTGTTAGAATCCGGTTCAGACCCAGTCACGCGAAGCCGCGTCACGAGCCCCGTTCCCGTAGACCCGGAACTATCGGCCTTCGTCCTGCGTATCTTCGCCTGCAACCTGGAGTCCAAGTTCGCCGGGAACCTCGCCGCGCCCGGGCATCCGCTCCGGGGGAAAGCCGTATGAGCCTAAAGAAGATCCTGCTTGCCGCTGCCATCTTCATCGTCCTCGCTGGTGTCGTCATCGGTTCCGTTATCCACAGCCGCAACAGCGTCATGGCCGTCGCCACGGGCAAGGCCGTGCAGCAGGACCTGATCGCCACCGTCAGCGGAACCGGCCAGGTCAAGCCCCTCACCTACGTCAACGTCGGCGCCACGGCCTTCGGTCGTATTACGCACCTCTACGTCAAAGAGGGCGACCACGTCAGAAAAGGCCAGCTCATCGCCACCGTCGAAAGCCAGCAGCCTGCCTCGCAGGTTCAGGCCCAGCAGGCCACCATCGACGCCAATAAGACCACCGTCCAGTCCTTCATCGCCGCGGAGAAGACCGCCGAGGCCAATCTCGCCCAGGCCAGGGCCGACCTCGAGCAGAAGCAGCTCGACTTCCATCGCTATCAGCAGCTCTACAAGGAGCAGCTCGTCGCCCGGCAGGACTTCGACGCCAAGAAGGCCCTCTACGACGTCGATGTCGCCACGGTCCAGCAGCGCGAGGCCGCGCTCGCCCAGGCCAGGGCCCAGACCCTCTCTGCACGCAGCCAGGTCAACCAGTCAGTCGCCATGCTCAAGGGCAACTCCTACCAGCTTGGCCTCACCGAGAGCCGCGCTCCCTTCAACGGCCTCGTCACCAACGTGCCCGTTCGCGAGGGCGAGACCGTCGTCGTCGGCATCCAGAACGCCGAGGGATCGACCCTGATGACCCTCGCTGACATGAGCGTCATCACCGCCGAGGTCAAGGTCGACGAGACCGACATCGTCAACGTCAGGCTTGGCCAGCCCGCGGACGTCACCATCGACGCCTTCCCCGGACGCATCCTCAAAGGTCACGTCACCGAGGTCGGCGATCAGGCCCTCCTTCGCACCACCGGTGTCGCCACCTCGCAATCCACCACCGGCACCGAAGAGGCCAAGGACTTCAAGGTCGTCGTCACCCTGGACAATCCACCCAGTGACCTTCGCCCCGGCCTCTCCTGCAACGCGAAGATCACCACCGCCAACAAGCCCAATGTCCTCACCATCCCCATCCAGGCCCTCGTCGAGCGCGACACCAACACCGAAGAGACGCTCTACAAGAACCACGGCAAGGAGTCTGAGGGCGGCGCCGCGGCGGCCACCAGGACGGCCGACACCCAGGGCGTCTACCTCCTCGTCCACGATGGCAGCCGCCTCCGCGTCCGCTTTGTCCCAGTTACAACCGGCGTCGTCGGCTCTACGGACATCGAAGTACTCAGCGGACTCAAGTCCGGCGACGAGATTGTCACCGGCCGTTACAAAATTCTTCGCACCCTCAAGAGCGGCACCGCTGTCAAACGGGACAACTCGCCGGTCACTCTGGGGACCGACACCTCAAGTTAGTCTTTTATCCAGGGGAATCTGCTGCACCGGAGTCCACAATGGCGACAACCACACTTCCCGCCGAGCCCACGACCACCACGGCCTTCGAGCCCCCGCACTCCGGCGAGGTCATCGTCACCCACAATCTCTGGAAGACTTACGAGATGGGTGACCAGCAGGTGCACGCCCTGCGCGGCGTCGACATCCGCATCCGCCACAATGAGTACGTCGCGATCATGGGCCCCTCGGGTTCAGGCAAATCAACCCTGATGAACCTCATCGGCTGTCTCGACACCGCCAGCCAGGGACAGTACTTCCTCAACGGCCACGACGTCTCCTCGCTCAACGACGACGAGCTCGCCCGCATTCGCAACAAGGAGATCGGCTTCGTCTTCCAGACCTTCAACCTGCTCGCCCGTGCCACCTCACTGCACAACGTCGAGCTCCCGCTTATCTACAACGGCACTCCTGCCGCCGAGCGTCTCATCCGCGCCAGGGAGGTTCTCGATCAGGTCGGCCTCGCCTCGCGCATGAACCACAAACCCAACGAGCTCTCCGGCGGTCAGCGCCAACGCGTCGCCATCGCCCGCGCGCTGGTCAACCACCCCTCCATCATCCTCGCCGACGAGCCCACCGGAAACCTCGACTCCAAGACCTCCATCGAGATCATGGCCCTCTTCGACGATCTCCACGCCCACGGCAACACCATCGTCCTGGTCACCCACGAGCCCGACATCGCCGACTTCGCCCACCGCATCATCTCCATCCGCGACGGCATGGTCTACTCCGACGCCCCCAGCACCCGCCGCAGCCACGGCGGAGCAAAGACCGCGCACTAGGCCGCGTTATCATTGCGCGGAGCCATGTCCAGCACGTCGACTATCCCCGAACCGCAAGCACCCATCCCACGGTGGCGACGAATCCGCGCATGGGCCATCGTCTGCATCCTCTACGGCTTCGTTCTCGCGCTCGCAGCCTCAGGATTCGTCATCCTCCGCCACGCCTTCGCTTCTGGCCTCGACATCACCGACCGCCTTTACAGGCTCATTGGCGCCGCCGTGGTCCTCGCATTCCCCGTACTCGTCGCGTCATATCTCATCCGCGCGAAATGGACTACTGGCCGTTGGTCATACCCACGGGAACAGACTCTGCAGCGCTTCGGGCAATGCGCCATACACGCACAAGGCCGCATCAGACCTCAGCAGCGTTCACTCGTGCTCTTCGTTCTGCATTGGGCGAACATCGCCCTCCGCGATCCGCAATCCACCGTATTAAAACGTTCGCTTGGCGTTCTCGTTCTCATCGTCTACGCCGCGGCTCTCGTCGCAATCTGCGCGCTCACCACCATCCTCGTCGGCGCCGGCATCGCGACGTTCGCATCGTTCGGCTGGATCATGGTCCTCTTCGGACTCATCCTGCTCATCATCCCCGCTCAATTCATCGCTGCCACCTTCCACCGTTTTCGCACTCGCGGCGATCTGCGCAGCTCTCAAGACGATCTCACCGGCATCATGGCCGCGCGCCGCCAGTGGTTCCAACAACAGCGGCAACAGTCGCTCAGCGCGAAGTTGATTTCGTCTCTGATCATGCTCGCCGTCCTCACCGCTTGGTGGCTTCGCGTAACGGTCTACCACAGCCGCCACCCGCATGAGAGCTGGCTGCTTCCACTGTTTTGGACGCTCCCCGCGATTTACCTCATCTGGAATCAGTTCCGCGGCCAAAGAGCTCACCGCTGAAATAGATCAGCTCATTCCTCTCTGTGCTCAACTCGCCCCCGCCTTACTGCACTGGTGCGCTGTCCCCCGCGATCAGATTGCCAACACTTTTATTCAGCGCCGCGTTCGTCACCACATAGAACGTCCCGCCGCGCCCATTCTGGCTGCTTGAGCATTTCCCATCCAGCGTCCCCTGCTGGTTCTCGTCTCCGAAGATCGCATAGGGGTTCGTCCCGCTGGTCGACACCCCTATCTTCGCGTGATTGAAGTTTGTCCCGAGCCCGCCCTTCAATCCGAACACCGTCCCCTTCCAGCTTCCCGTGGTCGCGATATCCACCGCGCCCGGCCGTCCCAGCGACTCATCCCAGCACGTGATCGTCGAGTCCGCTGTCGTCGACGGAATCGCCGGATTCGCCCACCACGTCGCGGCACGCAGGTTCACGCTGCCCAGCCGCGCCGACACCATCTGCCAGGGAGGCACATTCATGTCCGACGGCTTGGAGATAAAGTGCACGCCCGTTGAAAGATCTCCCTCCACCAGCACTTCACTCGATGACTTCGCGCCCAGCCCGCTCACCAGCGCCTGCACATCACTCGGCCCGCCGTTATTCACCACCTGCAGGTTCTTTGCATCCGTCACCACCGACGCATTCTGCAGTCCTTTGAGCACCAGAATCACATCGCTCTTCGTCAGCCGCAGCGCAAAGAAGTGCTGGCTCACCTCCACGTCGTTGTCCTTCACACATCCCAGCGTGTTCCCGTCTGTCTTGCGCGGAAAATTCGCGCTCCCAGCCGCCGGCCACGAGGGCGTCGATACCTGCATCACGAAGCCTTCGCCCTGGTCGTTCCACGCGAGCATGCCCTTCGAGTGCCCCCACGGCGCGCTGCAGCTCGTTCCCGAACACCCTGCTATCGGCGGATCGCCATACATCTGATCGTTCCAGATCACATACTGGAATTTGCCTGCATACACCTCATCGAACGTCGCGCCCACCGGATCATCCGTGGTTGTGCCCACACAGTCCTTCACGCCGTCCACCAGCGTCGGCGCATCACTCGATGCCACTGCGTACTGCTGGCCGAAATTCGTATAGCTCTGCGCCTTGCCTCCAAACGGACAGGTCACGACCCCGCCGCCGCACCCGGGAAACTTCGACGCATTGAACTTGAACACGAACCACCACTCCACCGGATGCCCCTTCGACAACATCGGGCAGGGCGTATTCGTCCCGCACCCGCTCATGCTCGGGCCCGCACCATTCAACGACGACCCTGTTGTCGTCTCAGTCTGTTGCTGGCCGGGCGGAGGGGGCACATGCGGCCGCTTATGACTCCCGGTCACTGCGCCATGCAGCAGCGCGATTCCCAGCGGAACCGCAGGCGCCAGCGTCCGCACCACCGTTCCCACACGGTTCTTTTTCGGTTGTGTCTCCGTCGTCGGGCTCATCGCGCGTCTCCCGCTTAATGAGGCTGTTGAGGATCGACCGCGGGAGGTTGTGGTGGCGGCGCAGGCGGCGCGACCGGCTCAGAACATCCGCCCGGCTGTCTCATCAGCCCCTCAGGCCGCGAGAACGTGATTCCCTTGCCCGCCGCATACGTGCTCGCGCTGATGCCCAGCAGGATGAGCACGCTGTTGGGAATATCCGGCAGCGTCAGCGTGTGCAGGATCGACAGAAACACACCCACCGCCACCACCAGCGTGAAGATCAGCAACTGGAAGCGGGACATGCTCGCCTGCCCGTTGGCCTCTTCCAGCAGGCTGCAGAGGTTGATCTCGTTCCTCCACATCTTGATCAGGAGCATCAGGCAGAGCGCGCCCATGATCACAATGAACGCGATGCCGATCGGAAGCAGCAGGTAGATCACTCGCTCCGTAAAGGTCGAAGCAGCCGTTGCAGAGGTCATCGTCCCTCCTCGTCAGTTCTCCACTCGAGTCGCCCGAAATCCCTTCACCGCCAGCTGTGCCGCACACGTCACCGCAAATACCCATATCCAGCCCGTCCCCACCCGCCCGGCCCACGGCATCACGACTACCCGTCCCGCAGTCGCCAGCGACCCTGCCAGCAGCAACCAGTCTTCCGGCGCACACTCCCGCACCAGCGCGCCCGCCTCGCTCACCATCAGGCGCACGATCACGGCACACAGGCAAAGCGCAACGGCCCCGAACTCAATTCGCCAAAGCCACGTCACGGAATTTCCTTTTCCCGGGAAAACGCCAGCATCCTAACACCACGGCAAGTGTAAGTAAGCAAAAATCTTCTGCCATACTCAAATGCCCAGCCTGACGCTTTGCTAACCCGCTGGCATCGGAGGCATCTAAACTTGAAGAATGGCGAAGCGCGCCCGTCTGCTCTTTCTCTGCACCCTTCTCCTCAGCTTCCTTCGGCCGAGCTTCGCCGTCGATGCGCGGTTCGACCTCGTCGGTCCACGCATCAACGTCCGCGTCACCCGTAACGGGGTCACCCTGCCGATCTCCGAGGTCCCCAACCTTCAGCCCGGCGACCGCATCTGGCTGCATCCGGACCTTCCACCCACGCAGTCCGTGAAGTATCTCCTCATCTGTGTCTTCCTCCGCGGCAACACCAACCCTCCGCCCGAGGACTGGTTCACGCGTATCGAGACCTGGCAGAAAAACGTGCGCGAAGAGGGTGTCTTCGTCACCGTCCCCAGGGAAGCCCAACAGGCCGTCCTCTTCCTCGCGCCTGAGACCGGCGGCGACTTCTCTACCCTCAAGTCCGCCGTCCGCGGCCGCCCCGGCATATTCGTCCGCGCCTCCCAGGACCTTGCCGAGGCCGGCTTCGAGCAGTCCCGCATCGAGAAATATCTCACTGACATCCGCCGCGTCCCGCTCGCCGACGCCAACGAGCTTCAGAAGCACTCCGACCTGCTCGCCCGCACCCTCGCCCTGAAGCCCAACGAGGCCTGCTTCCAGCAGCCCGTCGACATGCAGTTCACCTGTCTCACCCAGACCGGCTCCCAGTCCCTGCTCGACGACGGCCACGGCCAGTCCATCGCCGCCGCGCTCTCCAACGGACCCAACTCCGACCTCATCGCTGCGGCCAGCTACACCGCACTCGCCGGCGGCGGTCTCTACTCCGCCTACGTCGGCGCTGTCGTCGACCTGGTCCGCGTAATGGCCAACATCCACACCGCGCAATATCAGTACATCCCGGCCATCGCCTTCCCCCAGAACGACGCGATGAACCTTCGCCTCAACACGCCGCCCTCCTTCCACAACCCCAAGTCCGTCCTGGTCATCGGCCTTCCCGCTGTCCAGTCCTCACCCTCGCCGCCCCTCCGTCCCGCCGACCCCAAGCACGTCGCCTGCCTCATCCAGCCCTCCGTCACCCTCCCCATCGAGGGCGCGCCGCTGGTCTTCTCCACCGCGCTCGCGCATGACATCGTCCTGCATCTCAACACGCCTCCCGGCTCTCCGCATGAGCCCGACATCCCGCTCGTCCCCGACGCCTACCAGGGCGGCCTTGTCCTCCAGCGCAGCCCTGAACATCACGTCCTCATCCACGACGTCCTGCATGACCGGCCGGCCGGGAAGAAGCCGTCTGACGGCAAAAACAGCAAGCCCGCCAAACCGCAACCTGAACCCATCCGGCTGACCGGCACCATCCAGGGCCAGTGGGGCTTCGACTCTTTCACCGGCCCCACCGTTCCCCTGCAGCAACTCCCCGGGGGCGACTGGCAGATCGCCACCGGCGACGCCAGTGCCGACACCCAGCTGATTGCCGGCAAATCCTCGCAGCTTTTCATCAGTTCCACCGGCTCGGCCTGCGTCCACACCATCACCGCGGAGCCCCGCGGCTCCAGCGGCCCGCAGAACATCGCGTTCAAGCCCGCGCCCACCCCGGAGCAGCCCAACCTGCTCGCGCTCACCCTCCCGCTCGAGAAGGACATCACCCCCGGCGACCTCCATCTCTCCATCCTGCAGTACGGTCAGCCCAAGGCCGACGACCTCTCCGCCCGCACCTTCGCCGAACCCGCGCATATCGATTCGACCGAGCTTCACGCCGCCGACCGCACCATCCTGCTCACCGGCCTCCGCCTCAACCAGATCGAGCGCCTCGCCCTGGGCGACCTCAACTTCCGTCCGCTGCCGCCCACCGCCGGTGACGCCGCAGAGCCCGCCGAGACCTCCAACTCACTCCGTCTCTCGCTTCCGCCTGACGCACCCGCACCGCCCACTAAGGTCGGCGACCACCTCACCGCAAAAATTACCCTCCACGACGGCCGCACCCTCTCGGTCCCCGTCGTCGTTTCCGCGGCCCGTCCCTCCGTAACACTCCTCAGCAAGAGCTTCCAGCCCTCCGGCTCCCCCGCCATCACGCTCTCCAGCGCCGACGACCTCCCCCTGTCCGCTTCGCTCACCTTCACACTCAAAACCGCGCAGCCCTTCCCACGCTCCGGCCGCGTCGAGGTCGAGACCATCGACGGCACGCTCCGCTCCGTCCTCACGCTCGCGCCCTCTGGCGGTCTCGTCCTTCAGGACCCCCACACCGTCGTCGCGACCCTGGATCCCCTCCGCTCCTTCGGCCCCAGTGCCTTCGGTGCCCTGCACCTCCGCGCCATCTTTCCGCCGCCCAGGAAGCGCGGCGATAACGGCGCCACCGCGAACCCCGCCAACACCACCGAAGACGACGCCTCCAGCGACTGGCTGCCGCTCGGCACCCTCGTGCGCCTCCCGCAACTCTCGACCCTGCAGTGTCCCCCCGACCCGGCCTCCTCCTGCACCCTCTCCGGCTCCAGCCTTTACCTCATCGACGCCATCGCGCCCACACCCGCCTTCGACAACCCCTCGCGCGTCCCCGATGGCTACACCGGCGCCACACTCAGCGTCCCGCACCCCGCCGCCGCCGGCACCCTCTTTCTCAAGCTCCGCGACGACCCCAACCCCGTCAACGCCGCCAACATCCCCTCTCCCGCGCCCCCACCCCGCCCGGTAGCGACAGCGCGCGCGCGGCGTTCATCCTCTGCTCCTGCTGCAGCGTCTTCCACTTCCGCCGACGCCAAATCCGACAAATCCGACAGGCCCGACAAATCCGACAAACCTGACAAATCCGACTCTCCCCGGTCTGATTCCACCAGGCCCTCCGACTCCACCACCCTTGCCCCCGACACCCGCGCCCGCAAAGACGGCGATCCGCAGGACACCACCACCACGCCTGCCGCCGCTCCGGCGCACACCCCTCAGAACTGAACGTATCCTCCGCCGTCTCACGAACACGAGAAGGCCCAGCTCTCGCCGGGCGTTTCTGCTTGCATGGACTGAAATCGATCCGCCGCTAATCCGCCGCCGCCGTCGTCTCCCTCTGCGCTTGCTGCACCTTGCTGTGCCGCGTCGAGTACCCGAAGTAAATCACCAGGCCGACGATGAGCCAGCTGATAAACCCGATCTTCGCCGGTGTATCTGATGAAACCATCAGCGACAGCGAGATAACCATACCCAGGATCGGCACCAACGGGACCCACGGCGTGCGGAACGGCCGCGCCGCATCCGGCTGCTTCTTCCGCATGACCCACACCCCCACGCACACGATGGTGAAGGCCAGCAGCGTACCCAGGCTCACCAGCTCGCCCAGGAAAGAGATGTTGAAGAACGCCGCCAGAAACGCCACCAGCACCCCTACTGCGATCGTCACCAGCCAGGGAGTGCGGAAGCGCGGATGGATCTGGCCGACCCAGTTCGGCAGCAGGCCGTCGCGCGACATCGTATAGAGCACGCGAGTCTGGCCAAGCATCATCACCAGCATCACCGAAGCCAGCCCGGCAATCGCGCCCAGATCGATCAGGCAAACTCCCCACGTAGCCCCGATCGCCGCCGCGCCGTCGGCCACCGGAGCCGGCGTGTTCAGCGACGCGTACGGCTTCAGCCCGGTCAGCAGTCCCGCCACGATGATGTACAGCACAGTGCAGATAATCAGCGAGCCGAGGATGCCGAAGGGCATATCCTTCTGCGGATTCTTGGCCTCCTGGGCCGCCGTCGAAACGGCGTCGAATCCGATGTACGCAAAAAAGACGACGCTCGCCCCTCGCATAATTCCCGACCATCCGTACTGCCCGAAGTGCCCAAGGTTTTTCGGAATGAACGGGTGCCAGTTCGCCGTCATGTGGGCCGGATGCCCAAAGGCAAAGATCGTGGCGATGCCGATGAAGAACAACACCACCGACACTTTGATCATCACCGCGGCGCTGTTGAAGTTCGCCGACTCTTTCACGCCCACAACCAGCACAAACGTGACTACGACAATCGCGCAAAACGCGAAGATGTCCACCTTCGCCGAAAGCGCATGCCCGAACAGCGTCGTCGTGATCGAAGGCGTCGGATTAAACGGCATGTGAATACCGAAATATCCCAGCAGGCTGCTCATGTAGCCGCTCCACCCGACGGCCACCGTCGCCGCGCCAAACGCATATTCCAAGCACAGCGCCCAGCCAATGATCCACGCCGTCAGCTCGCCCAGCGTCGCATAGCCATACGTGTACGCCGAGCCCGCAATCGGGATCATCGCCGCAAATTCCGCATAGCAGAGACCCGCAAACACGCAGCCGATGCCCGCCACCACGAACGAGAGCACAATCGCCGGCCCGGCAAACTGCGCCGCCGCCGTTCCCGTCAGTACGAAGATGCCCGCCCCGATGATCGCGCCAATTCCCAGCGTGATCAGGTTCACTGGACCGAGTGCACGTTTCAGTCCGCCGCTGCTCTCGCTCTCCGCCTCATGCATCAAGGCCTTCAGCGGCTTGACCGCCAACAAATTCGCCATACTTTTTCGTTTCTCCTGATCCCTGATCCCTAATCCCTGTTCCCTGCCCTAATCCCTAATCCCTGATCCCTAATCCCTAATCCCTGTTTCCCTACTCCCCACCCGTCTCCACACGAGGTACACAGGCACCCCAGTCAGCACCAGAATCAACCCCGGCCAGGTGTACTGAGGTTTGTATCGCAACAGTACACCACAAATCCACACTGCCATGACGATATACAGCCCTGGCAGCACTGGGTACCCGAATGCCCTGTACGGTCTTGCCGCCTCCGGCTGCTTCCGCCGCAGCACAAACAACCCCAGGATCGTCAGCACATAAAACACCAGCGCCGCAAGAATTACATAATCCAGCAGATTCCCATACTGCCCGCTCAGACACAGCAGACACGTCCACGCACACTGGATCCACAGTGAGTTCTTCGGCACGCCCTTGCTATCCAGCTTCCCTGTGCTCTTAAAGAACAGGCCATCGCAGCTCATCGCGTAGTACACGCGCGCCCCCGCCAGCACCATCCCGTTCACGCACCCAAAGGTGCTCACCAGGATCGCCGCCGCCATCAGCTTCGCACCCACCGGCCCGAACGCCGTCTGCATCACCGCCGTCGCCACGCGATCCTGCGGTGCGCCCGCGATCCCGCTCATCGGCAGCACGCTCAGATACACAAGGTTGCACGCGATATACAGAAGGCTCACCGCGCCGGTTCCAATCGCCAGCGACAGCGGCAGATTCCTCTTCGGGTTCCGCACCTCGCCCGCGGTGAACGTAACGTTGTTCCACGCGTCGCTTGAAAACAGGCTGCCCACCTGAACCACCGCAACCACCGTCACCGCTCCAACGACAGCCGTCCCGCCGCCCATCCCCAGAAACGACCCCACCCCTATGACGTGTGGCGTCCCCCAGTGAGCTCCAGCCCAGAAGCTGTGCCACGCAGGGCCGAAGTTCGCCGCATGCGCCACCGCATTCTTCGCAATCAGCCCCACTGCGATCACGCCCAGCAGCGCCAGCACCTTCGTCGTCGTGAACACGTTCTGCACCGCCGCGCCCGTCTTTACGCCGCGCGTATTCGTGAACGTCAGAAACACGATCACGACAATCGCCACAAGATTCGCCGTGCTCAGGCCAATATTTCCCGAACCCACGTGCACGATCCAGTTCGTCTGGCTGACGCTCGGAAAGAACACGCCGAGAAACTTCCCGAACGCCACGCCCACCGCCGCAATCGTTCCCGTCTGGATCACCGTGAACAGCGTCCACCCGTACAGAAATCCCCACAGCGGCCCCAGGCTCTCGCGCAGATACACATACTGCCCGCCGGCCTTCGGCATCATGCCGGCCAGCTCGCCGTAGCTCAGCGCGCCGATCACCGTCATCACCGCCGTCACAACCCATGCCGCAATCAACAGCGCCGGCGACCCCACCACCCGGCTCATCTCCGCCGGCACAATAAAAATGCCCGACCCGATCATCGAGCCCATCACAATCGCCGTCGCCGAAAACAGCCCCAGCCCCTGCACAAAGTGCGGAACCGGGGCACGACCGCCACCCGCGCCCTTCTGGCTGTCAGCCCCAACTGCAGACGATGAACCTGCTGCCTGCCCCGGCGCCACTGATGTCTCTGGAGTCACTTCCCGAAACACTATCCCAAAACTTCGAGAAAGTCCCGCGCGACCTCACTCACCTTCCGGCCCTTCACCAACAGCCCGCCGATCACCGCCACCGCATCCGCTCCGGCCTCGATCACGCTGCGCGCATTCGCCAGCGTAATCCCCCCGATTGCCACCACCGGCAGCTCCGTCAGCGCCCTCGCCCGCCGCACCATCGCCAGTCCCACCACCGGCTCCGCATTCGCCTTCGACACCGTCTGAAACACCGGCCCCACAGCCACATAGTCCGGCCACGAATCCGGGTGCCCCATGTCTCGATTCTGAGACATGGGCTCGACCGCCGCTCTCACCTGCTCCTCATTATGCGTCGAGATCCCCACCATCCCACCACTCCGGGTGCCCCATCTTCGCGACGGTGGCCGGGGTCCCCGGCGAGCTTGATCGCTGGGGTGGTTCATCGTCGCTAAGGTGGGCTCCAACACTCTTCGCGCCGCCTCCACCCCCAAATCCCCCTGCCCCACATGCACACCATCCCACCCCGCCAGCACCGCCAGGTCCGCGCGATCATTCATGATCCGCGTCACCTCCGCACCCTTGAACGCCTCATCGATCTCGTTCGCCGCACGCAGAATCTCCTGTGGCCCGGAGTCCCCGGCGAACCCGTTCGCTGGGGTGGAGGATCCTTTCGCCTTGTCGCGATACTGCACCAGCCGCACGCCCGCCGCACGCAACTCCCGCGCAAACTCGCGCACGCCAATCCCACGCGTATCCAGCGTTCGGCGGTCCACAATCGCATACAGCCTCGGAAATCCCTCGCTCATCCCCTCAAGGCTATCCTGCAAAATCCGCGGGCGACACACCCGTTCTACAATCCCCGCATGAGACTTCGCCCACGCACAGGAACCCTCGTCAAATTCGGCGCCGCTGCTGGAGGCTCTCTGGCTATCGGCGCCATCGCCTTCGGAGCCGCGGCCATCGGCACTCTCGCCGTCGGCAGGATCGCCATCGGCAAACTCAAGCTGAAGCTCGGCCAGTTTGAAAAGCTTCACGTCGACGAGCTCACCGTCGATCACCTCATCGTCCGCAACCCCACCGACATCAACGAAGCTTAGGCACTCACAATCAGCAACACAAAAGCCCGGCCCCCACCGGGCCTTTTAATCCCTGATCCCTGTTCCCTAATCCCTGATCCCTAATCCCTGTTCCCTAATCCCTGTTCCCTAATCCCTGCCCTTCCCCTTCTGCCGCTCCAAAAACCGCTCCATAAACTTCGTGTCAAACTCCCCGCGCCGAAACTCCTCGTCGGCAAAGATTTTCTCGTGCAGCGGAATCGACGTGTGAATTCCTTCCACCACAAACTGGCTCAGCGCCCGCTGCATCTTGTTCATCGCCTCTTCGCGGTTCGCTCCATGGCAGATCAGCTTCGCGATCAGCGAGTCGTAGTACTGCGGCACCACGCCCTCGGCATACTGCGCCGTATCCACGCGCACCCCGTTGCCGCCCGGCAGGTTGTACACCGTAATCTTGCCCGGGCTCGGCGTGAACTTCTCCGCATGCTCCGCATTGATGCGGCACTCGATCGCATGCCCGCGAATCTCCGGCACCTCCGGCACAATATCCTTCAGCCGCTCGCCGGCTGCAATCCTTAGCTGCGCCTTCACCAGGTCCACGCCCGTGACCATCTCCGTCACGCAGTGTTCCACCTGGATGCGTGTATTCATCTCGATGAAGTAGATCTCTCCATCCTCATCCATCAGGAACTCGATCGTCCCCGCGTTCCAGTACCCGATATCCCTGAGCGACCGCTCGATCGTCTTGCCCAGCTTCTCGCGCAGCTTCGGCGTCACCTGCAAACTCGGCGCCTCTTCAATCAGCTTCTGGTGTCTCCGCTGAATCGAGCACTCGCGCTCCCCCAGGCTCATCACGTTGCCGTGCTCATCCGCCAGCACCTGGAACTCGATGTGCCGCGGCCGCTCAATGAACTTCTCCATATACAGAGCGCCATTGCTGAACGCATTCAACGCCTCGGTCGAAGCCTGCTGGAATAGCGCCGGCAGCTCCTCCTTCGTACGCACAATCCGCATGCCGCGTCCGCCGCCGCCGGCCACCGCCTTCAGGATGATGGGATAGCGAATCTTCTCCGCGCACACCAGCGCGGCCTCCTCGTTCTCCAGCACGCCATCGCTTCCCGGCAGGATCGGCACCTTCGCCGCCTTCATCGTCTGCCGCGCCGTGGACTTCTCGCCCATCATGCGCGTCACCTCCGGCGGCGGCCCGATGAATTTGATGTTCGACGCCCGGCAAACCTCCGCGAAGTTTGCATTCTCGCTCAGCAACCCATACCCCGGATGCACCGCATCCGCTCCCGCAATCTCCGCCGCCGAGATCACCGCCGGCACATTCAGGTAGCTGTCCTTCGACGGCGGCGGCCCAATACAGATCGCCTCATCCGCAAACTTCACATGCAGGCTGTTCCGGTCCGCTTCCGAATACACCGCGACCGTACGGATCCCCATCTCCTTGCACGCCGAAATCACGCGCAGCGCAATCTCACCTCGATTGGCAATCAGTACCTTACGAAACATCGCCTGCCTTTGCCGTTGTTCTTCTTGTTGTCATTCCGAGGCAACAGCCGAGGAATCTGCTTTCTTCAGCACCAGCACGTCTACTTGATCGCAAACAGCGGCTGCCCATACTCCACCGGCTGGCCGGTCTTCACATAGACCTTCACAATCTCCCCCGCGGCATCCGCTTCAATCTCGTTCATCAGCTTCATCGCCTCGACGATGCAAAGCACCTGCCCGTTGGACACGGAATCGCCCACCTTCACAAACGAATCCGAATCCGGCGACGGCGCATCGTAGAACGTCCCCACAATCGGAGACTTCACAATATGCGCTCCCGCTTCCGGCCCAGCCTCCACCGCCGCCGCCGCCGAAGCTACAGGGGTCGCTCCCGGCAACGTCGCAGGAACCGCAACCGGGGCCTGCGTCGCAGCCGCCGGAGCTGCCGCACTCTGCGCCGCAATCGCGCTCGCCAGCTGTGACAGGTCCATGGCCGGCGCAGCCGGAGGCTGCAGTCCGGCAAACTTCAGCCGGACCTTCAGATCCGCCCGCTCCATATCAAACTCGGCGATGCCATTCGCCTTCAAAAACTCAACCAGCTCCCGCAGCTGTTGCAGATCTTCTGCTGCCATCCAGAAACTCCTGACTCCCTGACTTACTGACTCCCTGACTTCTTCACTCCGCCTTACAACTCCACCCAGACCTTCGGGCTCGCCTTCGTCAGCACCTCGTGACCGCGTTCCGTCACCAGCACCATATCTTCGATGCGAACTCCAAACTCACCCGGCAGATAAACTCCCGGTTCAATCGTAACCACCATCCCCGGTTCCAGCACTTGCTCCTCTTTCCCTGCAATCCGCCCTGCAACCCGCCCCGCAATCCGCGGCCCCTCATGTATCTCCAGCCCGACACCATGCCCGGTGGAGTGCGTAAACCATCGCTCCAGCTTTGCCTTGCGCAGCACCGAACGCGCGGCCTCGTCCACATCGCCGCATCGGGCGTCCGGCCGCACGGCCGCCACCCCCGCCTGCTGCGCTTCCAGCACCGAATGATACACGTCCCACTCCCGCGCCGTGGCCTTGCCCAGGTGGACAGTCCGCGTCATGTCCGAGCAGTAGCCATCCAGCACCACTCCAAAATCCAGCGTCACGAATCCGCGCCGCGGCAGCTTCGCCGCACTCGCCCGCCCATGCGGTAACGCACTCCGTTTCCCACTGGCCACGATCGTCTCGAAGCTCATCGCCTCCGCGCCTGCGCGCCGCGCCTCCACTTCCATCGCCAGCGCAATCTCGCTCTCCCGCTCGCCCGCGCTCAGGTTCGGAAGCACGCCCTCGAACAACCTGCAGCCCAGCGCCGCGGCCCTGCGCATCTTTGCAATCTCGTCCGCGTCCTTGATCTCGCGCAGTCTCGCCACCAACCCCTGCGTCGCGACGAAAAAACTCCGCCGCTGTCCCGCCGGCAAGGCCTTCCGCATCGCCTCCAGCCCCGCGACCGTCGTATTCACTGCGTCGAACCCGCAGCGCGCATTTCTGGCGCCGGCCCCGCGTTCCGCGAGCCATGCCCCAGCCTGCGCGCCCGGCGAGCCCTTCCCGATCACCACCCGCAGCCCCGCCGCCTCGGCCTTCGCCTGCGTCGTGTATCGCCCGTCCGTGAACAACGCAGCCCCATCGCGCCCCAGGGCAACAGCGCCGCTCGAGCCCGTAAATCCGCTCAACCAGCGCACATCCGGCAGATGCGTCACCACCAGGGAACCCGCCCCCGCACCCCTCGCCGCCTCCAGCGCTGCCTTCCGTCTCAGTCCATGCTGCATCTAACCGATTCTACCCGGGCACCCCGGCGAGCCCGGGGTCCCCAGGGAACTCGTTCCCTGGGTGGAAGCTTGAATCGCTGGGACAATGGGCTCCTACCCCGCACGTTCGCACCATCGTCTAACCCTCGGTATCATGAACTATGCCCGTCGTTTCTTCGGGAGATCGTTACCTTAGCGCGCGGACCATCACCCGTCGCAGCTTCCTCGTCGGGGCGTCCGCCGCCGGGCTCACCCTCGCCGCCTACGGCGGTACCCACGCGCGCCACGAGATCGAGATCACCGAGCGTACGCTCAGGATCCGCGAGCTCCCCGACGCCTTTGTCGGATTCCGATTCGTCCAGCTCTCCGACATCCACCTCGAGGAGTACACCGAGGCCTGGTTCCTCCGCCATGCCGTCGACCTCACCAACCAGCTCAACCCCGACCTCGTCCTCATCACCGGAGACTTCGTCAGCCGCGGTCCCGCCTCCGACAAGTACGCCTGGCGCGCCGCCGGCGTCGCCGCCGAGGTCCTCGAAGGCCTCAAGGCGCCGCAGCGCTACGCCTGCCTCGGCAACCACGACGTCGGTGTCGGGGCCGGCCACGTCATCGCCCCCCTCGCGTCCCACGGCACGCCCATGCTCATCGACAGCTACATCCCCATCCAGCGTGGCTCCGACTACTTCTGGCTCTGCGGCGCCGACGACGCCGGCACCCGCGACCCCGATCTCAACCTCGCCGTCCCCGACGCTCCCAGCGCCCCCGTCATCCTCATGTGCCACGAGCCCGACTTCGTCGACCACGTCATCCGCCATCCCCGCTTCCCCTGGATCGACGCCATGCTCTCCGGCCACACCCACGGCGGCCAGGTCCGCCTGCCCATCCTCGGCCCGCTCATCCTCCCGCCCATGGGCAAGAAGTACATCGAAGGCTCCTTCCGCTTCGGCGACATGGAGCTCTACGTCAACCGCGGCCTCGGCACCGTCGGCCTTCCCCTCCGCCTCAA
>DATNGO010000079.1:0-3377 GCA_035605855.1 Acidobacteriaceae bacterium | reverse complement strand
CTCGGCGTTGCCATCGCCCTGCTCGCCCTGGCCCTGGGCGTCTTCGGGTGACTCGGCGTTCAGGAACGCCTCGTCCTTCATGCGCTGAATGATCTTTTCGACGAGCTCCTGCTTGCCTTCTTCGGGGAGCTCTTCGTATTTTTCCTGCGCGTCCTCGTCGAGCAGCTCACCGGAGTCGAGGGCCTGGCGGATGGCTTCGCGCAGATCTTCCATGGAGTCGGAAGAGTTTTGAAACTGCGACCAGGGATCATCGAAGCCGGAGTCGAGGAAAAAATCCGACAGCGCCTCCAGCAAGTCTTCGAGATCGAAGCTCGTGGAGAGGTCGCCGGTGAATTTTGTGTAGCGGGTGAGCTTCATGAGCGCGGTCGCCTCGGGCTTCTTTATTCCTCAGCTCTGCTGTCTTTCAATAGATTCAGCTCTGCTGTCTTTCAATAGATTAGACGCCCGCGCGGGGTTGAGGATGCGGGCCAGGGCCGCGTGCCGCTCATGACCGCGAAGCTGGAGTGTTTGTACCAGCAATCGACGTTGGTGAAGCCGGCCTCTTGCAGCCAGGCGAGTTGCGTGGCGACGGGTGTGCGGCGGTCTTCCTGCTGGCGGAAGAGCGAGTCGGCGATCTGCTGTTCGGTGGCACCTTCTGCGCGGACGTCAGAGAGCCAGCGCAGCTGGTAGATCTCTTCGAGCTCGGGCGTGGGACCGGCGATGTGGTCGGCGTTGATGAAGAGGCCGCCGGGGCGGAGCGCGGTGATGATGGGCTGCAGCAAAGCGTGTTTGCGCTGGTCCTCGAGGTGATGGATGGAGAGCGAGGAGACGATGGCGTCGGAGTGCGGTGGCAGCGGCTCAGTGGTGTAGTCGGCGAGCCAGAAGGATATCTGGGGATCGCGACCGAGGCGCTGGCGTGCGAGTGCGAGCATGTTCTCCGAGAAATCGATCAGCGTGAGGCGCGCTTCCGGGAAGGCGGCGCGGAGCATGGCGGAGAAGAGGCCGGAGCCCGCGCCGAGCTCGACGATGTGCATGGCGTCGGTGGGGATGAGTTCGAGTGCGGCGGCGTAGAACGCTTCGTGGCCGGGGATGAGCTTCATGCGGTCACGGTCGTAGGTGGCGGCGGTGGCATCGAAGACGGCGCGGCTGTTGTTCGTGGCCATGGAAGAGAGCATAAGCGGAGTTGATGGCGATTGTGAGTTAGATAAGAACTTCGAATAGCGCTATTTCCAGAAGTGCAATTGCTTTTACTTTCGCTTGAGCGCTTCGAGTTCATCGAGGGTGCGGGGCCAGTCGGAGCCGAGGAGGCGGGAGAGCGAGCGGTCGGCGAGGACGCGGCCGCCGGTCTGGCATGTGGGGCAGTAGTTGGTCTCGTTGTCCGCGTAGCGGATGCGCTGGACGGGTGTGCCGCAGCGCCGGCAGGGCAGGTTGTAGCGGCCGTGCACGGCCATCTCCGGGCGGAAGGCAGTGACCTTCTCGGGGAAGTTCTTCGCGGCTTCGGCGTTGAAGCGGTCGATCCAGGTTTGCAGCGTTTCGCGCGTCGCGGTGTAGAGGCGCTGCCACTCGTCGGGCGTGAGCTTTTTGGTCTGCGCGAGTGGAGACAGTTTGGCGGCCCACAGGATTTCGTCGGAGTAGGCGTTGCCGATGCCGGAGAGCACGCGCGGGTCGGTGAGTGCGCGCTTGAGCGTGTGGTTTTCGGCGGAGAGCGCAGCGCGGAAGTCGTCGAGCGGGAGCGAGAAGATGTCGAGGCCGCCGGGGTCGAGCGCGGCGAGTGCGGCTTCGCCGTGAACGAGATGAAGCGAGGCGCGGCGTTTGGCGCCGGCCTCGGTGAGGACGAGTGAGCCGTTGGGGAAGTCGAAGGATGCGAGGTTGTTGCGGCCGCCCAGCTTGGGGCGAGCGCCTGCTTTCAGTTCGCGCCAGTGGAGACGGCCGGCGATCATGAGGTGCAGGACGAGGAAAAGCTGCTCGCCGCTGGCGTCGGAGTCGAATACAAAAACGATGCGTTTGCCGAGGCGGCGCAGGCTGTGAACGACCTTGCCGTCGATGGAGTGAATCGGTGGAACCGCTGTGCGCAGCAGCAACGGGCTCGCAATGCGGAGTTGCTCGAGGGGCTGCCCGACGATGCGCGGCGTCAGCGCGGTGAGATAGGCCGTGATGTCAGGGAGCTCTGGCATGCGAACGGTGAAAAAAGCATACGCGAGCTAACGCGCGTGCTATCAACATCAGCGATAAAAGAGGGAAAGATCGCTCGAAGAAGATACGGCCGTTAGTGATATTTCGAGACTTGCAAAGAGAGTGCGTGAGGTGGAAAATCGCCAGTGGAAATGCGGGCAACGCCGTCTCGGGGAGCGGCTGTCATAGTAGTGCGGGCGATGGGGCCCGTACGAAAGCCGAAGAGGAGTACATGCTATGGCACCACACGATCAGAACATGGAGCAAGAAAAGAACAAGCACAACCAGGACCCGAACCGCACGCAGTCCTCCGGTATGGGAGGCTCTACTTCGCAACAGTCCGGCAAACAACCGGGCACGCAGCAAGGAACACATTCATCGCAGAGCGGCAGTACCGGCAGCTCGAAGAGCGGCGGCAGCGGCAGCGACAGGAGATGAGTAGCAAAACCGCCAGTGCGCGGTGCTGAGTCACCCCAGCAAGCAAACATTGCTTGCCCGGGACCGGCAGACCGCGGCTGTGCAAGCCAGCCTGCAATAGCGATGCGGGCGCAACAAGCGGCGCAGAGGAAAGATGTTCTGTCCTCCGCGCCGCTTTCTATTGCGCGGTTGATCTTGTCAGCTACTTCCCGGCGAGCACGGTCGTGTTGCCTCCGACGCGTGTTGCTGTCGCAGGATTATGGAGAAGGTTCCGAAGCGAGTTGGGGGCGCTCTCGGCGCCGAAGCGTGCGAAGTAGAACTCGAGTTCGGCGACGTCGCCGGCACTAAAGTTCGTCTTCTGCTCATCACTGGTGTACTGCTTGACAATGCCGGGATCGGCGATGGCGTGGCCGAGGAAGGTGACGGCGTTGCGAATCGTGCGGCCGTGGTCGGTGTAGGCATAGAGGTCGACGTTCTGGCGCTCGGCGAACTCGGCGATCATGATGAGTGGCTGCAGCGCGAAGGACTGATAGTGAATGGCGTTCTCGTGACGCGCCATCTCGAGCGGGAAGGCGCCGTTCGAGTCTTCCTGGCCCACAGCTTGCTTGAAGGTGTTGACGCCGAAGCGGAAGAGCTCGTTGTCGTTGGATAGCACGCCAATGGACGTGGCCGCGAGGGCGCGCCAGTAGTGGTGATTGTTGCCGAGCGCGCCCGGCTTCTCGTAGGAGATGAGCTGATGGGCGGCGGCCCGCAGCCAGTCTGCGACGCGCTCCTGCTGTGCTCCATCCAGGGCTGGATCCTGCCGGAGC
>DATNGO010000078.1:0-16688 GCA_035605855.1 Acidobacteriaceae bacterium | reverse complement strand
TCCTGCGGCGAGCGGTAGCCGATCCACTGGCGGGTCTGTACGGGCCAGGGCTTGGAGGCGTCGTCGAAGGCGAGGTTGTCGAGGTTGGCGGGCGCGTGCGCGAGCGATTGCCGCTCTTCAGGCGAGAGGCCGCGCGCCAAGCTGACGATCGCGAGCAGGCCGCTGAAGTGATGGAAGTCAGAGGTGGGTGTAACTATCGGCGCGATCTGAAGTTCGGGTGTGGAAGGGCCGATGGGGAGCGAGGCATGGGCGACGTCCGCGCCGTCGACGAGCAGGTGGGTGTCCGGGCCGTCGGCGAAGACGGCGAGCGAGTGCCAGGTGTCGGGAGCGAGCGCAGTTGAGGTTTCGAGGATGTGTTCGTCGCCGGCCCAGAAGATAGGTTTGCCGTCGCGCAGGCCGAGAAAGCGCGGAAAGGTTTCAAGCGGCTGGCCAACGCCTGCAAGCAGAGTCGTTTGGCCGGCGGCGTCGGGCCTGACCCAGAGGGTAAGTGACCAGCCGGAGCCGGAGAGGGCGAGCGGATCGTGCGGGGCGAGTTGTTTGGTCACGCCGATTCCGCCGGCGATGGAGTGCACGTTGTAGGGGCCGTAGGCTGGGGTCGCCGCTGCAGACTGCGCGGCTGCGCGTGGGGTGACGGTGACGGGGAGAAGGAGAAGGCAGGCGAGCAGAGCAGCGGAGCGGGGAGCGAAGGGTTCCAGCTTCATCGAGTCTTTCGGGCCTCTCACAAGTCTGGTTGGGGCTGGGTTGCGGACGGTCATAAACGTATCACGCACACAGGGGATTGCGATGGAGGATGTAATCGGCCGGATGGGAGAGCACGTCTTTTGCGGGCAGGAAAAGTATCCAGCGTGGGAATAACGGCTCGTTACGCGGGCGTGTGCACTGCTGTTGCCGGGTGGGCGGCGCTTCACTGGGAATTGCATCTGAATCGATTTTTTAGCCCATATAGCACAATTTTTCTTGACAGGCTCAGGGCGCTTCTATATCAAGGCTGGTGCCTTCATGATATCGATATCGTCCAAGCTCTGGATCAGAGACAGGCGGCGTTGTGATCCGGCGCCGTGCCGGTGTGGAATTAAGTGCTTCCGTGGGGAGGAAGCAGCGGTTTGCCGTGCGGGATCCGGGGCGGATAAGGCGCAGCAGAAGAACAGATTGAGGTACCTGGCAAGAGAGGCTGCAAGGCTGCGAGTGGCGCTCGTGTAGAGCGGAGTACAGCCGGGCCCAACGGAAGGAAACCAACGGGAGGTTGTTACGATGACGTCATTTCCCAGGATCAGGCCGGCAGCCGCTCTGATGATGTTCTTGATGGCGGGTCTGCTGCTGTGGCAATCACCCGTGATGGCGCAGGAGACGACCGGAAGCGTGTCGGGCACCGTGCAGGATGCGACGGGCGCGGCGATTCCGCACGCAACCGTCATCCTGACGAACCTGCAGAACAAGTCGGAACGCAAGACCGTGGGCAATGGCTCGGGTGAGTTCACGATTCCGTCGGTGACCTCGGACGTGCGCTACCAGGTGAAGGTCTCGATGCAGGGCTTCAAGAGCTGGGAGTCGAAGCCGTTTCCAGTCCGGCCGGGCGACCGTGTGGCGTTCAGCGATATCAAGCTGCAGGTCGGCGAGGCGACCGCGGAGGTGACCGTCGAGGCCACGGAGAGCCAAGCGGTGAAGCCGCTGGACACGCCGGAGCGCAGCGACGTTCTTACGTCGAAGGACCTGGAGACGTTGGCCATTGTCGGCCGCGACGCGACCGAGCTCATCGAGACGCTGCCTGGCTTTTCGGTGATCAGCCCGGGTGTGAACAACCAGCCGAGCGCGAACACGGCTGCGGTCGGTTTGAACAACGGCATCACGGGCGGATTCTCGTCCAACGGCGCCGGACCGACCGGCCTGGCGACGGTGCTGGACGGTATTTCGCTGACAGACATCTCGAACCTTACGAATACCGTGCAGACGGTGAACCCGGACATGATCGAGAGTGCGAAGGTCTCAACCTCGACCTTCAGCGCGGTGAATGCCAAGGGGCCGGCGGTCTTCAACGCGACGACCAAGCATGGAACGACGTCGTATCACGGCAGCGTGTACTTCCGCGCGCGCAACACCGTGATGAATGCCAATGACTGGGACAACAATTACCTGCAACAGACGCGCCCGGATGGAACCTATTATTATCCGGGCGGAACGTTTGGGGGACCGCTCTGGATTCCCGGCACTCGTTTCGGGCGCGATAACAACAAGCTCTTCTTCTTCTTCGGCTTCGAGTATCTGAGGCAGAGGTTCTCGCCGACGACGCTGGACTCCTGGGTGCCGACACTGGCGGAGCGTTCCGGGGACTTCAGCGTGGGGAATCTGAACGCGCAGCTGTGCGGCGCGCGGCCCGACGGTCTTCTGAATCCAAACGCGATTCAGCCGATGTGCTATGCCGAGAATTATCTTTCCAACGGCAACATGGTTGTCGACGGCAATGTGAGGCCGTATGGCAATGCCGGCGGAGTTGCGCTGGTGAACTGGCTGCCGCCGCCGAACGCGGATCCATTTCACAATGTGTCGGGCTACAACTACATTCAGCCCGTGGTTGTGACGCAGAACGGACCCATTCTTCACGCGCGCCTGGACTACACGATCGACAACCGCAACAGTCTTTACGCCGCCTACGGGCGGCAGTCGCAGATTACCGATCAGCCGGTGAACCTGAACTATATCCCCAGCAATTCGGTGCTGTATCCGGGCGGCGTAACCACCGGTGACATATCGAACATCGGCTCGATCACCTACACCCACACCTTCAACTCCTCGCTGACGAACGAGCTGACAGGTGCAATGTCCTTTATCAGCGATCCCGGCAATATGGGCAATCCGGCTGCGGTTTCGCGCTTCACCATGAACGCCTACAACGGCGGCAATGGGAACTTCAACTACCTGGGCGAGTACAAGAACGCCGGTGATTACTCGGTGCCGTCGCTGACGGATTACAGCAACCTCGGATATCCGAATGTGCTGATGCCCGGCGGCTTCTACAACAACCAGATTCATGTGAAGAAGGTCGTGCCCGATGCGCAGGAGGTTCTGAGCTGGACCAAGGGAGCGCATTTCTTCCAGTTTGGTTTCTACTTCGAAGAAGGAACGATCAACGGGACGGGACAAGGCGGCTACCCGCAGGGCCAGTACTCGTTTAATCCGGGCAACTCCTTCTACGAGTACAACGGCAATCCGCAGGGACCGTTCACAAACGCGCAGTTCATCGCCTGCCAGAATCCGCAGTCCACGGGAACGAGCCGCACATCGGGCGCGGCGTACCTGGGCTCGTGCATCAACCCGGTCGCGATGATGTACCTGGGCACGCCGGACAGCTTCACGCAGACAAACTTCACGCCGATCGTCGACATGCACTATACGACGGTGGCAGGCTTCGTGAACGATCAGTGGAAGATCCACGCGAGGGGTCTGCATGAACTGACGCTGATGCTGGGTGCGCGCATCGAGCACCTCGGACCCTGGACGGACAAGCATAACAACGGCCTGGCAACCTTCTCGCCCACGCTCTACAAGCAGGCATGCACGGAGACGATCGGATCGCCGGTCTCGTGCGCACAGACGAACGACTATCCCGGCATTGTGTGGCACGGGACGCAGAGCTCCATTTCGAACTCGGTGAACAGCCCGCAGTCCATTTATTTCTCGCCGCGCGTGGGCATGGCGTGGGACATCCTGGGCCATGGCAATACGGTGCTGCATGGCGGCTGGGGCGTCTACCGCCATCAGGAGGAGTTTGCGCCGTACGCGGCGGCTGCGGCGACTGCGCAGGGATACAAGACGACCTACCTGCAACAGCAGTGGAACTTCGACGGTGTCGACCAGCAGTCGCCGATCAATCCTTCGGACTTCAACGTCAATGTGCTCTCGACGACCGACACCGAGCGGCCGGTGATCTATCAGTACAACGGCACGATCTCACAACGTATTAATGTGACGAGATTCAAGGGCGTCTTTGCGAACTCGCTGGTGGAGGTTGCCTATGTAGGCACGACGATGCAGCACCTCAGCTCCTTCAACCAGGGCAGCAGCTACAACGAGGCCTCCGACAAGAACCTGATTCCGGCGGGCTACATGTTCGGCGACCAGTCGACGAACGGTTTCTGCCTCTGCAACCTGCCTGGAAGTTTGAGCGCCGTCAGTATTGGCGCGCTTACGACGGCGGCACAGGACTACTTCCGGCCGTATCCGTTCTATCAGCACATCTACATGCTGAATCACAATTTCTACGGCAGCTACAACGGACTGCAGACAAGCTGGAACAAGTCGGCCGGATGGCTGCAGTTCGGGGCGAACTACACCTTCTCGAAGACGCTGGCGACCGCGGCCTCCTACAACAACCAGATCGTCGATCCGGTGAACCTGCGCAACGACTATAACCCCGTGCCGTACGATCGCACGAACGTTTTCAACGTGCACTACGCGGTCGATTTCGGCAAGCGCTATAGAGGCGGCAACAAGCTGCTCAAGCAGGCCGCGAACGGATGGCAGGTATCCGGCATCGAGCTCTTTCAGAGCGGCATCGATATTCCCTCCGGGCAGGGCGAGAACTTCGGCTTCGGGTACGGATCGTTGCAGGTACAGCAGGTGTACACGGTGCAGCAGGCCACCTCGACGTCGATTACTCCGGTCTGCGTGCAACAGTACAACATTCCGCCGGATAAGAACGGCAATCGGTTCTGTGTAACCAACATGAGCCCGACGGTGTGGCTGGGCACGCCGGATTATCTGCTGATGCCGACGCTCCACTGCAATCCGGCGGGCGGAGGCAAAGAGCACCAGTACATCAACCCGACGTGCTTCGGTGTGCCTCTGCCGGGCAGCCCCACAAGCGGACCGAATGCACTTTCGACGAATCCCAGCGGCCAGGGCGTGTACCGGCTTCCGTACATTCATGGTCCTGGGTACCAGCAGAGCAACCTGTCGGTGATCAAGACCTTCGGCGTGGGTGAAGGAAGGCTCGTGCAGTTGCGCGCCGATGCGTTCAACTTCCTCAACCATCCGCTGGTCTCGTTCAACAACAACGACAACACGAACCTGAATATGGGCAACCTCAACTTCGCGGTTGCCGGTCAACCGCTGACAGCAACGCAGCTCAGGGCTCCGAGCTTCGGCCTCGCGAACATCAAGTACGGATCACGGCTCATCGAGTTGGGCGCGAAATTTACGTTCTGAGCGACTGCTGGCGGCCGCGCCTGGTATGAAAACTGCGTGAGGCTCAAGAGCCGCGCGTAGAGATCGAAAGGGATTGATTCAGATTTTGGAGGGGTCTTATGGCCATCGAGTCTGCAGCGAATCTCCGGGGGCTTCTGGGCGCCGGGTTAGTGATTGCGCTCGGGATGTTCTCTCTCAGCGGCGCCGCCGGGGCGCAGAAGGAACTGGTCTCGACCGGCTCCGTCATTCCGCTGCCTCTGAACGTGTCCGGATCCTGCCAGGTCTACAAGATCATCAACGCGCCCAACGGAGACACGGTGATGCTGGATGTCTGCGGCGGCGGCGGGTATGGATCTCTCTATCAGTTGAAGCAGGGATCCACGGCCTTCCAGACGATCGCAGCGCAGATCGACTCCTCCGGTACGTACTGGAACGAGGGCATGACGATGGACGCCAAGGGGACCCTCTACATTACGGACCGCTACAGCGGAAGCCAGCACATCTACCGTGTTCCTTACGACTCGTCCAAGGGCACGTGGAATTTCTCGGCGAGCGGAAGCAACTGGTTTCCGCAGCTTGCAGCCGGCTTCGGGGGCGCGGGCACTCTGGGCATCGCATTCCTCGACAGTCCGGCCAGGGACGGCAGCGGTCTGCTGTTTGTCTCCGAGGAGACGGCCAACGCGATAGTGATGGTCCCGGTGAATGCCGACGGAACGATCACGAACTTTCCTTCAGGACCGAAGTCCGGGCAGTCCGAATACCAGTACCTGTTCACCGGGCTGACAGCGAAGGTGATGCCGATGGACCTCGACGTCAACGGCAACCTCTACTTCATCGAAAATCCGTACGTCACCTCCTCGAACCGCGCGACCGGCATCTTCTTCGTTCCGGCGAGCGCGTATGCGAGTTGCGTAGCGGCGATGAAGGCCGGGACCTCAACTCCGGATACGGCATGCATCTCCGGAAACGAGTCGGTGCTGCAGCGCATCGACCCCGGCAACTCAGAGAAGTTCAACGGCATTACGCATGACGCTGCCGGAAATCTCTACGTCGGCGATGCGAGCGACAGCTACAGCGGCACCCGAAACGGCCTGCTGATGATCCCGAACGAGAGCGGAAGCCCGATTGGTGTTACGGCTACGAGTTTTAACTTTGAGCACGCGGAGTACCTGGCGCCGGTCGCGGTGAATGCGAATCCCGCGATCGACTATCGCGGCTTCATCTGGCTTCCAACCGGGTCGGTGAACAACTGGTCGCCCGCTGGTTCAGGCCAGATTCCGGGTACAGGAAATTTTGTGGTGTGGCAGCCGGGAGCGGCGAACCTGGGATCGACGCCGGTGGGAACGGCGGGAACACCGGGCCTGGTGTTCTTTACCTTCAGCGGAACGGTGACTCCGAGCGGCGTGGCGCTCACGCAGCCTAACGGAGGCGGCGATTTCGTTGCCTCCACCACGAATCCGTATCCACCGCCGAACGGAACAACACCCGCTGTCCCATGTCTTGGCACTGGGAACACGACCTTCAACGCGTACTCGAGCTGCCAGTACTGGGTCTCGCTTGATCCGTCGGGGACCAACTCTGTCGGCAATGTGCAGGGCCAGATCTCTCTGCTCGACAACAACAGCAACAGCATTGGCGGAAGCACCGCATACCTTCAGGGCATTGGCCAGGGACCGGCGGCAGCGCTGCTCTCTCCTGTGATGCAGACGCCGCTCGCGACCAGCCTGACGCAGCCGGCGCAGGTTGCCGGCGACTCGCTGGGCAACGCCTACGTTGCCGACCCGGGACAGCATCAGGTGCTGCTCTTCCAGGCCGGCACAACGACGCCTTCTGCCGGCATTCCGGTTCTGCCTGGATTGACCGCGCCCACCGGCGTGGCAGTCGACGGCTCAGGCGACATCTATATTGCGGACTCCGGGAAGATCATCGAGATTCCGGCGGTCAACGGCTCGCCAAACCCCGCCGGCAAGACGACGCTGATCAGCGGACTGGGAAGCAACGTGCAGCTCGCGGTGGATGGAGCGAACAATGTGTACGCGGCGGATCCGTCGAACGCGCGCGTGGTGCGGATCTACAACCCGCAGACTGCGGTGATGGAAGGCAAGGGCAGCGTGGGTAGCGGCTTCACGAAGCCCACGGCCGTCGCGGTCGACAACAGCGGCGACGTCTTCGTGGCTGATGGCGCGAACCTTGTCGAGGTCACTGCCTGGGGAGGCCAGACCGCTATCACCAACAATCTCGCGCCGCCCGTCACGGGGCTCGCAGTTGATCCCTCGGGCTCTATCTATGTTGCCCAGAGCGGCGGCATTATCCGCATCCCGATGACGAGTTCCGGCCTGAATGCCAACAATGCAGCGTCCATCGACAACACCAGCGTGACCGCACCAACAGGCCTTGGCCTCGACTCCCTCGGCAACCTGTACGTCACGGCAAACTCCTACAGTGTGACGACCATCAACACGACCGGCACGCCACTCGGGCCGGTCACCAACAGTGTCACGACGCCGAATGTCCTGATGCTGGCCAATGCCGCGCTCAACTTCGGCATTGTGGACACCGGCACCACCACTGACCCGCTCGATATCAGCGTCTTCAACATCGGCAACGCTCCGCTGATGTTCTCGACGACCACGTCGCCGAGTTTCAGCGGGACCAACGCCGGCGACTACGCGATCCAGCAGGATGGCCAGAATCCCTGCGATGTGACGGGTGCGACTGCGATCGCCACGGGAACGGCCTGCACGCTCGGCGTGACCGTGACGGCCGCGAACAACGGCCTGAGCCAGGGCAATCTGGCGTTCGCGACGAACGCCGTCAACGCGCCGACTTCGACCGCGACGCTCGAGGCCTACGCAGAAAATAATCTGTGCCGCACCGCAACGACGATCACGCTGACGCCCTCGACCGGCGTGAGCTATCCCGGCAGCACCAGCGTTGCCGCGGCCGTCACGGCGCTCGACCCCACCTGCTCGCCCGGCAACACGCCGACGGGAGGCAAGATCTCGCTGACGTTCTCACCGCAGGCCAAGGGTGTGGCCCAGGTCGTGCTGAACTCGACGGTGTCGGGCGGCAAGGCCAGCTTCAGTGCGTCGGGCTTGAACGGCGGCACCTATAACGTGTTCGCGAGCTACAAGGGCGATCCGATCTACGGCGGAAGTTCGAGCTCGAAGACTTACAGCTTTACGGTTGCGCAGGCGGCCTCCACCGCGACGCTGTCAACGCCTGCAGGTGTCTCGCCTATCAACGGCGTGTACTACGTCCAGCAGGGGTCGAGCACGGTCATGACGGCCACCGTTACCTCGAAGCAGGGAACACCGATCGGCAGCGTGACCTTCATGAGCGGTTCCAAAGCCCTCGGCACATCGCAGCTCAACGCAAGCGGGATCGCGACCTTCAACACGTCGGGCCTCGCGGCCGGCTCGTCCACGCAGCAGCTTGGCCAGGTCTACAACGTCACCGCGGTTTACAGCGGCGATCTCAACTTTGCCACGGTCACCTCAGCGGCTTCGCCCATCGAAATCGTTCCGCCGAGCGTGCTGATTACATCCAACCCGCCCACGCTGACGACGAAGGCCGGTACGCCGGTGCAGGCCACGCTCACCGCTACACCGCTGGAAGGCTACGCGCCCAAACCCGGCGCGACGCTCGCCTGTGACAACTCCACGCTGCCGCAGTACGCGGAGTGCACCTTCGATGTGCCGAGGCTCGATTTCGGCAACGACAGCACCGGAGCGCCGTTGTCCAGCCACGTCACCATCAGCAGCAACCTGCCGGTCAATGTCGGCGCACTGCGCAACAAGCCGTCAGGGCCATCGCCCATCGAATATGCCGGGCTGTTTGGTCTGGGCGTACTTGGGCTTGCGTTGCGCAGGAAGACGCGGCTGAACGTGAAGATGTTCACCGCCATCTGCATGGTTGTGCTGGCCGGCTCGATGGTCTCGCTGGGCGGATGCACGAACTCCGGCTACACGAAAACGCCACCGGCGCCGCAGGTCACCACGCCTTCGGGAACGTACCAGGTGAGTATCTACACGATTGATCTGACGAACAATCAGCGTTCATCGCTGCCGTTCACGCTGACGCTGACGGTGCAGTAGAAGGGTTCACGCAGGAAGGGCAGGCAGGGAAGGTATGAGTCTTCTAGGGAGAAATGGAATGTTCACCAAGTCCTTCAAGTCGCTTCGCCGGTTCTCCGGGCATGCATTTATCCTCCTGCTCTTCTGCGCGCTTGGCGGCAGAAAAGTCGAAGCGCAGACGACGCCTCCCGTGACAGCAAGCGTTACTACGACCCTGGCCACTCCCAGTAGCGTCACCATCGGTGGCGTGCTCGAGACGAACCTCGACAGAAACGGCAACTGGATCGTCTCCGATTGGGTCAATGGTGGTCTTTACGAGTATCCATCGGGAGGAGGAGCGCCGATCACGCTCGCTCCGTTGGGAACGACAGGCGGAAACCAGGCCTACCAGAACAATAACGTCGTCTTCGACGCGAACAACAACATGTTTATGAACGGCAACTACAACAACTGCCTGTTGCTGTTTCCATACAATCCGGCGACCAGGACGTGGGACGGGCTTTCAACACTGACAACAGGCAATCCCGCATCGGGTTTGTGCGGTTCCGCGCCGTACAGCTTTGCGCAATACGGTTTGATTACTCCCGTCGCCCCGATGGCCAACAACTACTTTCAGCCGTGGGGAACCGCGCTTCTACCCGGCAACATTCTTGTCATCGGAGACCAGGGCGGCAAGTTCATCTTTACCCTGCCGATTATTCCCGGCGGCGTTCCGAGTTGCAGCGCCGGCAACTGTTCGCCGACCGCGACGCCGGGATCGAATAATGCCAATGCGGCGACGCCGATCCTGCTCTCAATGACAAAGCGGCCGAACACTGTGGCTGCCGACAAGTTCGGAAATATCTATTTCACGGAAGACTCGGGCGGCCTGCCGGGGGCCTACATGATTCCCGCTGGCGACACCCTGGTTCCATCCGACACGGATTCGCATATCGTTCGCGTCGATCCGAACCTCGGCAACGTTACCGGCGTTGCGACGGACGCGAATGGAAATGTCTACGTGGGCGATTCGAAGGCCGGGGTGTACATGATTCCCAATCCATCGGGGACGCCGAACACCGCGGGCGCAGTTCTCCTGACGACACTGCCCGCCGCCGGCGGAGTGAGCGTGGACTCGGTTCGCGGACTCGTTTATATCCCATCGACGAACAACAGCTTTGCGATGGTGAGCTTCAATTCGGCGCTGCTTGGGGCAACGGCCGTTGGCACGCCCACATCGCCGCCGACTGCCGTCACCTTCACCTTCGATGCGGCGGAGACGCCGGGATCGATCGCAATCCAGGAAGCTGGAGCAGCGAAGCCAGACTTCAGCATCGCATCCGGTGGAACCTGCAAGGCTGGAACCGCGTACGCCGCCGGCAGCACCTGCAGCGTGAACGTAACAATGAGCCCGAATGCGGCGGGCGTCGTATCGGCGAAGCTGCTGATGCTGGATGGTTCAGGCAATGTCCTCGCGTCGATGCCGCTGTCAGGCGTGGGCAACGGACCGGCGATCCAGCTCTCGCCGGGCTACGTGGGAACGATCGGCAGCGGGTTGATTACGCCCAGCCAGGTTGCCGTCGATGCAGGAACAAACGTCTATATCGCGGACTCCGGATTCACGGCAGTGCAGCTGTACGCGAAGGGATCGAACACCGCGACCAAGGTTGGAACAGGACTGACTTCGCCGACAGGCGTGGCCGTCGATGGGGCCGGCGATGTCTTCATCGCGGACAGCGGCAGCGGCACGGTGGTCGGGGTGCCGAATGGGCCGAACGGATTGATGGCCGGGGCACAGGTCACGCTGAAGAGCGGACTCGGAACCAATTTGAAGCTTGCCGCCGATAGTAACAATGATCTCTATATCTCCGACCCGTCGAACGGACGCGTCGTGAAGCTGAGCAACGCCGGAGTCACGGCGTCCGCCTTTCCGCAGACCGAGACAGACATCACCGGATTCAGCGCGCCCTCGGCGGTCGCAGTGGACTCCAACGCGAACCTGTACGTTGCCGATGGAAGCAATCTTATCGAGGTGACGCCGGCCGGGACGCGAACGACTGTCGTCACCTCGCTCGGCGCGGCGGTTGGGCTCGCTGTCGATCCCTCGGGCTCGGTGTATGTTGCGCAATCGGGTGGAACCATCCGGATTCCGAATGAGAGCGGCACGTTGAATCCCGCCGATCAGACGATCGTTGCGCCCAGCGTGACGGCTCCCACTTCGGTTGCCATCGACCAGAAGGAAAATCTCTACATCGCCGACTCCACGGCAAAAGTAATTCAGTTCCTCGCTGCGAGTGCGTTCGTAAACTTCGGCACGCTGAGCAGTCCGACGGCGACCGCCTCTGCGACCTTCACCATCCTCAACGATGGCAACGCCGCGCTGAACATTACCGGCTTCTCCGGAACAGCGGACTACAGCGGAGCATCGTCCAACTGCAGCTCGGCGATCTCTGTCGGCGGCACGTGCGCGCTGACCGTGACGTTCGCCCCGGGGCCCGGCGACCAGGGCACACTCGCAGGTCAGGTGCTGGTGCAAAGCAACGCGGCCAATGCGCCGGTGGGCGTGAGCGGGACCGGTGTAGGAGCGCCACTGGCAGCGTCTACGACCAAGTTCACGGTGAACAATCCGACAGTCAACGGAGCGCCTACGGTGATCACCGTGACTCCGGCCACCGGCACCACCCCCGTACCCACGGGGAAGGTCACGCTGACGGTCACTGCCAACGGCATCACGCCGGTGACTCTGAACGGAACGCTCACCAATGGCACTGCGACGCTGACTCCAACGAATCTGCCCGCGGGGACCTACCAGTTCACGGTCACGTATCAGGGTGATCGAGCGTTCGCGGGATCGAACTCTACGGCTTCGGTGAAGGTTGGTCCGGGGTCGGTGACGATATCGCAGCCGACGATTGCGCAGGTGCAAAAGAACAACCCGGCGTACCCGCTGGTCCTTGGCAACTCCTCAGGAGCAGCGGAGCCGTACGACGGATCGGCCCAGCAGTTCGTGTCGATCTCGTATTACACGGTCACCGTGACTGCGGCCAATGGACAGCCCCTCATCGGTCAGAATGTGATGGACAGCAGCGGTAAAGTCACCGGCGTGAACTACGGAACGATTACCTTCCAGGGGGCATCGACTGCAACCTGCGCAACGATCCCGGTCCAGTCGAATGGAACCGCACAGTTTGATCCGAGCTGCCTGGCCATCGATACGACCAACAACTCCATTCCGAACATCATGACGGCGTATACGGTCACGCCGGTCTACAGCCCGACCGGGACGTACAACAACATCTCCTATACAAATCCGAACTACACCTCTTTTACCGGAACGGCACTGAACTACACGGCGCTGCGCAACCCCGTGGTGTCCATCAGCTCGAATCCGGGAACCGTGACGGTGGCGAAGGGGTCGAGTGTTTCAACGACGCTGACGATGAGCTCTGTACTGGGCTACGGGTTCGCGGGCTACAACGCGTTGCTCAATAACTACTGGCTGCCGGTGCAGCTGGCATGCGACGGCCTGCCGGCGTACGCGACCTGCACCTTCGTTTATTCGAAGCCGGATCCGTCGGATCCGAACTCGGTGCATGTGGGGCCGCCGGCGGGGACGATGTTGTCGTTCCAGGGTGCAGGGGCTGCGCCGTGCACGCCGGCACAGGGTTGCACGGGGCCGGGTACGGTGACGATGACCATCACGACCAGTGTGCCGACGGGGATCGCCAGGCTGGAGCGTCCAACTGGACCGGTGTTCCTGGCGATGCTCGGGCTGGGCGTGCTGAGCCTGGCGTTCGGGCGGAGGCGATCGCTGCGAGGAAGGATCGGGACGCTCGCGGTACTGGCAGTGTGCTGCGGGATCCTGGCGGGGGCGAGCGGATGCAGCACCACGCAACTCGGCGGGAACACAGCGCAGGTGACACCGGCTGGAACTTACACGGTGCAGGTTACGGCGAAGCAGGTGGGAAGCGAGGTCATCACGCAGAATCCGGGAATCACCTATGGGAACGGGAACCAGATGTCGTTGCCGTTCACGATGCAGGTGACGATCCAGTAGACATCGTCTGTTCTGTTAATGAGAGGCGGGAGCGATGCGTCAGGGCGCGGGCGCGGCTGAAGACTTCTTCGTTCAGTTTTCAGTTGGCAGTTTGCAGTTGTCAGTTAAGGCGTGGTGAGGCCGAGGGCTTTGGCGATGGCGGGGTCGACGGTGGAGTGGCCGGCAGTGCGGGTGACGAGACCGAAGTTGCCGCTCCAGTCCCACATGGCCCAGCCGATGTGGTTGGCTTCGAGGCTGGAGCGGACGGCTGCGATGTAGCGGGCGCGGGAGGCGGGCGGGGCGGTGTCGCGGTAGGCGCCGAATTCGTTGCAGAGGATCGGGACGTTGTGTTCGCGGCCCCAGCCGGCGGCGAAGGCGATGCGCTGACGGATCGAGTCTGGCGTCCAGTTGCCGGCGGCGTAGAGGAAGAGCTGGTAGCGGGCGATGTCGTTGGGGATGGATTTGAGCGTGGCGTCGAGCTGATCGACTGTGGCCGGGAAGGGGATGTCCTTGTAGTAGAGCCACTCCGGGCTGCCCCAGGTGGCGCCCTGATGGGTGAACTGGTAGGGCTCGTAATAGTGAAAGGTATAGATGATGTTTTCGGCGGCAAGTGGTTGAGTTACGAGGAGATCGTCGAGGGAATCGTAGTGCGCTCCTGAGGCGAGGATGGTGTGGGTGGTGTCGATGTGGCGGATGGCGGTGACGACGGAACTCTGGATGCCGATCCAGCGGAAGGGATCCTGGACTTCGGACTCGTTCATGAGCTCGAAGAGGATGTGGTCGGGGTCGCGGCCGGCGAAGTGTTTTGCGAGAGCTTCCCAGAGGAAGAGGAATTGAGTGGCGCCATGGTCGTTGGCGAGCTGCTGTTTGTAGTCGTCGCGGGGGAAGACGCAGAGGTCGACGATGAGGCCGTTTTTGATCGTGAGATCGATGGCGTCGTCGAGACGCCTCCAGAGGGCGGCTTTATCGGGGGCGTCGGGCCGGCCGTAGCCGAAGTAGATGGGGTCGACGCCGATGCGGACGTAGGTGAAGCCGAGCGAGCGCATGAGCTTGAGGTCGTCAGCGGTGATCCACCTGGAGGTGCGCTCGGGGGTGTAGTCGCCCCATCCGCCGAACCAGCCGGAGGCGTTGATGCCGCGGGTGAGAGTGGCGGCGCGGCGGAAGGCGGTGGCGCGGCCGTCGGTCGTTGAGATGGATTGTGCGGACGCGGCAAGAGCGAGCAGACCGAGGGCGGAGAGAGAGAGCGCGCGCAGAGGGGATCGCATGTGTGGAGAAGTTTAGCTTGAGGCGTGGGGAAGTGCGCCGAGTTACGTTACTTCCGGGAAGAGCGTTTATCAGGACTAATGTTCAGGTGTCGGCTTACTCTCTAGTTCGATGAGTGACTTGCCCTGAAGTCAACACTTGAGCCAAGGATCACTTATCCGGAAAGGCGGCTATTCGGCCGAGCGGCGAGACGCCTGTTCTAACCAGGCGTTCGCCGCCAGCCTCAGTTGTATCTCGCGCATGACGATCGTCAAAGCGTGAACTTCCTATTTCGCCGGCACCAGTCCAGCAACAACTGCGGCAACTTTATCGAGTATCTCGTTCCAGCCCTCCAGTTGCCCGCTATTCTTTGCGCTCTCCATGGGTTCATTTCCAATGTGGGTGAGTCTCGTCTGGCCGTTCCCGAGATCCTCAAAGATGGTCACATCGTACGCACCGTCGATGGCCTCATGTTCTATTCCTAATTCCGCAAGGTCAATCTTGTTTCCCTTCGAGTCGGAGAAGTACATGGAGGAAACGATCTTCTCGTACGGAACAATCTCGTGGTATTCAACCGCATTCCAGCCCTCCTGCCCATCCGGCGCCTTCATGCAGCAGAGAAGTTTTCCTCCCACGCGAAAATCCATCTTGCAAACAGGTGCAGTAAAGCCCTTCGGTCCCCACCACTGCATGATGTACTTCGGGTCTGTCCACGCCTTCCAAACCAGTTCGCGTGGAGCATCAAAAACTCTTGTAACGACCATCCGCTCAATTTCATTAACTGTGTTTTCTGCCATCTCTGGCCTCCTCTTTCTTCATTTGATTGACAACTACTTCCAGTTTGTCGAAGCTCTCTTCCCAGAATCGGCGATAGCTAAAGGCCCAGTCGCTGACCGTCTTAATCGCCTGTGGCCTTAGCGTGCACACACTCTCCCGTCCACGCTTCGTCTTGATCACAATCCGCGCACGCACCAGGTAGGCGATATGTTTTGAAATCATCTGCTGCGAGAGCGAAAACGGCTCCGTCAATCCATGCACGGAGGCCGGCCCACGGGAGAGCTGTTCGACCATCGCCCGGCGGGTTGGATCAGACAAAGCCGCAAATGTTGTACCCAATTTATCCACAACCATATGGTTGTGGATTGCCGGATAAATATCAAGTATTAGTTTTGCGCTTCTTGATTTCTGTCCCCTGATCTCTGAATCCCGACACCTGGCATCAGCTGGCCCGGAGGGTGGTGATCTAGGCGGGGTGGCAGCCGCAGGAGCGGCGGATGATGAGCTCGACGGGGAGGTTGAGCTCCTGGGTGGGACGGGAGGCGCCGCCGTTGAGGCGAGAGAAGAGAAGTTGGGCGGCCTCCTGGCCGGCGCGCTGGACGGGCTGGCGGATGACGGTGAGTGCGGGGCGGAGGATGTCGGCGAGGGCGAAGTCGTCAAAGCCGATGAAGGCGATCTCTTCGGGGATGTGGATGTCGAGCGCGGCGACGGCGTGGAGGACGTCGCGCGAAGCAAGTCCATTGGCAGCGAAGATAGCGGTGGGTGGATTGGGGCGGCCAAGAACGGAGCGGAGGAAGTTGAGCGTGGCGGCTTCGCCGGCGGCGTTGAAGAAGCACTGGGGCTTGAGGCCGGCAGAGCGCATGGCTTTCTTGTAGCCGGTGAGGCGTGCGTGCATGGTGTAGATCTTCTGGCTGAGACCGATGAAGCAGATGCGCTTGTGGCCGTGCTCGATAAGGTGCTCGGTGGCGAGAGCGGCGCCGGCCTGATTTTGAACGAGGACGGTGTCGACGCGTGAGTGCGCGATGCGAGGGGTTGCAGGACGAGCTGCAGAGCGAGCTGAGGGACGGGCGTCAGGACGGGCGCCAGGACGGGCTATCGGACGGGCTATTGGACGGGCTATCGGACGATCAACGGCGACCATCGGGATGGAATGGAACTCGGGGGTGTTGAGGCGGGAGCGGCCATGGCAGGCGGGGATGACGATGATGCCTTCGACCTGGCGGCGAAGGAGGTCGCGTGCGGCTTCGGTCTCGGTGTCGGCGCGCTCGTCGGAGGTGGCAAGCAGGACGGAGTAGGCGTGCTCTTTGGCGACGGCGCTGATGGCGTGCGCGCAGGTGGCGAAGAAAGGATCGTAGAGGTAAGGGACGATGACGCCGATGGAGCGGGAGCCATGGCCG
>DATNGO010000077.1:0-6560 GCA_035605855.1 Acidobacteriaceae bacterium | reverse complement strand
GGCAGGATTTGAGCTATGCGAAGGTGAGGGTGTAGGTCGTTCCGGCTTTGAGGAGAACACGGATCGAGCCATCCGGATTGAGCTCCGGTTTCAAGGACTCAGCACCGGCGCGGATCGATGCAATCTTCTGTTGCGGTGGGGATGCAATCACGCGGATGCCGGTTGTGGATGGTCGCATAAGAGCGCGCACTGCTTTTCCGTTGCTCCAATCGAGATCGACTTCGACGGCACCCCGTGCTCGCAGACCGCGGAAGCTGCCGGTGGACCATGCCTTCGGAAGTGCAGGTAACAGGCGGATGACGTGAGTCGATGCGGCGGATGATGGGGTGGAAGCCGGCGCTGGAGGCGTCAGAGGAGTTTCGGCGTGCGACTGCAGCAGCATTTCAATGAAGCCATTGGGTGCGCCGAGGTTGCCGTCGATCTGGAAGGGAGAATTCTCTTTCATGCCGCAGACGTCGAAGAGGTTTCCGCGCGTGCTGAAACGAAGGAGCGCGACGATGTTCTGGTGGCACGCTTCGCCATCGCCGAGGCGAGCCATGCAGTTGATGATCCATGAACGCGACCAGCCGGTGGAACCACCGCCGGCGGCGAGGCGCTTATCGAGAACGATGCGGGCCGCGCGCGCGAGTTCGGGTGTTCCGTGCAGCGTGATCTGATCCTCAGGAAAGAGGCCGAAGAGGTGCGAGATGTGACGGTGGCCAGGCTCGTGATCCTTATAGTCAACCTGCCACTCCTGCAGGCGGCCGTCGTGGCCGATTTGGAAGGGAGGGAGCTGCGAGAGCGCGGCGCGAACTCGCGCGAGGAATTCTTCATCGGCAGCGATTGCGGTATTGCTGTGAGCTGACGAGAGATCTTTTAGATGATCGGCGCTCTCCAGAAGACGCCAGAAGACGGCGCGCACGATGGAGATATCCATGGTTGGGCCCATGCAGAGGTTGTAGGACTTGCCGTCCGGCAGTTGGTAGGCGTTCTCGGGTGAGCAGGACGGGCCAGTGATCAGGTGCCCGGTTTTCGGGTCGCGAACGAGATAGTCGAGCAAGAAGAGGGCGTTCTCTCGCAGGGCTGGATAAGTTTGCTCGGCGAGGAAACGCAGGTCGCCGGTGTAGGTGTAATAGCGCCACAGATGCAGCGATAGCCACGACGCGCCCATGGGCCAGACGCCACCGCCGAGTGCATCAATCGGACCGGAGTCGCCCCAGATGTCAGTGTTGTGATGGACGACGGATCCGCTCGCGCGGTAGATCTCCTTTGCTGAGAGCGCGCCGGGCTTGAGGGTGGCGTGGAGCAGATCGAAGAGCGGTAGATGCAACTCTGCGAGGTTCGCGCTTTCGGCGAACCAGTAGTTCATCTCAGCATTAATGTTGACTGTGTACTTGGAGCCCCAGGGTGGGTCGACAGACTCGTTCCAGATGCCCTGGAGGTTTGCAGCGAGCGTGCCGGGGCGCGAACTGGAGATGAGCATGTAGCGACCGAACTGAAAGTAGATCGGCAGCAGATGAAGATCCTCGCCACCGGCCTTGATTGCCGCGATGCGCTGGTCTGTGGGGATGGCGGCGTTGGGATCGGGGCCGAAGTCAATGGCCGCCCGGCGGAAATACCGTTGATGATCTTCGATGTGGCGACGGCAGAGGACCGCGTAGGATCGGCGCGAGGCCTGGGTGAGGTTGCGATCGACAGCCGCGCTCATTGCTTCGGCGTCGCCGGTGAGAACGTCGGCGTCAACGCCGCTGTTCCTGCCTGCGTGCGCGGGATAACGGTAACTCGTCGCGCAGTCAATGAACAGTGTGATCGCGTTCGCATCGGCGACCTCGAGGGTTGCGTCGTCGTTCGCCTTCGCGGGCAAAATCGTTCCGCCTTCCGGGATCGCCAACAGTGCAGCATGAAAGCGCACGCCTGTCTGATGTTCCTTGACCGGCAAGCCCGGGTTGTCGTTTACAGGAAGGGCCTGACCCTGCATGATGAGCTTGTCTCTGGCAGCGCGTTTCGTTTGAAAGCTGCCGGGGCGGTCCAGTGAGAGTCGAAAATGCAGAGTACCCGGTTTGTCTGCGGTGATCCGCATGACGATCACCTGGTCCGGTGCAGATGAGAAGACTTCACGGGTGTGGGTGACGTCGTTGTGGCGGAAGCTCACCTTTGCGATTGCAGTATCGAGATCGAGTTGAAGGCGGTAGTCCTGGACGGCGGTGCTGGACGTGAGACCCATCGGTGAGAAATCGAGGTGGAGATCTCCAAGCGTCTGGTAACAAGGCATGCGGCGCGGTTTGGAGAGAACGTCACTCACGGCCAGTTCCTGCGCCTGTGCAACATCGCCGGCGAACAACAGCTCGCGAATACGTGGGATGGCCGCAGCGGCTTTGGGATTGTTTCGGTCGCGGTTGGGCTCGCCGTCCCAGATAGACTCCTCGTTCAACTGGAGGCGATCCAGACCGGGCACACCGAAGACCATCGCGCCGAGCCGCCCATTGCCGACTGGAAGCGCATCCGGCCACTTCGACGCGGGCTGAGCGAAGTGCAGTGTGCACGGACTGAGTCCAGCTTCAGAGTGAGTCTGGAGCGCGTGCAGGCTGGTGACGATGCTGCCGTCGCTGATGAGCGCTGTCGCGGCGGCAGTTCCGGAAAGAAAGTTTCGTCTGGTGATTCTGGGTCTTTGATGTTTCATCGATGCCTACTCTTCAGTCTTCTGCACCATCGTGTTCCGGCGCTTGAGTTTGAAAGCCGTTGCAGTATACGGAGCCGCAATCGCAACCTCGCCATAGCGCCGATTGCGCACAGGTGACAGATGGACACCCTCCTTTGCGTCGATTGCAGGGCCACTCAGCAGCAAGGCGGGTGAAGCGAGCACACCTAAAGGAAGGACGCAGGTGCATGCAGTATCGGTTTTGTTGATCAACGCAAGTTCAAGGTCTCCGAAGCGCTCAAAGACAAAGGCGTCGACTAGCGGGCCGGCATTGTTAAGTGTTGCCGTGGCGAGTTGAGCACCGACAAAGTGTTGCGCGAATCGCATGCCGAAGAACTCCGGCCTTCGTGTAAATCCAGTCGACGGTGCACCCGCGATGGGCGTGTAGTATCCGTTCCCGCCGCCGTGCAGGTTAACGCCAGTCCATCCACGCGTGGCGCATTGCAGCATGTAGCCGGCGCACCACAAGGCCGACGCAAACGTATCGGAGACTCCGGGCTTGCCTCCGTCCCAGCACGAATTCCCTTCTGACATGCGATACGGCAGGTGTGCCGATTGTTGTGCCTCGGCGATAACGTGCAGATCGCGCCGCTTCAGAGTGGCGAGCTTCGGATCGGGTGACAGCAGATTCTGGAGAGTGGCCGCCGGCGAGCTGGAAGGTCCCATCGCGTAATAGTGGCTCGTTAGCAGGATTACGTCAGGGTGCCTGGGCGCCTCCTGCGCGAACGCCGTGAGATACGGAAGCTTGTTGGAGATGTCGGGTCCTGCGAATTTCGCCTGCGGCACGGCGGCGAGAATCGCTGTGTGGAAGCGATTCCAGTCGGCGAGAAAATCTTCTGGTCCGTACGTCTGGGGGCGGAATCGCCTGCGAAAGCTATCGGGCTCATTACCGATCTGAAAGGCAAGCAGCCGCGAACCGAGAATCTTGTGGGCGGCGGTCGCCTCACGCACCGCGTTCTCGATGGTGCCTTGTCCGAGGTTGAGTCCGTAAAGGCAGGACCAGTTCGTCGCGTCAAGGAACTCCCGCAGTTTGCGAAGTGCAAGAGATGAAGTAATCGTTCCCTGCTTAACGGTCTTTGAGGTGTCCGGACCGAAGACTTCAAAGGGTGGAAGACCGGACGGTGCTTCATCAGAGTAGGTTGTGTACTCACTGGAGCCGCCGCCGAGTCTGAGATTGCCGTGCGGCGCAAGTTCTCGAAAGATGTGGATGAGCGCGTGGTTCTTCGCACTGAAGAATTCAGAATTTGCGAGTTGAGCGCTTTCGTAGGAGAGACCAATGAACTCGTCGGGAATTGTCGAATGCGGCTGCACCGCGCCGATCGCCAAAGACGGCGATGACTGTGTCGACTGGGCGGAGCAGGGCAAAGACGAGATCGCCGCAGAAGCAGTCAGTGCAGCCAGGAACTCGCGACGGTTCAAGCGAGCTCTCCTGGTCGAATGGCTCGCTCAGTTTCAGACCACTTGCAGATTGAGGAAACGCAAATCAGCAATCCACTACCCCTGCTTCTTTAGACTCGGGCGCTTCTCCCGGGTGATATGCCAGGCCCTGTCAGGTCACTGGATATTCGAGACGCGAAAACGTATGTTCGTATATGAGAGAAATTCTAATCCGAAGCAGTTTCCGAAGGTCTTTCTTTCCACAACTCGAGACAAGGAACGAGCATGAGAGCTGTATCGCTGCAGCGCCCTGGACATGCGGAGGTTGTCGACCTGCGCGAACCCGCACGAGAGACCGGCGAGCTTTTGTTGCGGGTGGAGATGGTGGGACTTTGCGGCACCGATCTGAATAGCTTTCGCGGACGAAATCCGCTCGTCACCTTCCCCAGGATCATCGGTCACGAGATCGCCGCGACGGTGGTTGAGGGCTCCGCGAATGTGCCTGCAGGCACTCGCGTAACGGTATCTCCGTACACCAGCTGTGGTGTGTGCGCCGCCTGTTTGAGCGGCAGGTTCAATGCCTGCAAGGACAACCAGACGTTCGGTGTTCAGCGAGACGGCGCGATGACCGAATGGATTTCTGTTCCGGAAGAGAAGGTGTACGCGTCTCCGCTTTCGCTCAAAGAGCTCTGCATTGTCGAACCGTTGACAGTGGGAGCACACGCGGTGTCCCGGGGGCGCGTGAAGGCGGCAGATACCGTGGGCGTGTTCGGCTGTGGCGGCGTCGGGTTAGGTGCGATCGCGGGAGCCGCGTTTCGGGGAGCGCGCGTCATCGCCATCGATGTCGATGATGGGAAGCTCAATACGGCGCGGGCCGCAGGTGCAACGGATCTTATCCATTCGGTAAACGAGGACGTTCATGCGCGCCTGCTGGAGATAACGGAGGGGCATGGTCCATCTGTCGTAATCGAGGCAATCGGGCTGCCAGAGACATTTATTGCGGCAGTGGAAGAGGTTGCGTTCACTGGGCGTGTTGTTTATATCGGTTACGCCAAGCAACCGGTCGCATACGATACAAAGCTCTTCGTCCAGAAGGAACTGGATATTATGGGCTCACGGAACGCGCTTCCCGAGAACTTTCGAGAGGTGATCGCGATGCTCGAGGCGGGACGCTTTCCGGTGGATGACGCGGTCTCAACCGAAATCGGGATGGCCGAGGTACCGTCAGTTCTGGAACGGTGGTCGGAATCGCCAGGAGCTTTCCGGAAGATCATGGTGCATGTGGCTCGTCCATAGCGAACGCGGTTCAGAGCACGGGCAGCAAGGTCCAATGTTGGTCGCGAGCAGACCAGAAGACGAATAAAAAAGTGCCGGGGGATCCGGCACTTTTCAGTTATTTCAATCTTGTTCCGCCATAACTCGGATGATTGGAGTTACTTCGGGATGGTGCTATTGAATCAGACGAATGCTCCTACGGTGTGAAAGTAAGCTACTGACATTCAAAAGCTAAAGCCTCTCCGGGCGGCGTCAGCTTCCTGTGCGAGGTTCTGCAGATAGCTGAAGAATCCGCCAGATTGCCCTCTGAACAAGCCCATATCAGTAAGAAATTTCACAACCGCCATGGCTATGCCGTTGGTCGCGGTTGGGCGGATAATCGAGCAGGGTGGCAGCTTCCGGCTCAAAAAAGGGCACGGCTCCGGCATGATCAGGTTGGTTTGAAATTCCTCGCCGCCAAACGGTGGAGAATTCAGATCGGGAAAGGTGACGGACACTCCTGTCTTCGGATCGACGGCAGTCAGCGGAGGAGCATTTCCCGCCTTATCCGACCATGTTTGAAAATGCATTGTTTCGGTCGGACCGATGCTAATCAAAATTCGCAGAACTTCTACGCTGGTGGCCCGCTGCGCCATTGCCGGATAGAGACTGTTCCCACCTTGTTCAATGGTTGGAAAATGAAATCCGGCTGTGTTTGCAATTGCTTGCAGGAAATTAGGATCCTTTGTGTCGCCGTCCGTCCGTGGAATCGCAGTGTGCTCACCAACCGCGAGTGTCGGCACAGCTTGCGCAAATGTAAAGCCGGGATCGAGGTCGGGGTTGTGGTCGCTACTGCGGTATCGAGTCCACCAACTTGTGTCGAGCGTAAGCTGCATCAGGTTTGTTAACCGTAACTTCCCGCTGGAGCCGGTAGCTGTACTGCCCTGTAGGGTACGGAAGCGCTCCAGATTTGCGGGCTGTTCTCCCTTCGATTCCAGATATGCATTCAGAAAATTCTGGTGAGTAAATTCGTCATCGGTATTGTCGTGAATGTATTGTGCCATGTCAGAATCGAGCACCGAAAGCGCCGTTGTATAGGCCGGATTGCCGGTGCCACTTGGCTCCTCTTGATCCTGCACTCCGCCGAGCTCGTTGTATTGCACCCAAAAATCAGTCTCGAGGATCTCCGCGGCGGCGGCAAACCGAAGCATGGCTGCGTCCCCTCGTGTGAGCCTGCCGTGGTCTTCGCCGA
>DATNGO010000076.1:0-7097 GCA_035605855.1 Acidobacteriaceae bacterium | reverse complement strand
CCGCAGCGTGGGGTGATGGAGAGCTTTGCGCAGTTTGTGCATTCGCCGATTACGACGGTTCACCTGTGGCTGGATCGCGAGGTGACGGAGATAGAGCAGGCGGCGCTGCTGGATACGCGGATTCAGTGGATGTTCAACAAGTCGCGAATTCGGCGGAGTGAGACGGGCGAGCACTATTACGAGCTGGTGATCAGCGCATCGCATGCGGAGTTGAAGAAGTCGCGTGAGGAGATTCTGGAGTCTGCGATTGAAGAGTTGAAGGGTTTCTTTCCGGCAGCACGTGCAGCAAAGATTTTGCGTGCGGGTGTTCTGAAGGAGGCGCGGGCGACTTTCTCGGTGACGCCGGGGCTGGAGCGGTTCAGGCCCGAACCGGATGCTTGCGGAGATGGGTTGTATCTTGCGGGGGATTGGACGAAGACCGACTGGCCTTCGACGATGGAGGGCGCGGCGCGGAGTGGGCGCATTGCCGCGGAGAGAGTGTCAAGAGCTGCGGGTGGGAAGCAGCAGTTTCTGACGCCGGAGTTGCGGGCGAAGGGGTTGACGCGGATGTTGGCGCGTCGATAGAAAGGCATACCCCGGGGGGCTAAAGCCCCTTTATATTTGCAGACAGCGAGAGACCCACGGAGACCCCACGCTAAAGCGTGGGGCTTACCAGCCTCGGGGTACCTGTTCGTGGCCAACAAGAAACCGTGGACGTCAGCGGGAGACGAGGACGACGCCGACGGCGAGGAAGCTGGTAGCGAGCCAGCGGCGGCGGTCGACGTTTTCGTGCAGGAACATCTTTGCGGCGATGGCATTGCCGACGTAGGTGAGCGAGCCGATGGCGGGAGCGGCGAGCGAGAGGTCGACGATGGAGAGCGTGAAGAGCATGGCGAAGAAGTTGAGCGCCATGCAGAGCGCACCGATGAGGAAGATGGGCGAGGAGAGCACGGCACGGATGGGGCCGAGGTAGCTGCGCAGACCGGTGCCGGTGCGCAGCGCGTCCAGGTCGCCGAGGCGGCGCATGGCGGCGGCGACGAGGCACTCGCCGGCGATGGCGAGCGCGGCGACAAAGACGATGCAGGACCAGGAGCGGATGATCGTCGCGGGAGCCATCATTCGTGTGGGCTGCGGTTGTCGGGCAGAGGCAGTGTGCGATTTGTGTGTTCAGTTCTCAGTTTTCAGTTCTCAGTTCTCAGTGTGAACGTCAGAGGGCGACGCCGGAGTCCATACGGTTCAACTCGGGGTGCTCGGTGCGCGAGGGGGAGTTGGCGACGAAGCCAACGGCGGAGGTGATGAGGAGGATGCCGATCCAGCGGGAGAGGGAGAGGTGCTCGTGCAGCCAGAAGCGGCTGAGGAGGGCGACGACGACGTAGCCGAAGGCGGTGGCGGGCATGACGAAGGTGAGGTCGGCCCAGGAGAGGGCGGTCATGTAGCAGGCGAAGAAGCCGATGAGCAGGACGATGCCGAGGTCGACGAAGGGGTTGAAGAGCGCGTGCCAGAGGAGGCTGAGGTGATGGAGGTCGACGGGGCCGACCTGGGCCATGCCGCGGGACAGCAGAGTGTCGCCGACGGAGGCGGTGAGCATGATGCAGACGAGAATGGCGTACTGGGAGGCTTTGAGGCGGTGGGTCATGCGGGGCGCAGAAATCAGGATAACAAGCCGGTCAGCGCGAAGAGCGGTCCAAGTGTCGCGGAAGATCGACCTGGGGCTGCAATCACGTGTCCGGATGAGGCACTGCAAATGGTGATATGGCCCCGCGATCGTTCTTGGGCGGGGAGGTTGAGGTAGGTGGGAAGGGCAAGAGGGTCGCGAGGCGACAGCAACGAGTGAGGCTCATAGGAGCGCTCCGCGTGCGTGCACCGGCTTCGAAACGGGGTTCGGAGTGAGGAGCCATCGCTGTAACCGCTTGATGCGAAAGACGCAAGCAGGGACAGTCAGCAGATGACGCAATTCGAGCGGAGACGCGAGAATTCCTGCGGTATTACGACTGTGCAGGAGTGAGCGGTTTCTTATAGACCCAAAGATCAAGGATTTCGGTTACCAATGCCCGGGCGAGGGTACTGTTACCCTCTGTTAGCTTCTGACGATGCAGCAAGCGGCAATACGGTGTGATTCCGTGGCCGCAGACTGTTGCGCCCGGCCTTTTTGGGGAAAGCTGCCGGGACGCGAACGAGGTTTCCTCCGCGGTTGAGCAATCAACCGTGCCCTGGTGAGCGGGACCCTTTGCGGGGTCCCGTTTTTTTGCGTTTGGGGCGACGTAAATCCGTCAGCCCAGATCGCACGGAATCTGGTAGCTTGGCTGATACCAGTAAGCCGCAGTTCATGGGTGTCGCCCGCGAAGCGAAAGCTTCGATCTGGCGAGTCCAGATTGTCGCACGCTGCAGGAGTTTCACTCCTCGAAACTCTGAACAGCTGAGAGATCAGCTGTAACCTCCAGCGAACGGGACCTCCCCAGGGGTCCCGTTTGTGTTTGCTGGAGATGCAGGTCTGGTTAGAGCTTTGGCTCCAGCGATTCCTGCACGGCGAAGAGATCGTCGCCGACGGTGCGGGTTTTTGCGATGGCGTCCTGAAGGGGGATGTCGGAGATCTGGGTGCCCTTGAGGACGACGAGGCGGCCGAACTTGCCGGCATGCACGAGGTCGATGGCCGCGACGCCGTAGCGCGAGGCGAGCATTCGGTCGTAAGCCGAGGGCGTGCCGCCGCGCTGCGTGTGGCCGAGGTTGACGGAGCGAGTTTCGTAGCCGGTGCGCTTTTCGATCTCTTCGGCGAGCGCCTGACCGATGCCGGAGAGGCGAACGTGGCCGAAGGAGTCGGTTTTGCCGCCGGCGGAGATCTGACCTTCGACGGTGGGGAGTTGAGCGCCTTCGGCGACGACGACGATGGCGAAACGCTTGCCGGACTCCCAACGCTTTTTGAGGAGAGCGACGACGCGGTCGATGTCGATGGGGCGCTCGGGGGTGAGGATGACGTCGGCGCCGCCGGCGATGCCGACGGTGATGGCGATCCAGCCGGCGTCTCGGCCCATGACCTCGACGACCTGCACGCGGGAGTGGGCTTCGGTGGTGGAGTGGAGGCGGTCGACGGCCTCGGTGCCGATGGTGACGGCGGTGTCGAAGCCGAAGCAGACGTCAGTGCCGGAGAGGTCGTTGTCGATGGTCTTGGGGACGCCGACGCAGGGCACGCCGCGGGCGATGAGCTCGACGGAGATGGATTGTGTGTCATCGCCGCCGAGGGCGATGAGGGCGTCGAGGTTGTGCTTCTTGATGTTGGCGAGACAGCGCTCGAAGCCGTTCTCTACCTTCTTCACATTGGTGCGCGAGGAGCGAAGGATGGTGCCACCGCGGTGGAGGATGCCGCTGGTGGTCTCGAGGTTGAGCGGCATGGTCTTGTCTTCGATGACGCCGCGCCAGCCTTCGAGGAAGCCGACGAACTCGTCGCCGTAATGGTTGATGCCTTTGCGCACGGCGGCGCGAATGACGGCGTTGAGGCCGGGGCAGTCGCCGCCTCCGGTGAGCATTCCAATCCGCATTGGTGGGTCCCTTTCGTTGGTTCGTGGTTGCGAAACGTGGTGAATGTCCGTAGATAACCACCATAACAAATGGGGAGCAGTCGAGGCTTGCGCCCGCTGATGCGCCCGCTGATAGACTCGTTTGCGATTGTCCGGGCCGGAGGTAAGGAGCCTGAGATGAAACGAGTTGCGATTGTACCGGCGATGTTGGCGGTGCAGGTGCGGATCTTTGGCGATACGGCGGTTGTGATGGGAAGCGATGACGAGAGCTCTGCCGCCATGGGAAAGAGCACTACAGGGCACTACACGTGGACAGACGTGTGGGTGCGGCGCAATGGAAGGTGGCAGGCCATGGCATCGCAGATGACGATCGCGCCGAAACGCTGAGCGACCACTGGGAAGAGAACTTCGGCGGCAGGAGTGTGGACAATACTGCTGCCGCCGAAGCTGCAGGTCTACTTGTAGGCCAGTACGAGCTGCTCAGGCATGACCGGAGCGTCGGAGGGGATGACGCGGGAGAAGCCGGCGGCCTGGGCCATGGAGGCGAGCTCTGCATAGGTGTAGGCGTCGCCTGACGGAGTGGAGGCCAACATGATGAGGCTGAAGGCGGCGGGCGTGGGCGGCGTGACGCGGTCGGGGTTCGGGACGAACTCGAGGATCGCGGCACGGCCTCCTGGAGCGAGCGAAGCGTGCACCCTCCGAAGGAAACTGATGCAGGTGTCGCGGTCGAAGTGGTGGAGGAAGTTGGTGATCAGCGCAAGATCGTAACCTTCGCCGAAGGGAGCGTCGAAGGCGCTGCCGGGGATGAGGTGATGGCGGTCAGCGACTCCGGCTTGTTGCGCGTTCTCCGTTGCGACTTCGAGGACCTTGGGCCAGTCGAGCGCGTAGATCTGGGCATCGGGGTTGTGACGCGCAACGGCGATTCCGAAGAGGCCGTGGCCGGCCGCGATGTCGAGCACCTTGCGAGCAGGAGCTTCTTTGGTGAGGGCGGCCGCGAGATTCTCCGAGGGCATGCGCATCATGGACATCATGTGACGCGCGAAGATGACCCAGACGGGATCGTTGGGTTCGAAAGGGTCGTTTACGGCGCAACCGCCTTGACGCACGGCGTCGGCAATGTTGCGGTGAGCGGCGCGGTGATGGTCGCTGGCGAGGAAGTTGGCGACACTACCGAGATAGGCGGGTGAATTGCGATTGAGGAAGAGGGCGCTGTCCTGCTCGAGACCGTAGCGGCCGTTGGTCTTGTTGAGAAAGCCCTTGACGGTGAGGTAGTCGCAGAGGATGCGCACGCCGCGTTCGCTGGCGTTCACGCCTTTGGCGATCGACGCGGAATCGGTGGCGCCTTCGGCGATGATGGTGAAGATGTCCAGGTCAAGCGCGGCCTTGATGGCTTCAGTGAGTTGAAACGCGTTGATGGCGTTGAAGATGCGCTCGGGGTTCGGCGGGACAGATTGCGGCGTGGCAGACATGGGCTGCTCCAATCTCAGGTTTGGATTTTGACGGCAATTGTACCGTTGTAGAGCAAACTTGCGACGACGGATGGGTGAATTGGGTTGGGTCAAGGAAGAGAACAGGGGTTAGAAGGCGGCGAAGAATCAATGGGCCAGCAGACCAAAGACGGCTACGCCATTCTGGGTCCCGATATAGACTTTGCCGTTGACAACGAGTGGCACGATGAACTTGTTGCCATTGCCGAAGCTGTCGCGGCCCGAGGGGGCCTGGTTGCTGATGTAGAACTCGTGGGTGAGGTTGGTGGGGTCGTAGGCGTGGAGAACGCCGGGAAGGTTGGTGTTGGCTTCGAGCGCCCAGACGATCGCGTTCTGCGTTCCGTTGGCGGAGATGGTGGGGGTCGCGCCTGGGTGGTGGAACTTGACGGCCGTCGCGCTGGAGGCGGAGTTGGCAACGCGCGCGTTGGTGAGGGGGAATGCTTTGAGCGAGTCGCCGTCAGCGGCGTAGTAGAGGACGCCGTTGAAGTAGGCGGGACTGGAGTAAATCATGCCGGTGACGGCGCCGGAGAGTTGCTGGTAGATGTTGGCGGTGGATGAGGGATTGTATTTGCCGAGGTTGTCGCGGTCGGCGACGTAGATGTTGGTGTCTTTGCCGCCGCCGACGATGAGGTGATGGACGATACCGTTGGAATCGGTCTGGTCGGGCAGGAGGAGAGCGCCGCCGGAGCCGAGATCGAAGTCGCGGCTGGAGTCATCGATGCCGTTGGAAGACTCGAAGTAGTCAGCGACGGTGAGCTTGCCGTTGGCGGTGGAGAGCTTGAGCATGGCGTTGCCGAAATCATGCTGTGAGGGGAAGCCGTTGCTGTCGAGGCTCGTGTCGAAGGTGCCGTTGGCGTCGAGGAGATAGATGAAGCCGTTGGAGTCGGCTGCCATGCCGGCGCCGGCCATCCAGGCAGAGCCCTCTCGGCCGTTGGGTGTGAGGTTGAGAACGGCCGTCTGCTGCAGGGAGGATTCGCTGTAGGCGATGATCCAGCCGGTGTAGAGGCCGATGTCGCAGTGTGAGGTCCAGGTGGTGTAGAGGGTGCCGTTGAGCAGAAGGAGTGCGGCGCGCTCGGCGTACTGGGAGGGATCGAAGACGACGTTGCCATTGCGAGAGTTGTCACCGGTGCCGGGATAGGTGGCGGAGATCTCGGTGGGGCTGCCGGAGAGCTCGGCGCCGGTGGCGAGGTCGAGCGCGTGGAGGCGCTGGTGGTAGGCGCCGGCGGAGTCCTTGCTCATGGCGATGGTGAAGAGTGTGCCATTGGCGCCGCTTTTGCGATCGATGACAGGAGTGGAGGTGATGCCGATCTCGGGCGTGATCTGGCTACAGCCGTGGTCGTCGCTGGTGGTTTCGCCGGATCCGAGGACGGAGACGTGCCAGATTTGTGTGCCGGTGTCGGCATCGAAGGCGTAGACGCTCGCGTGCTCGGTGGCGACATAGAGGATGTTGTGCAGTGCGTTGGCGATGACGACGTTGGCAAGGAAGAGTGGCTGCGCGTCGACCTTGCCGTCGACGGAGAAGAAGCCGATTTTGCCGAACTGTGTGGAGTTCACGTTGGCGGGAGTGAGAATGGTCTCCTGCGGGTTGAGGCCGGTGCGCGCGAGGTCGTAGTGCCAGGAGGTGACGTCGGGCGCGTTGGTCATGGCGGCGGCCTGGATGGTGAGCGCGAGCATGGCGGTGTGAGTGAGTGAGGCGGAGGTGGCGGTGAAGGTGATCGTCGGAGCTGCAGATGGCGTGGTGATGGGCGCGGTGAATGTGACGGTCGCAGAGGCCGATTGCGTGGGGGTGGGGCTGAGGGTGAGCGTGGAGGGGCTGGCGGAGACGCCGGAGGGAAGGCCCGAGACAGTGACGGAGACGGAGCCGCTGAAAGAGCTCAGCGAAGAGGCTGTGATTGTGATGGCGCTGCTGGTGGTTCCAGCGGTGAAGGAGAGCGAGCCGGGCGAGGCTGTGAGGGAGAAGTCCGGCGTGGGTTTGGGGGTGGAGTGGCCGCCGCAGGAGAAGAGAAATGTGGTGAGAACGAACGAGACGGCGAGTCGAACTAAAGGCGCAACAGGGCGAAAGCGCATTCCGAGGACTCCGTTCAAAAAGTATCACCGGAAAACGATGCAGGGTGTCATT
>DATNGO010000075.1:0-9776 GCA_035605855.1 Acidobacteriaceae bacterium | reverse complement strand
GTTGCCGGGGATGACGAGGGTTTCGCCGCCGCGGACGGTGTACTGCTCTCGGGAGCCTTCTTCGCCGACGGTGAAGTGGAGCGCGCCGGAGAGGATGAAGACGATCTGCTCGTTGGGGTGAGAGTGCCAGGGGACGATGCAGCCTTTGGCGAGGTGGATGCGCGAGAGCATGGCCTGGGTGCCGTGGACGAACTGGCGCGAGAGAAGAGGGTTGAGCTGCTCGGGCGGGATGTCGGACCAGGCGCGGTGTTGGAGGCGTTCGGGCATGGAGGGAGTGTACGGCTTGGCGAGTTTGAAGTCTTGCTATCGGCTCATCAAGATGATGACCAAAAATACGAGAGAGATGCCGCCGAACATCTTGCAGAGGAAGAAAATGGTGTCCCGATCTGTTCGCCCCGTGGCCCTTGCCCATCCGATTGCGAGGATGCAGCCGATTACACCAACCGCAATGTCTATATCTACGAGTGGCCAAAAAGTTCCCGGCTTCAGGGTCATCAAACTCTCCTATCTACCAGCCCAATCATTTGCGAGTGTACAAGTGTGTTGGCGCGTGGGTGAATGCGTTGTAAATTAGAGCCAACTGGATACAAGTTGACGTTCCGCCACCCGCGACGCTGGAGGAGCGATTTGGGACTGGGCTGTGCCTTCGGGCGCGAGGCTTGGGGTGTATCTCTACACGCTGTTGGAGGAGTTGAAGAGCATGCGTTGTTCTGTTGCATTCGGGCGGAGACGGATAGGGATGATGGCGGCGGTTGGAGCGCTGCTGGGCTGGCTCCTGAGTGCGAGCGCGGCGGTGGCGCAGACGGCCGTGGCGCCTGCGGCCGACCGGATTGCAGCGCTGGAGAAGGCTGCGGCGGCAAACACCGCGGCCATTGCCAATGCGCAGAGCGCGGGCGACAACGCGTGGATGCTGGTGAGTGCGGCCCTGGTGCTGCTGATGAGCGGGCCGGGGCTGGCGCTGTTCTATGGCGGGCTGGTGCGCAAGAAGAATGTGCTGGCCACGATGATGCAGACGTTCGCGATGATGGCGGTCATCACGGTGCTGTGGGCGTGGGTGGGGTACTCGCTGGCGTTCGGCGCGGGGAATCCGTTTATCGGCGGACTGCACAATATTTTTCTGCACGGTGTGGGCCTGGCTCCGAATACGGCCTATGCGGCGACGATTCCTGAGCAAACCTTCATGATCTACCAGTTGATGTTTGCGATTATCACGCCGGCGCTGATCACGGGCGCGTTTGCGGAGCGCATGAAGTTTTCCGCGATGCTGGTGTTCATGGTGCTGTGGGCGCTGGTGGTTTACAGCCCGATGGCGCACATGGTGTGGGGCGCGGGCGGATTCCTGAATGCGACGGGCAACGGGATTCCGTGCCTGGATTTTGCAGGCGGAACGGTGGTGCATGTGACCAGCGGAGTCAGCGCGCTGTGCACGGCGATTTATCTGGGCAAGCGGCTGGGATATCCGCAGCGCCCGATGCCGCCGCACTCGGTGGTGCTGAGCTTTATTGGAGCGTGTCTGTTGTGGGTGGGGTGGTTCGGATTCAATGCGGGGTCGGCGCTGAATGCGAGCGGGCTGGCGACGAGCGCGTTTGTGGCGACGCACTTTGGCGCGGCGGCGGCGGCGATCGGATGGCTGGCGGCAGAGTGGATTCGCAATGGCAAGCCGAGTGCGTTGGGCGGAATCTCGGGCGCGGTGGCGGGGCTGGTGGCGATTACGCCGGCGGCCGGTTTTGTGACGCCGATGAGCGCGCTGTGGATTGGGCTGATCGCGGGTGTGTTCTGCTTCTGGATGGTCGTGACGGTGAAGAACATCTTCGGCTATGACGACTCGCTGGACGCGTTTGGCGTGCACGGCGCAGGCGGAACGATTGGCGCGGTGATGACGGGACTGTTTGCGAACTCGGTCATCAATCCGATCTTCGGCGCAGGCAAGGCGACGGGATTCTTCGAGGGAAATCACATGCAGCTGGTGCACCAGTTGGCCGGAGTGGGCATCGCGTGGGGGTTGTCGATTGTGGGGACGCTGCTAATTCTCTTCGTTGTTGATAAGCTGATTGGCCTGCGCGTAAGCGAGGATGCTGAACGTGAGGGGCTGGACCTGTCGCAGCACGGTGAAGAGGGCTACGACTGGGAGGCGGCTTAGAAGCAGGGATCAGGGATTAGGGATCAGGGATCAGAAAGGCGAAGCGGAGTATGCAGAAGATTGAGGCGGTGATTCAGCCGTCAAAGCTGGATGCGGTGAAGGATGCGCTGGTTGAAGCGGGGATCTCCGGGATCACGATCTTCGAGGCGCGCGGACATGGACGCCAGAAGGGCCACACGGAGTTTTATCGCGGACGGGAGTACGCGGTGGACCTGCTGCCGAAGGTGAAGCTGGAGCTGGTGGTCGCGGATGAGATGAAGGATCGCGCGATTGAAGCTATTATTTCGGCGGCACGAACGGGTCGCATCGGAGACGGAAAGATCTTCGTCTCGCGGATTGACGAGGCGATCCGGATTCGCAACGACGAGCGCGGAGAGATCGCACTGTAGGGGAGAGAGCACTGGCTGGAGCGACCACGAGCGGCGGCCCTGCGCGTTCGGAGTACCAGAGCCGGATGCTGGAGCTGCGGCGCGCGTTTGAGGCGGACGGCGACGGGCCGCGCATGGTGGCGGCGCGGGCGGCGCTGGTCGACGAGGTGGTGCGCACGCTGTGGGCGCGCGAGGTTGCGGCCGACAGGAAGCTGGCGAGCGGCGTTGCGATTGCGGCGATCGGCGGATATGGCCGCGGGGTACTGTTTCCGCACTCCGATGTAGACCTGCTGGTGTGTGCGGCCAAGCCCGCGGCAGTCAAGGACGCGGTGCGGCGGATGTCGCAGACGCTGTGGGACTCGGGGTTGCAGGTGGCGCTGATGACGCGCGCGCCGAAGGATTGCGAACGCTTTGAGCCCGGGAACCCGGAGTTTGCGCTGGCGCTCGTGGACCTGCGGTTTGTGGCGGGCGATGCGGAGGTCGTCGCGTCGCTGGAGCGAAAGCTGGAGGCGAACCGGCGGGGGCGCGATGGGCGGCGGATTCTCGCGGAGCTGGGGCAGCTGACCCGCGACCGTTATGCGAAGTACGGCGGCACGCTCTTTCACCTGGAGCCGAATATCAAGGATTGTCCGGGCGGGCTGCGCGATACGAATGTGTGCGGATGGGTGGGAAAGCTGGCGGGCGCGCGGCATGACGGCGTGCGACAGGAGGGCCTGCGGCATGAATTCGACGAGCAGGAGTTCAAGGAGGCGATTGCGTTTCTGACCTCGGCGCGCTGCTTTCTGCACTGGAGACGTGACCGCGACGACAACGTGCTGGACTGGGTGGCGCAGGATGCGGCGGCAGAGCGTGCGATCGGATTATCCCCCCAGCGAGCAAGCTCGCCGGGGACCCCGGGATTGCCTGCAGCGATGCGCGAGGCAGGGAGGAAGATCGATGCGGCGTACTGGATGCGGGTTTACTTCCGGCATGCGCGGCTGATTGAGCGGCGGCTGCTGGCGGTGATGGACAGGGCGGGGCAGAGCATGGTGAGCGCCCGGCCGATGGAGGGAGTGAAGCTGACGCCGGAGCGCGGCTTCCGCGAGCACGACGGACGAATCGAGCTGGATGCAGCGGGTAAAAATGGCGACCCGGCGCAGGATCCGGATGTGGTGCTGCGGGCGTTTGCGGCGGTGGCGCGCACGGGGATACGGCTGGGCACGGCGAGCGAGGACCGGATCGAGACGATGATTCCGATGCTGTCGGCGCGGCTGGAGGAAGGTGCGGCGCTGTGGTCGCAGCTGGCGCGGATTTTGACCGGGCCGCGCGCGGGCGTGGCGCTGCGCTCGATGCACGCGGTGGGCGTGCTGGAGCTGCTGCTGCCGGAGTTTCACGGCATCGATGCGCTGGTGATCCGCGATGCGTACCACCGCTACACGGTGGATGAACACACGTTTGTCCTGATTGATACGCTGCACGAGCTGGAGGAGGACCCGGGGCCGGGGGCGACGGACTGGAGGTCGCGGCTGGGCAAGATGATTCGTGAGCTCGAGAACCCGGCGTTACTGTACCTGGCGGCGCTGCTGCACGACACGGGCAAGGCACGGGCGGGCGACGATCATGCGACGGAGAGCTCGCGGCTTGCGGAGAGCGTGATGAGCCGGCTGGAGATGGACCCCTACGACCAGGCGATGGTGCTGCAACTGATCGAGACGCATCTGGAGATGTCGGCGGCGCTGCGGAGGGACATCTTCGACACGGAGACGGTGCGGACCTTTGCGGGCAAGGTGCAGACGCATGAGTCGCTGTGGATGCTGACGCTGTTTACGTATGCGGACATTCGTGCCGTGCATCCGGATGCGCTGACGCCGTGGAAGGCGGAGAACCTGTGGCGGCTGTCGATGTCGACGGCCAACCAGCTGGACCGCAATGTGGACCAGGAGCGCGTGCAGCCGGCGCGCGGAGGCTATGCGCGGCGGGGAGGGGATGCGGGCCGGATTGCGAGGCTGCTGGCGCGGGCGCAGCCGGGCGAGCGCAAGGACCTGGAGCGCTTCGTCGAGGGCTTTCCGGAGCGGTATGTGCGCACGCGGCCGTCGAAGGTGATCTATGGGCAGTTCCGCATGGCGCAACAGCTGCAGAGCGAAGCCGTGCAGCTGGACTTCGAATATGCCGCGGAGACGAGCGCGATCACGCTGGTGAGCCGCGACCGGCCCGGCCTGTTTGCGGCGATCTCGACGGCACTGGCGGCGTGGGGCATGAACGTCGTTACGGCGGAGGCGTTCGCGAATGCGGAGGGTGTGGTGGTGGACAGCTTCCGTTTTCAGGACACGTTCCGCACTTTGGAGTTGAACGAGAGTGAGCGCGAGCGGTTTGTGGCGAGCGTGCACGATGTGGTGGAGGGCCGGGTATCGGCCGAGGCGCTGCTGAGCGGGCGTCGGCGCGGGCGGAGAAAAAGCCCGCGGGTGGCGGTGGAGACGTCGGTGGAGTTCGACGATGGGGCTTCGGCATCGAGCACGCTGATGCAGGTGGTGGCGCAGGACGTGCCCGGACTGCTGCGAACCATCAGCGTTACGCTAAGCCGGATGCGGTTCAATGTTGAGGTGGCGCTTGTAGACACGGAAGGCGAGACGGCGATCGACGTCTTCTACCTGACCCAGAACGGGAACCGCCTGACGGCGGCCCAGAAGCGGGATCTGGGCACGGCACTGGTGGACGCGATTGAGGAGAATGCCCGCTGAGAGCGGTCACTTTCGATGATTTCGACAACGCAGTGCACCAGAATTGCATCACAGCGAAAGAAACCCAGGTTAAGGGGTGGAAGCTCCCGGACGCCAACGGCCTGATTTGGCAGTACGTATACTGAGCAATATGAGCACTGACGCCAACCAGACGACCACCAGCGGCCGACCGACGGCGGTTCCGCAGCGCAACGACCGGTACTTATTTGGAAAGCTGGACAGCTTCGGGAAGAACCGCGACAAGGTCGCGGAGGTGAACTGGGGCGATGACCAGCCGGAGGGCGTGCTTCTGGCCTCGCTGGACGCGGCGATTAATTGGGTTCGAAAGAGTTCGGTGTGGCCGATGACCTTCGGGCTGGCGTGCTGCGCGATCGAGATGATGTCGATGGGCGGCAGCCGGTACGACATCGCGCGCTTCGGTGCGGAGGTGTTTCGGCCTTCGCCGCGGCAGAGCGATCTGATGATTATCGCGGGGCGAGTGTCGCAGAAGATGGCGCCAGTGATTCGGCGGCTGTACGAACAAATGCCGGAGCCGAAGTGGGTGATCTCGATGGGGGCGTGCGCGACCTCGGGCGGAGTTTTCAACAACTATGCGCTGCTGCAGGGAGTGAACCAGGTGATCCCGGTAGACGTGTATGTGCCCGGCTGCCCGCCGCGTCCTGAACAGTTGCTGTACGCGATTACGCTGCTGCAGGAGAAGATTCAGGCGACGCGAGGGAGTCTGAAGGACACGCTGAATTTGTCATGAGTTCTATTGAAAGTGGTGCTTGATTGGTAACTGGTGACAGATGGAGGAGCAGTAAGTCATAGTGAGATATTAGGAACAGAGTAATTTTGTACTCGACAGAGGCACTAAACGCGGTACACTTTTTTGGAATTAACAAAGGTCCAGCAGGCCGCATCGTACATACGAGTCTGCAGAACAAACTTGGAAGTTTTCTTAGTGGAGGGTTGTCGAATGTCTTATCGTCCGTTTCGCAGTATCAGCCGGTGCCTGCTGGCTGCATGTGCGGTCAGCCTGGGTACAGTGAGCCTGAGCGCGCAGACCACTGCTGCTCCCAGTGAAAACAACCCTTCGCGCGTAGATGTCTTCATGGGTTACTCGTACTTTGGCGCGCATGGGCAGTTGAAGCCGCAGGGGATCCGCTACTCGTCCATTGACGTGGGCGCGATCGGAAGCGGAGCGTACTACTTCAACAAGTACATTGGTGGGGAGTTTACCTTCATTGCGAACCCGGATGGGCAGAACGACGGTGCATACGGCGCCTATGCCGGTCCGATCGTGCGCGCCCCGATGGAGAACTTTACCCTTTTCGCCCATGCGGCAGCGGGCGCCACGAAGCTTGGCGGACCGAACAGCGACAATCCGGCGACATTCGGACATAACCGCTATCAATGGGGTCCCAGCCTTATGGTTGGCGGCGGCATGGACTACGACCTGCCTTTCATGGATCACAGGTTTGGTCTGCGCCTCTTCCAGGCGGACTACCGGTACATGCACAACAACTACGGACCCGCGGTGAATCCGCCGACCTGCTGCGATATGGGCGGCCGCGCGAACATTGGCGTGGCTGAACTGAGCAGCGGCCTGCTGATTCACTTTGGCCACATCATCCCGCCGCCGCCGGTTCAGTACTCCTGCTCCGTGACGGCCCCGACGGGCACAGTCTACCCGGGCGACCAGGTAACGATCACTGGAACGGCGACCAACATCAACCCGAAGAAGACGGCTGCTTACAGCTGGTCGGGTGATCAGGGTGTCGTTGCTACAAGCACCACGAACACGGTGACGATCGACACCAAGGCGTTGAACCCCGGCACCTACACGGTGAAGGGCCACGTGGAAGAGGGCAAGAAGCCCGGTCAGTTTGCTGATTGCTCGGCGACCGTTACGGTCACCCAGTTCCAGCCGCCGACCGTCAGCTGCTCGGCCAATCCTTCGACAGTCAACATCAATGAGCCTTCTACGATCACAGCGAACGGCGTGAGTCCGCAGAATCGTCCTCTGACCTACAGCTACTCCTCGACCGCCGGCTCCATTAGCGGCAACACGTCGACGGCGACCCTGACCACCACCGGTGTTGCTCCGGGAACGGTCACGGTTACCTGCAACGTTGTCGATGACAAGTCTCAGACAGCTTCCGCAACCACGACGGTGACAGTGAACGCTCCGCCGCCGGTTGTGAAGCCCGAGACCAAGAGCCTGTGCTCGATCAGCTTCGATCGCGATGCCAAGCGGCCGACTCGTGTGGACAATGAAGCCAAGGCTTGCCTTGACGACATCGCCCTGAGCGCGCAGCAGGATCCGAACGCGAAGCTGGCGGTTGTGGGTTCGTCAGCGACCGACGAGAAGATGGCCGATCGCAAGGCTGCTGAGCGCGCGGTCAATGAGAAGGCGTACCTGGTCACGGAGAAGGGCATCGATGCTTCGCGGATCTCGGTTTACACCGGGACGGCCGGCACGAAGTCCTCTGCGACGACCCTCATCCCAGACGGCGCCACGCTCGACACCACGGGTCTGACCCCGGTGGACGAGTCGGCGGTCAAGCCGGTGTCCCGGACTGCTCCGGCGCCGCGGCACCACCGTCGTCATCACAAGAAGTAGTCGATAACCGCAGTCCAACAGCAAACGGCTGACCGATTTCCCGGTCAGCCGTTTCTCTTTTGCAGGCAGACACTCCGGCCAATACGTCTTTCTTTGTGTACAAAGCACCGAAACGCGGATTCAGACAGGCGAGCTCAGAAAATCGGTACGGCGGGTCGCGCAGACCGGCGGTCTGTCCCGGGACGATAGATGTTTAGGGGAAAGATGTTCCTTTAGGAGTACGCAGCTTGGGGGATACAGCCCGGAGGCGGTGCAATGCATTAATCTTGATGAAGGAGTACCCGGCAATGAAGGCAACTTTGCTTCGCCACCTCGGCGTGATGATATTGGCTTGTCAGCTTGTGGGAGCGCAGGCGCACGCGGCTAACTGGTTTCCCCTGGGACCGTATGGCGGCGACGCGCGTTCGATTGCCGCGGACCCGCACGACTCCAAGCATCTTTTTCTGGGCACCGAGACCGGCTGGATCTACCAGAGCCGCGACGGCGGCAGCACCTGGACGCGTGTCTCGCAGGTGGGCGGCCGCAATGACCTGGTCATCGATCACATCTCGATCGATCCCGCGGCGCCGGAGCACATGATCCTCGCCGCATTCATGGTGAATCATCCCGGTGGCGGCATCTACACGAGCGACGATGGCGGCAAGCACTGGGCCAGGCAGGCGGAGATGAGTGCGCAGTCGGTGCGGTCGCTGACGCGCGCCCCGTCTGATCCGAACATTGTTATCGCCGGAACGCTCGCGGGCGTTTACCGCAGCAAGGACAATGGAAAGCACTGGGAACTGATCAGCCCGGCGGGCTCGACGGAGATTCACGAGATCGAGTCGATCGCTATCGACCCGAAGGACCCCAACATCATTTATGCAGGCACGTGGCATCTGCCGTGGAAGACGGTGGATGGCGGAGCCCACTGGCAGAGCATCAAGCAGGGCATCATCGATGACTCGGATGTGTTCTCGATTGTCATCGATCCGACCAGTCCGAATATTGTTTACGCGAGCGCGTGCTCCGGCATCTACAAGAGCGTGAACGCGGGCCTGTTGTTCAAGGGCGGCGTGACGATCAACAAAGGTCAGGGAATTCCGGCCACCGCGCGCAGGACGCGGAAGCTGAAACTGGACCCGACGCACCCAACGACGGTTTATGCGGGCACGACGCAGGGCCTCTACAAGTCGACGGACGGAGGCACGATGTGGGTGCGGATGACCCGCGATGACGTCATTGTGAATGACGTGTATGTCGATCCGAATCAGCCGCAGCATGTTCTGCTGGCGACCGACCGCGGCGGGGTGCTGCGCAGCGAAGACGCGGGCATGACTTTTCAGCCTTCGAACGAGGGCTTTACGCTGCGCCAGGTGGTGGCGTTCGCCGCGGACCTGCGTGATCCCGCGCAACTGTATGTCGGCGTAGTGAATGACAAGGAGACGGGCGGCGTCTTTGCGAGCAGTGACGGCGGCGTGAAGTGGCAGCAGATGAGCAGCGGGCTCGGCGGCCGCGATGTCTACAGCCTCACGATGGCGCCGGACGATACGCCGCTGGCAGGCACATCGCACGGCGTCTTCCGGCTGACCAATGGAATCTGGACCGCAGCTTCGGATTTGGTTCCCGAGCGTCCGCCGGTTCCGGTGAAGAAGACAGCGGCGAAGAAAGGTGCGCATGCGCGCGTGGCCCCACCGGCGCACAAGCCCGAACCCAAGGAGCCATCGCCACTGAGCACTGCGGCGGTCTACGCGCTTACGAGTGGAAGCGAGGGCATCTACGCCGGAACTTCCGCCGGCGTGTGGCTCAGCACGGATGGAGCGCAGGGATGGACCCAGTTGCAGGTGCCGCAGCTTACCGACGGGCGTCACATCGCCGCGCACGGGCAGATGATCGTGGCGGCGAGTTTGACGGGAACGGCGCTGTCGGAGAATGGCGGCGAGAGCTGGACGAATATCATGCCGCCGGCG
>DATNGO010000074.1:0-8910 GCA_035605855.1 Acidobacteriaceae bacterium | reverse complement strand
AACAGTCGCGCGCATCGCCGCGTAGAACTCATCCGCCGAGAGCTTGCGCAGGTACTCGCCGTTCATCCAGCGCAGCTTCACCAGGTCGAACACGGGGCCGCCGAGCGAGATGCGCGAAAAATCAAAGCGCTCGAGCATATCCTCAAGCGTGAAGAGATCGGCTTGCTTGGTATCCAGGCCCCGCGAGACGATCTCCTGCTCGGTCGCGTGCGGCATGCCACCTCCCATCAGGCCGAGGAAGTTCAGCATCGCCGGCGGCAGGAAGCCCGCATCGCGGTAGTAGTTCAGCGATACAGGATTCTTGCGCTTTGAGATCTTGCTTTTGTCCGCATTGCGCAGCAGGGGCATGTGCCAGAATCGCGGCAGCTCCCATCCGAACGCCTGGTACAGCAGCACGTGCTTCGGCGTCGACGAGATCCACTCCTCGGCGCGAATCACATCGGTGATCTGCATCAGGTGATCGTCGACGACGTTCGCGAGATGGTACGTCGGGAAGCCATCGGACTTCAGCAGCACCTGGTCATCGACATTGAAGTGGTCGAAGGTGATGTCTCCACGCAGCTCGTCGCGGAAGGTCGTCGAGCCCTCGGTCGGCACCTTGAGCCGGACTGTGAAAGGCTTTCCCGCAGCGAGATTCGCGTCGATCTCTTCCTGCGAGAGATGGCGCGATCGTCCGCCGTACTTTGGCGGCTGCTTGCAAGCGATCTGCGCCTTGCGCTCGGCCTCCAGTTCCTCGGGGCTCTCAAACGCGCGATACGCATGTCCGGAGTCCAGCAGCTTCTGGCAATACTCGCGATAAATTTCGGTGCGTTCAGACTGGCGGTAGGGGCCGTAGGGGCCGCCGACGTCCGGGCCTTCGTTCCACTGGAGGCCCAGCCAGCGCAGAGCGTCGAAGATCATCTGCTCGCTGGTGGGAACGAACCGTGTCCGGTCGGTATCCTCAATGCGCAGGACGAACTTGCCGCCTCGCTGCGCGGCGAAGAGGTAGTTCAGCAGGCCGATGTAGGCGGTGCCGACGTGAGGATCGCCGGTGGGCGAAGGGGCAACGCGGACGCGGACAGGGCGGGAGCTTGCGGACGATGCAGCGGAGGAAGGCTCAATCATTGGGACAACTTCATGGTACTAGAGCCTGTTCCCCTATCCCGGTGAGCACGCTCCCACCCCAACGAGGCAAGCTCGTTGGGGACCCCGGTGTTCGCCGGGGACCCCGCCGCCTCGAGTGCGCTAGAGCTGCGACGGTGGTGCCGGCGGCGCGGGGGGATACGGCGGCGGATAGTTCGGCGGCAGCGTCCCGTACTGCGGCGGAGCGGGAACGACATTCCAGCGCGCAAACGCGAGGATGCAGAGAACCACCAGGGAACCGATGCCCGGAATGAGCACCAGAAGCGCCAGCGGTCCTGCCAGGCCTGCCTTGGTGAAGATGCGCCAGAAGCAGAAGATAGCGAATGCCACAAAGATCAGGACGATGAGAAAGAAGAAGGCTCCCATGCCTGCCATGAGCCCGGCGATGTGCTGTTGCTGCTGGTACGAATCCATCAGTTGCCTCCTGAGTTTCAGTCACTCTATCGAAGAAGCGGACCCGAACCAAGAGATTTCAGACGATTCTGTGCGATTTTCTCGGGTGAATCGTTTTCGTCAGGTGAGGTCGTCCGGGTCGAAGGCGGGGCGCTTGCGGCCGAGGGCGGACATGTCGTGCGCGTCGTCGAGCAGGGTGCTGACGACGCCGTCGATGTCGGCCTCGTCGGGAGCCTCCGCGGCGACCGCGAGGAGCTTGTCCTCGTTGGGCAGTTCGATTGATTCCAAAAGAACGACGACGTGGGCGACGGCGGTGGAGTCCTGGCCAAGGCCCTCGGGGGTCTTGCCCTTGATGCTGACGCGCTTGATGTCCAGCGAGAGGAGGTCGGCGACGCGCTCGCGCAGCTCGGCGGCGATGGGCACGATCTTGGGCCGGTGCATCACGAGGACGCAGTCGAGGTTGACGATCTTGTAGCCGGCGAGCGCGACCTCCTCAAGTGCGGTCTTGAGGAAGACGGTCGAGTCTGCGCCTTTCCATTTCGGATCGCTCGGCGGAAAAAAGGTTCCGATGTCGCCGGCGGCGACGGCGCCGAGCAGGGCGTCGGTGATGGCGTGGAGCAGGAGGTCGCCGTCGGAGTGTCCGGCGAGGCCTTCGGGGTGGTCGATCTTGAGGCCGCCGATGACCAGTGGAACTCCGGCCTTGAAGGCGTGCGAGTCAAAGCCGAGACCGATGCGCATCGACATTCTGACAATCGTACTTGAAGTTGGGGCCGGTACCCCTCCGGCACCCCAGTGAGCGAGCTCGCCGGGGACCCACCCCTCCCCCCTCCACTTTTTGCGCAAAGTCTTCGAAGGAGAGACTTTAGGGGTGGACTTTAGTGCGCGGTGGACGTCAAGAAAGCGAGCGTCCCGGCAGGGCCGTGCGACGCAGCCCCTTTAAGTTAAGTATATCGTGCGCGTCAAGGGTCCGGGTCCTTGCCGGGTTTAGAACTCATAGTCGAGAGAGAACTGGATGCGGCGGGCGGTACTGGCGGCGATTGGTGTCCCGAAGGTCTGAGTCGGTTTGATATCGGAGCCGAATACGTTGTTCAGTTCGATGAAGTTGGGGTGGTTGAGGATGTTGAAGGACTCGGCGACGATGTCGAGGTGGCCTCCGCGAATGGCGACCATCTTCAGGACACGAAAATCGAAGTTCACGTTTGCCGCTGTCTTCAATGCATTGCGCGAAAGGCCGAGAGGACGGGCGGCAAAGGGATAGATGTGCTCGCGGTTGCTGTCCGCGCCGGTGATGGGGTTGGCGCGGAACCCTGTCGTGATGCTCACAATCGGAGCGAATTCGAGGCCATAGAGCGCTTTCATGAATGGACCGGGGTTGGCATTGCTCGCGGCGTCTGCGGGATCGCCGAGGTCGGGGCCGATCAACCAGAGACCGCTGAGCGTGAGCCGGTGGCGCTGGTCCTGGAGGGAGAGGGAACGCTCCTCTCGCTGCGCATACGGGTTCTGCGGTTGTTCGAGGTCGTACGACGCATTGTCGAGGGTTTTGGAGTAGGTGTAGCCGACGAGAATCTGAAGGTCATCCTGGAACTGGCGGTTCAGCGTGAGCGTCGCTCCGTTGTATGAAGACGCCGCCGAAGTTGAAAACTGGTTGATGGCGTCATACTGCGGATTGAGGTGCGCGGGGCCGAACACCAGCCGGCCGAGCTGCTGCGCTGCCGGGTGGGATACGCCGAGAGACGCCGCGTTCTCCTCCGTCAGAAGGACGGGGGCTGACAGGTTCACGTTAGAGCTTCGTCCCATGTGAACGCCCCGGACCCACTGGTACTCGCCGGTGAGTGTCGTTTGCAGCGGGAGGGCTTGTTCCACACTGAGGGAAGCGACTTCGCTGTAGGGATTGCGGAGCTTAGGATCTGCCCTCCAGAGACTCGTTGCGATTCCCGGCAGGGGAGCTGTGGGAGTCTGACCGGACTGGTAGAGGTTTACCGCAGCAGTATCCTCGGCGATCTGGGTGAAAGCCGCGGTTCCATTGAACTCGATCAGATGGTTAATGGTGGAGAGTTCGAAGCGGTCGTAGAACGTGCCAAAGCCGCCGCGCACAACTGTGCGCTTGAATGGATTCCATGCCAGCCCCAGGCGAGGACTGAAATTGAGCGCAGCCTCGGGCAGAGAGGGCAATTGGTTGTAGTCGTAGCGAATCCCATAGTCCAGCGTGAGAGTCTTCGCGGTCCAGTGATCCTGCGCGAACGCAGCCAATCGAACTTCGTCGAAATTCGTCTGGAAGTTGCCGAAGCTCTGGGTGAAGAAATCCGGGCTGCCGTTTTGGAAGGCAGCGAGGTTGCTGAAGACGAAGTAACCCTGTGATGCATTCGGGACCGACGCGCGCAAATCGACTCGATCGACGCGGGCTCCGAACTGCATGAGGTGTTGGCGCACCTGCCTGGAAAAGGTGTCGGCAAACTCAACGTGCGTCTCGAAACGGCGGTCGTTGCCCGCGTAGGGGGTGCCAAAGTATGCCACTCCTGCGATCCGGGTGCCCGGACCGGAGGCCGTACCTGTTCTGCTTTCGGCGCGACGTTGAGCCAGCTCGAAGCTTGCGCGGTTCGTCATTGTCGAGGAGAGGGTGGAGGAGAGTGTCGCATTCAGGCTGTTGTCGGCGATGAATGCGGAACCGCGGGCCGAGGGGTCTGCGTGTTCGCCGGTATTGAAGGCGTCGTTCACGTTTCGGGCATTGGTGAATGCGTAGCGAATCATGAGGGCCTGCTCAGCGGTGAGCGTCTGGTCGATGCGACCGGACAACTCCGTCTCCTGATCGACTGTGGGGAACAGCCCGGTGTGAAGCGCGGTGGATGACATCGGCCGGTACTTCTGTTGAGCGGCGTTGATTGCGTCCGCGGTTGCAGGGTGCAGATCGTTTGCGTCCTCGCCGTTAGCCATCTCCTGCTCGCCCGCGACATAGTAGAACGTCTTGTCTCGCCGGATTGGACCTCCGAGAGCGACGCCGGCACGTACGCGAGACTCATCGGGTTTTCGCGAATAGATCCCAAGTGGCGGCGTGGCGTTCAAGCCGCCATTCTGTACGAAGATGAAGGCGTCACCATGCAGACGGTTTACGCCGGAGCGGGTTTGCACGTCGATGGAGCCGCCCGCGCCGCCGCCGGACTGCGGCTGGAAACCGTGGTTGACGATCTGGAAATCGCTGATCGCTTCAGGGGAGAGTTGGGTACGGCTGCCCCCCGTGTATTCGTCGTTGTCGTTCACGTCATCGAGGTAAATCGCATTGCTGCCGGGACGAAGGCCGCCAAAGCTGAAGCTGACCCCGCTCACGGCGCCGCCGCCCTCGAAGAGCGCGGGATTTGCCGGAGCAGCCTGCGGCGAGAGGAGGACGAAGGAGAGGTAATTCCGGCTTGGGATCGGCAGCTCTTCCACGCGGTCGCGATCGATGTTGACGACTGAGGAGGTTTGCGTCGTGTCAAAGGTCACGGGAGCAGCCGAAACATCGACGGTCGTCGCGGCCGTGGCGAGATGGAGAGCGACGACGAGATGGGTTGTGCGGCCCACGGCGACTGCAACCGATGACTGTTCCGCCGTGGCGAATCCCGCGGCTTGCACCTTCAAGGTGTAGGTGCCGCTGGAAAGCCCCTTAAGGGTGAATGTACCGTCATCGTTGCTCTGGCCACTTTGCGGCGGGGCGTCCGGCAGGGCGAGCGCTACATGGGCGTGGACGATGCGGGCACCGTCCGGTCCAAGTACCTCGCCTGTGACAGTCCCGGAGCTATTCGACTGAGCATGAACGACAGTCGAGGCTTGAGAGAACACGAAAACAACCGGCGCGATGATCTGCGCCCAATGAGGGAACCGCATTGAGACTGAACTCCATGGCAGGAGGCGCGCCGCGTGATAGCGGACGCAGTGAAGAAGGCGCTCGAGTGGCGCAAATCTGCAGCAGTGAGCTCTTGGGAATCAGGTTCGAAGCGGAGGAGAGAAAGCAGCCGTCGGGGTTATATAGAACCAGGCATGGGATTCCTGGTTCGTCCGCCGGTAGACGATGGGGGTCGTCGTCTGCTCGGCCAGTTGATCCTTTATGCGTCGCGCGATGGCAACCAGCGCGAGCAGGACCATGCTGATTAGCAGAGCGATGACAAAGACAGGAAATTCGGTGTCGTTGGACAGACCGGGGCCGTCCCAGCGGTCGAAGCACTCCAGAAGCGGCATCAGGAATGTCACCGACACCATGAGGATCGTGACGAGCCTGAGCATCCGCTTCATGGCTGAAGTCTAACTGAACCAAAACCATCACACACGCGGCCTGCCGGTGAACAGGTCAGCCGGCGAGGAACCGCAGCGAAAAAAATCGCCTTCGCCCGCGGAGACCTACAGGGCGAAGGCGTGCGCAAAACGACCGAGTGAGCGTATTCCGAGCTCGCTCTGGTTCGTGTTCGTTTTTGTTTCAGGCAGCCCGCTTCCGTCTCAACAGAGCGGCGAGTCCTGTCATGCCACTGCCCAGCAGCGCCAGGGAGCCGGGCTCCGGGGTCGGCGAGGCGGAGAAGCTTACCGCGTACGCGAGTCCGTCCATGTTGGGAGTGATAAACGGGCCGGAGCTGGACGAGCCGTTCAGCTCATATCCGCCCAGGTCTGGACCGTTGCTCCAGAGGTCCATGGTGTATCCGCCGGCGACGTTGAAGGAGAGGCCATAGATATCGAAGTCACCACCGAAGAAGATCGGGGCATCGACGCAGACCGCCGGCGAGTTGCCGCCGGGCCAAAAGAGGTTGTCATAGGAGAAGCCCGAAGCCGTGAACGCCGGGGCGCTGAAATATGTATTCGAGTTATCGGTTGTCGGCGCGGGAGCGAAGTTGAGGCCGGTAATTGCCCCGGAGAAGCTGTTGTTGTTGGTTGTATTGTTGGTGTCCGTGAAGGTGCCGGTGATCCCGGTGACTGTATACGCTCCGAACGGTCCGGTGTTCGAGACCTGGAGAGTGCCGGAGCCCGCGATGCCGTTTCCGGTCACCGAGAAGTTATAGTCGTCCGCCCCGGCCAGGGATGTAACGCAAAGCATGCCCGCCATCAGCGGCAGGATAAGGAGAAGAGTTACACGGTGCGATTTGCCTGAGCCGGCGACGTGTGTTCCAGCTTGCAGACGGGCGAAGAAAGGAAAGCGATTGCTGAACAGAGTTTTCATGGGTTCCCCTTTTTGAAAAACTGAGGCGATCATCTCCAAACGGATCGTGTGCGGTCGTGATGGAGGTCTTATGAAACTGTGATTTTTTCCGAATTGTCGCGGAATCCGACCATAATAGAGGTCCAGCCCCACAAGAATTCCGCAGACAAGGAGTTCAGCGGTGATCTATCGCTTCGATCGCTTCCAGGCCGACGACACCGCCTTCCGCCTCAGCGCGGACGGCGCGCCCGTCCTGATCGAGCCGAAGACCCTCCGCCTGCTCCTCTATCTCATCGGAAATCGCGGCCGCCTCATCCGCAAACAGGAAATTCTCGACGCTGTCTGGATTGAGGCGAGCGTCACTGAAAACGCCCTCACCCGTTCCATTGGCCAGCTCCGCAAGGTCCTCAACGACGACAGCCGCGAGCCTCGGTTCATCGAGACCGTCCCTACCGCCGGCTACCGCTTCATCGCCCAGATCGAGATCCTCCCCTCGGCGTCAACTGCGGCGCCTCCCCCGGCCACGCCAACTGCTCCGCCACCTGCACGCGGACTACGCTGGCTGCACCTCTCGGCGATCGCGATCGTGTGCCTGTTCGCTTTGGTTGCGGTTTCCTGGCTCGTCGCCGCGCGGTTGCACCCTGCGCCGGTCATCCGCTCGCTGGCCGTCCTTCCGCTCAACAACCTTTCCGGGGATCCCAGCCAGGAGTATTTCGCCGACGGCATGACCGACGAGATGATCACGGAGCTTGCCCACATCCCCAACCTGCGCGTGGTCTCCCGCACGTCGGTCATGCTGGATAAGAACGCGAACAAGCCGCTGCCGCAGATTGCGCGCGAACTGGGCGTGGATGCCATTGTGGAAGGCTCGACGGTGCGGTCCGGCGACCGTGTCCGGATTACGGCGCAGTTGATCGATGGGCGCACGGATCGTCACCTTTGGGCGCAGAGTTTTGAAGGGTCCGCGTCCGATGTTCTCGGCCTGCAGGACAGCGTGGCGCAGCAGATCGCCTCGCAGGCCCGCCTCGCTCTTCTTCCCTCGCCGCCTCGCCCATCGATCAACGCCGACGCGCATGACGCCTATCTGCGCGGACGCTATTTCTTCAACAAACAGGACTTCACCCGCAGCGTCGAGTATTTCGAGAAGGCCATCGCGCTCGACCCCGACTACGCCTCGGCGTACGCCGGTTATGCGGCTGCGCTCGATGCCGAAACCACCTTCGGCCTGGGCCTGCCTGGCGACCTCATGCCTAAAGCGCTGGCTGCGGCCCAGCGCGCGATCCAGCTCGATCCACGCAACGGCGCGGCGTTCACCGAGTTGGGCAGCATTCAAACCATCTACTCCTGGGACTGGACGGCCGCCGAGCAGAACCTCACCCGCGGGATTGCTCTGAACCCCAACGACTCCATCGCCGAGTTCAAGTATGCGATGTTCCTCGACGCCGTCGGCCGTCCGCAGGACGCCGTCACGCACATGCGCCGCGCCCTTGAGCTTGACCCGCTCTCGTTCTTTATGAACCGCCGTCTGGGCGCCACGCTCTACCTGGCGCGCGACTACGACGCAGCGCTTGCCCAGCTGAGCCGCGCGGCCGAGATGGAGCACGAGCCCGGCTCCATCGACAACTACATGAGTCTCATCTATGAGCAAAAAGGGCAGCGCGATCTTGCCATCGACCAGGACCTGGCCGCTCTTCACGATGACGATCCAGGGCTCGACACGGACGCGCTGCGCTCAACCTACCGGCAGCACGGATGGCAGGCCTACTGGCGGGCCCGCTCCGGGGCACTTCTCTCCGGCCCGGCGCAGCCCTGCACCGGCTATCAGGCCGCCGTCGCCGACATCCGCACGAACGACGTTGATCGCGCCTTTGCGTCCTTCAATCGCGCGCTGGATGAGCACTGCTATTCCATGGCGTTCATCCGCGTCGATCCGCTCCTCGACCCGGTTCGACATGACCCGCGCTACGGCGCTCTGCTGACACGAATCCGCCAGTGATACGGGGTCGTGGGAGAGAAGAGCCGGCTAAGGAGCCTTCAGCAAGCGAAGGAGCCTTCAGCCAACTAAGGAGCCTTCAGCCAGCGAGGTAGAACTCGGCGATTTCGAGGTCGCCGGGTTGCGTGACCTTGAGGTTGCGGGAGCTCCCCGGGACGACGTAGACGGGTATGTTGGCGCGCTCGAGCAGCGAGGCCTCGTCGGTGCCGACGAACTGGTCGGCCTGTGCCTCGGAGAATGCCCGGCG
>DATNGO010000073.1:0-10976 GCA_035605855.1 Acidobacteriaceae bacterium | reverse complement strand
GAGATGGAAGACTCCGGGTTCCTCAACGCCATCGATCGCCTCGACGAGATGCACCGCCTCGACCGCAACCGCGTGCTCGTGCTGCGCACCGGCAGCAACTACTCCATGGAGCGCCCCGGCCATGACGCGGTTGAATCCGTCACTGCGCCGTATGTTGGCAAGAACCTTGCGCTCGAGTCCGCGTATCTGGCCGGCAGCACGGTGCTGCACAACCTGCTCACGAACTGGTCCACGACGCGCGATCACATCCCGGGCAACTAGCTCTCAAGCAGCAACTGCTCATAGATCTCCGCGGTCGCCTCATCGAAACAGCAGAATTCCACGCGCTCGACGCCACTCGCATCCGCCAATTCGCGGCACACGCGCACCGCAATCTCTGCCGCCGGCCGTTGCGGGTAGCCATAAATTCCCGTCGAGATTGCCGGGAACGCAATTGTCTTCGCGCCATGTTCGCGCGCTAACTCCAGCGCGCGCCGATAGCATCTGGCCAGCTTCTCCGCCTCACCGCGCGCGCCGCCATCCCATACCGGCCCCACCGCATGAAACACCCACCTGGCAGGAAGGCGAAATCCCGGCGTCGCCTTGGCATCGCCCGTCGCGCATCCGTGCAGTGCACGGCACGCGGTCAGCAGCTCCGGCCCGGCCGCGCGATGGATCGCTCCATCCACGCCACCGCCGCCCAGCAGCGAGGTGTTCGCCGCATTCACAATCGCGTCGACGTTCAGCCTGGTAATGTCGCCTCGTGTGACCTTCAGCTCTGCCATCGCGACTCCTCAATACGCCAGCGCCACCGCATCGCAGCGCATCTCGCTCGCTGCGGTATACACGCGGTCGTTGTGGCCGTCATACTGCGACTCCGACACCTCGATGCACTCGTAGCGGCCGAAGCCGCCGTCGCTCGCACCCATCGGCCATCCCAGCGCGATGAGCTTATCGCGCGTGGCCTTGGGCACGCCGGCCTCCAGCCGCAGAATCCCCTTCGGCCCCAGTCCGTGCGGGTCCTCGCCCATCGACTGCGATGAGCCCTCGTGGTGCCAACGCGGACTATCTGCCGCCGCCTGCGCATCCAAGCCGTAGTCCACGCGGTTCACGATGATCTGCGTCTGCCCCTGCGGCTGCATATCGCCGCCCATCACGCCAAAGCTCAGCCACGGCTTGCCATTCTTCGCCGCGAAGCCGGGAATGATCGTCTGGAAGGGCCGCTTGCCCGGCGCATAGATGTTCGGATGTCCCGGCTGCAGGCTGAAGAGCTCGCCGCGATCCTGAAACATGAAGCCGAGACCGTCCGCGACCAGCCCCGATCCCATGCCGCGGAAGTTCGACTGGATGATCGACACCATCATTCCGTCCTTGTCCGCCGTCGTGAAGTAGGTGGTGTCGCCGTGGCCCGGCGCCTGCCCGGGATAGACCGGCGTCAGAATCGAGTCCAGCTTGATCTGCTTCGCGCGCTCCTTCGCATAGTCCTTCGAGTTCAGCCACTCCACCGGCACCTTGGAAAAGCGAGGGTCGGCGTAGTAGCGCGCGCGGTCCTCGTACGCCAGCCGCTTCGCCTCAATCATTACCTGCAGCGCTTCCGCCGACTGGAAGCCGTACCCGCGCATATCGAACTGCTCAATGATGTTCAGCATCTCGAGCGTTGCGAGCCCCTGCGTGTTCTCGCCCATGGCATACACGGTCACGCCGCGATAGTCCGATTGCAGCGGAGTCGGCCACACAGCCTTATGCGCTGCGAGATCCGCACGCGTCATCCATCCGCCGATGCGCTTGAAGTACTTCTCAATCGTGTCGGCAATGGGCCCGTCGTAGAATGCATCGCGCCCACCCTCGGCAATCATGCGATAGGTCTTCGCGAGGTCAGGATTGCGCCGCACCTCGCCCTCGTTCGGAGCGCGTCCGCCCGGAGCATAGGTGTGCAGCATGTTCTGCGTCTCTTCCACGCCCGCGCCCGGCCGCAGGAAGGCCGCCACATTGCGCTTGATGTACCAGCCGATAATCTGCGGCACGGGCGAGCCGTTCTCGCATGCATGGATTGCCGGCTCGAACAGCTCCGCCCACTTCAGCTTGCCGTAGCGCTCATGCAGCGCCCACCATCCGCCCAGCGCTCCCGGCACCGAGACAGCTACGGCTCCCAGCGGCGGAATCACATGCTTGCCGTCCACCACCACCGAGCGCTGCTGCACCGTCGCCAGGCTCAACCCCTTCGGCGACGCACCCGAGCTCGCCATGCCCTCCAGCTTCTGCGTCTTCGGGTCCCACACAAACGCGTAGCAGTCGCCGCCCAGTCCCGAGCTCACCGGCTCCACAAATCCCAGCACCGCATTCGCCGCCACGGCCGCGTCCGCGGCACTGCCACCGCGCTTCAGTATCTCGATCGCCGTCTGTGTCGCCAGCGGGTGGGCTGTTCCCGCGGCTCCGTTCAATCCCATCGCCGCCGACCGAGTCGCAAAGCTCGCACCCGCCGGCCGGTCGCCCGCATGCACATCCGGCCGGACGAACTTCTCCCGCCCTGCCGCCTGAAACTTCGGCAGCTCCGCTTCGGCCTGCGCGCCGTTCGCACTCTGTGCATCCAAATTCAAATTCGGCAGAATCGCCGCTCCTGCGGCAGCGGCGGGCAACGTTTGAAGAAACTGGCGACGGCGCATTTGGTTCGCGATCTCCTCAGGCAAGATTTGCTGTCCAAGCTAACATCCCGCCCGCGTTGATACACTCAAGCCTGTCTCGCATGAGTCTCAAAGCCAAGATCGAAGCCGTCATCTACGCCTCCGAAGAGCCCGTCACGCTGGCCCAGCTGGTCAGCCTGCTCGGTGAAGAGGCACAGGCCGAGCTCGACTCTCTCGCCGCTCGGCAGGAGTCGCTTCCGCTCGACGAAGCCGAAGCGGAGAACGACCCCGACCCCGAGGCTCTCAACGCGGAGACCACCGGCGAAGCCGTTGAATCGGCTGCTCCCGTCGATGAGTCCGCAGCGCCTGCCGCTGTATCCGCGGAGCCGGAAACCTCTGCGGAACCCCCTGCTGAAACCGCCGAAACGGCACCCGTAGCCGACGCCAAGGCCGACGCCGCTGCCACCGCGCGCAAGCAGTCGCAGGACGCCCGTCGCCTCCGCGACTACTTCCGCTCCATCCTCGATCAGCTCATCACCGACTATGCCTCCGACGACCGCGGCCTCGAGATTCGTGAGATCGCCGGCGGCTTCCGCTTTGCCACCAAGCCGGAGTACCACGACGCCGTCCGCGGCTTCGTCAAGAGTCTCAAGCCGCCCCTGAAACTCTCGCTCCAGGCGCTCGAAACCCTCGCCGTTATCGCGTATAAGCAGCCCATTACCGCGCCCGAGATCTCCGAGATTCGCGGCGTCGACTCCGGCGGCGTACTCGGCTCGCTGATGGCGCGCAAGCTCATCAACACCGCCGGCCGCAAGCAGGTCATCGGGCGCCCGATCCTGTACAAGACGACCAAGGATTTCCTCGTACGCTTCGGCCTCAAAGACATCAACGAGCTTCCCAGCATCGAAGAGTTCGAGAAGATGTCCGCCGAATTTGCGGAAGCTATCCAGGAGGAGATCCCCATGCCATCCGCCGAGGGAAACATCCGCCGCTTCGAAGAAGACGCCGGCCTCAACATCCATGAGGCTGAAGCAGAACCCCAGGCCGACGGCGAGCCCTACAGCGAAGAGAACCTCAACGACGAGGGCCCTTCCGCCGTGCCTGACGGCGCAGCTGACGAGGTTCTTACCGACGGCCGTATCTCCGGCCTGCCGCCCAACTACGCCGCCGAGGACGCTCCACTCGACGAAGCGGAGGACAGTCCGGCCCTCGACGCCGAAGTCCAGTCCCAGGAAGAAGACAACGGCGCTTAGCGGTGGAGTGTGCCCTTCGGCGGATTCAGGCCTATACTTTTGGCCAGCCGCAGCCCGGGCCTCGGCATCCCAACTCCGATGAAGCCCTTCTCCGACATCCCGCCGACCGACCCGCCGGACTTCGTGCCCGACGATTTGTCCGACGTCCTCGCCACGCCGGAGGGCGACGGCGAGCACGTCCCCGACCAGCCGCTCGATCCGGCTTCCGTGACCATCCCTGAGCGCCCACGCGGCAACGAACCGCACTACACTCTTCCGCTTCGCAAAGCTCTCGACTAAGTACACATCTTCGTGCCCGATCGGCCTTTCGGTCACCCTGCCCACTATTGTCGGAAGCAGCATCACCAGCATCGCCAACACACGAAAGGCGCAGCCAAAGAGGCCGCGCCTTCGAGTTTTTTCCGACTCCGCTAGTTAGCGGGGGGTTGTAGGCGTGGTCGGGTTGGTTTGCGTGTGGGTCTGAGTTTCAGTGTGGGTCCGGGTTTGCCCGTCCGGGGTTACCGCGTCCTGCGAGTTCGTCGTGGTGCGCTCCCCAGCGACCGGGTTGCCGTTGGCGTCATAGTGAGTGGCATCGGTCTTCTGTTGAGTCGTCACGGTTGTGCCGTCCGGCAGCGTCGTCTGCTGCGTCTTCTTCGCCTTGTGGTGCGTCGTGGTCTGGGTCTGCCCATAGGCATCCGTCGAGGTCGTGCTTTGCGTGGTCGACTGGGTGCTCTGCTGGTTCTGGGCCAGGGCGCCTGCGGTCAGAAAGGCTAACGAAAGGGCGGTTGTTGCAATGGGCTTGAGCAATCGCATACGGGTTCTCTCCTGATGCTGCTTCCGGGGGCCCGGCTGTTCGTTCGCCTGTTTCCGGAAACGGCTACCGGAGCCCCGCTCTGCTGCGGCTCGATTTCAGCCACGCCTTGTTTGGATGGCTGTGCGCCTGTGGGTGAGGCCCGCAGGTCCAGTCATTTTGCTTCTGTCGTGGAGCGATGCAGCGGCGATTGGTTGCTTCTCCCCCCTCCCCCCTGTTTTTGTGCAAAGTCTTCAAAATGGACGACTTAGGCTTGGACCTTGAGTTGTAAAGTATTGAAAAGAAAGGGCGGGAGAGTGTACAGACGTATTGGTCACCGGAACTCCTCCGCGCACGGAACCCTGAACGATTGGGCGGTGATGGGAGAGAAGGGGAGGAAGGCCGCATAATGATGCTTATGAAGCGGCCATTGAAGCATGCGGACGATTCTCCGCGTACCGGAGAACGACTACAGAAGATATTGGCGCAGGCCGGAATCGCCAGCCGCCGTGCCGCCGAGCAGATCATTCTCGAAGGCCGCGTCCAGGTGAACGGCCAGACGGTGACCGAGCTCGGCACCAAGGCCGACCTCAGCCGCGACCACGTTCGCGTGGACGGCAAGCTCCTCCACGGCCGCGAGGCCGAGCGCTACTTCCTGCTCAACAAGCCCCGGGGCTACGTCACCACCATGGATGATCCGGAGGGACGGCCGACGGTGGCCGCCCTGCTGGGCGAGTCCGCGCAGAAGAAGGTGACAGGCGAGCACAAGCGCATGCCACGGCTTTACCCGGTGGGAAGACTCGATTACCTGAGCGAAGGCCTGCTGCTGATGACCAACGACGGCGGGCTGGCGAACCGGCTCTCGAAAGCCAGCGCGGGCGTGCAGAAGACCTATCTGGTGAAGGTCTCCGGGAAGCCGTCCGGCGAGGCGCTGGAACAGCTGCGGCAGGGGATCATGATCGATCGCGGGCGCCTGAACGAGATTCGTGCGGGACGGCGCGACCGCATCCTGACGCAGCCGGCGAAGATCGAACAGGTCCGCAGCGGCGACAACCCATGGTTCGAGGTCACCCTGACCGAAGGCCGCAACCGCCAGCTGAGGAAAATGTTCGAGGAGGTCGGCCACCACGTCGAGAAGATCCGGCGCATCGGCTACGGCGCGCTGACGCTCGATGTACCGCCCGGCGGCTTCCGCGAACTGACGCAAGGCGAGGTGCAGGCCCTGAACAGGGCGGCTGCAGGCATGTCGGTGGAGCGGAAGAAGACGCTTCCCGAGGCTGCGCAGCTTATGAAGCCGGTCCCACCCAGGAGGAAGAGGCTGGGCGGCGCCGGCAGTGGCTCGGTGCGGTCAGGATCGGGGCAGGGGTCGGGGCGAGGGTCGGGGCGGGGTTCGCGCGGGCCACGGCGGTAGGGTGGGGAAATACAGGGGTCTCTCGGGTCTCTCCACTGCGCGGGCGGTGCCCGCCCGGTACGGTCGAGATGAGGGATTTGTGGTGGGTCGAAGAAAAGCGGTCGCGTGTCTTAACACGCGATACCCCACCCTGTCGCTTCCACCCCCAGCGAACAAGTTCGCTGGGGACCAGGTTCGCTGGGGACCAGGTTCGCGTCGAGGGTGGGGCACCCGGATCTGTAGCTACAAGCGGCACCCGGATCTGTAGCTACAAGCTTAGTGGGCCCACTCAATGTGGCTGACGACCAGGGTGGACGGGCACTTGCCGGTCTCGGCGCCGAACTGCGTGGAACCGCCGGTCTGGCGGCCGGGCTTGAGCGGCTCCATCAGCAGGTCGCGGCCGGTGGCCTGGGCCTGCTGGACAGCAGCGGTGTAGGTGTAGGTGAACTCCAGCGAGCGCAGGGTGGTGCTGCCGCTGTTGCGGATCATCCAGGTGCACATGTTGTCGTTGACCTGGCTGAAGCTGACCTCAACGCCATTGGCGTTGGGGAGGGCCATCCAGGGGCTCCAGGTGGCGCGGGTCGCGGCGTTGGCCAACGAGGGAACAAACACCGAGACGGCGAGGGCGACGAGAGCAAGTTTGACGAGCTTGAGCATAAAGTCTCTCCTTACAGCAAATGAAGAACTTCTGAATCCGGCGGTCCCGGCAGGCGAGGAAACCCAATCCAGCCTTCAGAAGCCTGCTTGCGAACCAGGATTTATTCCTGGCATTGGCGAGTGTGCTTCAAAAGGCCAGCAAATACGAGTAACCCGCGTGAGCCTTGGACCTTGGTGGTACGTGCTAGTCCGAATTGGGGGTTGCCAAATTCGTTTGTTCGTGCTTCTGGTGAATCTGAGTATAGAGAGCTTGTGCGAAGGTGCAACATCTCTCTTGGTCGAACTTTGGTACCGTCACCAAAAAGTGACCTGGGGAGCAACCTATTTCGCGTCATGGCTGCGAAATGTTCGCGGCGGAATGGGTACTGGAACAACCGGCAGATCGTATTGCCCCTTCCAATTCTTCGAGGTGACTTTATGCGCAGGTTGAATATGTTTGTGCCAGCGATTGCCGCAGCTGCCCTGGCTTTTGGCGTAGCGGCTCCGAGTTCGGCCCAGGTTTCGTTTGGGGTGCAGATAGGTTCCGCACCGTTGTGCCCCTACGGTTACTACGACTACGCGCCGTATCGATGCGCGCCGTACGGCTACTACGGACCGGAATGGTTCACGAACGGCGTGTTTATCGGCGCCGGCCCGTGGTACCACGGCAGGCGCGACTTCTATGGCCACGTGGACCGGCGGTTCGACCCGCGCTATGGCTATCGCGGCGCCTATCCACGCCACGAAGATCACTTTGATTCGCATCGGGACTTCCACGACTTCCACGGAAACTCGATGCGAGACGGGCGCGGGCACGAGCGCCGCCACTAATCACCGGTGAGAATCGCTGACAAGACAGCCGACAAGACAATGGGGCGGCCAAAGCGTCGCGGCGTGTTCCGGGCAGGTACCGGAAAGCTGCTAACTCGAGCCGCCGCGGACTAGCTCCAGTCGTCGCGGACGGTGGCCTCATCGGCCATGATCTGATCGAAGCGGTCGGTTTTTTTGATGAGGATGTCGCCGAGGGATTCGGCCTGGCGGAGAAGAATCGCCTGTAGCCGGACGAGCTCCAGCATGGCGAGGAAGGTGCAGATGAGCGCGCGCTCGGAGCGGGTGTTCGCGAGCAGCTTGCGCAGGCTGATGGGGCGGTCTTCCATGGTGAGGCGGCGCTTCACGAAGTCGATCATCTGACCGACGGTGACGGTGTCCTCGTCGATGTTGTGGACGGGGCGGTTGCGAAGGCGCTCCAGGATCTCCTGGAAGATGCGGACGAGGTCGACGGTATCGGCGGCGATCTCGCGCTCTTCATCGGTGGACTCGAGGCCCTGATCTTTGAGGAACTCTTTCATGCCGGGCTGCGTCCAGGTGGCCGCTTCGAGCATTTGTTTTTGTTGCAGCATCTGCGCGGCGGCCTTGAAGCGCTCGTGCTCGAGAAGGCGTTCGACGAGCTCGCGGCGCGGGTCTTCGGCGTTGCCGAGGTCGCCGAGTTCCTTGGGGTCACGGGGGAGGAGCATGCGCGACTTGATGTGGATGAGCAGCGAGGCGGTGTAGACGAACTCGCCGGCGGAGTCGATGTCGGTCTGCTGGAGGTGGCGCGTGTACTCGAGGAACTGCGCGGTGATGCGCGCCATGGGGATGTCGTAGATGTCGATGTTCTGCTTGCGGATGAGGTCGAGCAGAAGGTCGAAGGGGCCGTCGTAGACCTGGCCGACGGTGACGTTGAAGGGCGACTGGGAGGCTTCTTCGGGGTCTTTTTTCGCGGCAGGCTTCCTGGGCTCTTCGGGCGGGGGAGGCTGGCGCGACTCGAGGCGGAAGGGCTGAGACGAGGGTTCAGGGCCAAGGGCCAAGGGCCGGGAAGACGGGCCGGCGTCCGGCTGTGAGCTGTCAGCTTCGAGCTGCGAGTTCTGTGCTTCCAGTTCTGAGTTCTCAGTTTTCAGTTCTGAGTTCTGGGCCTGCGGGTTTTGGAGTTCGTCGGCCATTGATTAGCTGAGTCCCATGGCATGTTCGACTTCGGCGAGCGTCTGGGCGGCGCGCTTGGTGGCCCGCTCTTTGCCATTGGCCAGCACATCCTTGACGACCGAGGGGCGGCGCTCGAGGTCGCGGCGGTGGGCCTGGATGGGAGCGATGGTGCGGACGATGGAGTCTGCGACCCAGCTCTTGCATTCGATGCAGCCGATGCCGGCTGTCCTACAGCCATCGTAGACCCTGGCGATGGTCTCCGCGTCAGAGAAGACCTTGTGGAGATCGCCGACGGGGCAGAGGTCGGGGTTGCCGGGGTCGTCGCGGCGGACGCGCGCGGGGTCGGTGACCATGGTCTTGAGCTTGGCGCGGAGGCTCTCCTCGGGCTCGGAGAGCGAGATGGTGTTGTTGTAGCTCTTGGACATCTTGCGGCCGTCGAGCCCGGGGAGCTTGGGCGATGGTGTGAGCAGGACGTTGGGCTCGGGCAGGATCTCGCCGCGGCCGAAGGGCGAGAGCTTTTTGGTCTGCTGGGCGGCGGTGAAGAGCTGGTGCGGCGTGAAGTCGGTGCGGGTGGAGTCCGCGGGCTCGCCGGCGATCTTGCGGGCCTTTTCGAGGATGGCGGGCAGCTCCCAGGGAGCGGCCTCGGGCGACATGCAGAAGTCGCCGGGGTAGAGGCCGTTGAAGCGGCGGGCGACCTCGCGGGTGAGCTCGACGTGGGCGACCTGGTCGGCGCCGACGGGCACGAAGTCGGGCTTGTAGAGCAGGATGTCGGCGGCCTGCAGGAGCGGGTAGCCGAGGAAGCCGTAGGTGTTCAGGTCCTTGTCGGCGAGCTGCTGCTGCTGATCCTTGTAGGAGGGGACGCGCTCGAGCCATCCGAGCGGGGTGAACATGCCGAAGAGCAGCGCGAGCTGAGAGTGCTCGTGGACGTCCGACTGCTTGAAGATGACGGAGCGGCCGGGGTCGAGGCCGGCGGCGAGGAAGTCGAGCGCGATCTCGAAGATGTTCTGCTGCACGCGGCTGGGGTCGGCGTAGTCGGTGGTGAGGGCGTGCAGGTCGGCGATGAAGAAGAAGCAGTCGTAGTCGTGCTGGAGGCGGACCCAGTTGTGCAGCGCACCCATGTAGTTGCCGAGGTGAAGGCGGCCGGTGGGACGCATGCCGGAGAGTACACGGGGACGAGGTGTTGTGCGGGAAGGGTGCGGAGAGCTCATGGATTCAGAAACTTTAGGATAGCAGCGGCCGGGGCGCGGGGCGCCGGGTTCAGAGGGTGAAGAGCAGACGATTGAAGATCGTCATCAATGGAGCGAAGAACAACATGATGACGCCGTAGCCGAGGAAGAAGAAGGCGAACATCAGGTAGATGCCCATGCGCTGGAAGGTCTGGCCGGCGTTGTAGGGGAGGAAGTGCACCAGGATCTTGCCGCCGTCGAGGAAAGGGAGCGGGATGAGATTGAAGACGAAAAGCAGCAGATTGACGAGGATGCAGAAGTAGAGGAAGAGGTAGAGCGGGAAGATGGCGGGGAGATTGTTCATGGGCAGCATGAAGTTGCGCATGGCGAGCTGCGAGGCGACGAGCAGAGACATGATGGAGTCGTGCTGTGCGTAACGCAGGATGACAAGGACGATGAGTGCAACGACTGCGGCGAGGAGTTGCACGCCGGGGCCGGCGAGGGTGGCGACCATCTCATCGCGCGAGGGGTTGCGGAAGTTGCGCGACGTCATGGGGACGGGCTTGCCCCAGCCGAGCACGAGCGGCGAGCGGAAGATGAACAGCACCGGCCAGATGACCATGCCGAACCAGTCGAAGTGCTTGGCCGGGTTCATGGAGATGCGGCCCATCATGCGGCCGGTGGGGTCGCCGAGGCGGTTGGCCATCCAGGCCTGGGCGGAGTCGTGCAGCGAGATAGACAGGACCATCACGACGAGCTCAAAGATGACCAGAGCAAAAGTAAGAGGCATCGACTCCTAGAGTACCGGAGGGATTGGGCCGGGATGGGAATGTGGGGTTGAACTATTTTGTTGTGAATGCGATTCGCTCGGAGTTAGCATCCGCGAATGACCCTGACATCTTTGCAGATTTTTGAAAGCTACGCGGACGCGTGGAATCGGCACGACGCCGACGGAATTGTCGCGACCTTTGCCGAAGGCGGGACGTATTGCGATCCCACCACACCCGGGCCGCTCACAGGAGCGGCCATTGGAGAGTATGCGAGTGGGCTGTGGAGCGCGTTTCCGGACCTGTCGTTCGAGATAGGGAGAACGATGGAGGGTGACGGGGGCTCGCTTTCGGCAGAGTGGGTGATGCGCGGCGTGAATACCGGCTCGATGATGGGCCTGCCGCCGACCGGACGAGCGGTCGAGGTGCGCGGAGT
>DATNGO010000072.1:0-5709 GCA_035605855.1 Acidobacteriaceae bacterium | reverse complement strand
CATATGTCACCGAGGCGCTGCGGTCGGCTCCTGCGGGCCTGGGCAATGGGCGCGGACCGCTGAACCTGTTGTGGCCGTTGCGGACCCGCCGCCGCGTCAACTGCTAGGCTGAAGCTATGGAATCGGCTCCTATGGAATCGGGACTTCGCCTGGTCGTGAATGGGCAGCCTCGCACACTGGATGGTCTGGAGTCTCCGGCGCCTTTGGCGTCTGTTCTGGAGCGGCTGGAGCTGCGGGCGGATCGCATTGCGGTGGAGCTGAACGGTGAGATTGCGCCGCGGACGAAGTGGGCGGAGTTGACGGTTGCTGATCGGGACCGCATCGAGGTGGTGCATTTTGTTGGCGGCGGGCGATGCTAGGTCTCAGGTTCCAGGTTCTAGGTTCTAGGTTCCAGGTCTCAGGTCTCAGGGTTCCAGGTCTCAGGTTCCAGGTTCTAGGTTCTAGGTTCTAGGTTCTAGGTTCTAGTTGTGAGTTAAGGCGGTACCCCCTACCCCGGCACATTTGTTTCAAAGTCTAGAAAACATTGGACTTAGGGGTGGACTTACTTTTGCAAAGTCTTGATTCTAAAGGGCCGGGATCGTTACAGGGTATGGGGCCGGATTTGGGTCAGGGTTTGGAGCAGATTTTCCCAGCGGTCGCCGTACTCTTTCCATCCGCCGATGGAGCGCACGCGCTGAAGGGCGGCTTCGCGCATGGAGCGCTGAAGGCTGGGGTCGTCGGCGAGCTGTTGCAGTCGGCCGGTGAGGGCGGCCGGGTCACGGATGGGAACAATAAAGCCTTCGACGCCATCGGTGAAGAGGTCCTCACCTCCGGTGTTGGTTGAACAGAGGACGGGGCAGCCGCAGGCCATGGCCTGGGCCTGCACCAGGGCGAGACCTTCTTCAATGCTGGGCAGGGCAAGGACGTGGCTGCGGCTCATCAGCGCGGCCAGCTCGGGCTGCGGAAGGGAACCGAGCATCTCGACATTCTCCAGCGGGAGGCTGGGAAGAACCGCGCGGATGTCTTCCTGGACTGCTCCGACGATGCGGAGGCGCTTGTGCGGATGGCGGAGGTTGGCGAAGGCTTCGAGCAGGTAGGGAACTCCCTTGCGCAGGCCGACGGCGCCGGCGAAGAGGACGTCGAAGGTATCGGGCGAGGGCTCGGCTGTGGGGCGGAAGCTTTCGAGGCGGACGCCGTAGGGGATGACGTGAACTTTTTCGGGCGGCACGCCCATCCCGGCGAAGGAGCGCGCGGCCATGGTGGAGGGAACGGTGATGGCGTCGCAGGCGGCGTAGATGGCTTCTTCGCGGCGGGTGTCGCGCGGGTCGGAGGGCGGGGTGTCGACGCCCCAGCGGCGGAACTCGCCGGCGAGGAGATGTTCCTGGTAGCGCTGGTGGGTGGAACCGCGGTCGCAGATGAAGAGGCCGCCCTGGCGCTGGATGAGAGCGCCGGCGCGGAGCGAGGAGCCGGAGATGCCGATGAGAGCGTCGATCTTTGTCCTGGAAGCTTTCAGTTCGCGGACGAGACGGCGTTCGGTCCAGCGGTCGAAGGCGAGGGCGTTGGCGTAGCCGAGCGGGTCGCGGAGCCAGGTGAGGTCGAAGGGCGCGCGGCCGGCGAGGTACTCGGGCACGTGCAGCCAGGGGAAGGTCTCGACTTTTTCTCGGGTCAGGCCCTCGCGCTTCAGGCGTGCCCAGGGCCAGGTGGAGTAGACGCGGCGCAGGTGGCCTCGGCGATCGAGCTCACGCGCGAGTTCAAAGTGATGGAAGACGCCGAAGACGGTTTGGACGATCTGCATGAGTTCGGCGGCCGGTGGGCTCTCGGTGAGTTTAGCAAGAGCAACGATACTGTTCTGCGCGGGCTTGTCGATTTTGCCGATGACCACAACGTCAACTTGACCCCTCTGAAGTCCATGACGTCCAGGGCGAGTACAAGAGGCGTAACTTCCGGATTGGTATACGCGGAGAGAGGTTGTCCGGTGGTGTCGAATCTGTGGTTAGCGAAGCTCTAAAAGGAGCTTTTTTGACTGCACTTCAACAGCGCGAAAAATGCGTTTGCTGTGACAAAGGGATGACAAGAAGGTTCGTGACTGGCGCTTAGCATCATGCGCGAAGTCGGTGAGCAGAAGCTGGCGAGAGCCCCAGGATCCCCAGAGGGCGCCGCAACGTGAAGTGCAGTTTCGGGCCTTCCAATGACGAATCCATAGTTCGAAATCAGCAATGAATATTCGTGTCTGCACGAACGAGAGACATACCAACCAAGGAGAATTGTATGAAGCCACAATGCTCGCTATTGGTTCTGTTCGCGGCTGCAGTCCTGGCGGCCGAACCTCACGCCGCTGCCCAGACCGCAGCGCCATCCAACGTTGTCATCCCTGCCGGCTACACCATGACCGCTGCAGCCACCGGCTTGAATTTTCCGACTGCAATCACTTTCCAGGGTAACTCGATCTGGGTGGCGGAGGCGGGAATCATCACACCTCCGGCAGTGAAGAAGGTGGACAACAAGGGGAACGTCACCACAGTGCTGACTCCCAGCATGCTTCCGGCGGGGGTGTTGGTATCACCAGTGACAGGCATCACCTTCGCCCAAGGCTGGATTTGGCTGGTGCATCGCCAGACCGTGGGTGGTGTACCGGTAGGAGCTATCTCCAAATTCATGCCGCATGATCCGGTGGGCACTTTTCAAACAGTGTTGAGCGGTTTGCCTTTTTTCGGCGACCATCCCGGATCTTCGATTGAATTTGGCGGCGATGGCCGCGCCTATTTCACGACGGGTCTACCGACCAATTCCAGCGTGGTTGGGCCGGATAATGGCTGGGCCGTCAGTCACCCAACCTTCCACGACTTTCCACCCGTTGATATCGAACTGAGCGGGATCGGATATAGAACAGCTCCCACAGCTACACCATTTGCTCTCGATCCTACGGCTACAAAGATCACGGAGCCGTTCATGGCATTTGGGGGTGGCACAGTTCCCGCAGGCACCGTAGTGCACGCGGTCACGCCTGCGAATCCGGGGAACGGTATCATTACGGCGGGCGGCGGCGCCGTATATTCTTTCGATCCGAACGCCAGCAACGCGGCCTCAACGATGCGGTTGGAGGGCTGGGGATTCCGCAATGACTACGGCCTGGGTTTTGATCCCTTCAACTCGAACGTGTTGTTCGTCAGCAACAACGGCACTGACGCCCGAGGCTCCAGGCCAATTGCCAATGACCTGGACGATATGTTCATCATTCACCTTGGACAGGGAGTGCAGTTTTTCGGCTGGCCCGATTATTTCCATGATCCGGTAACCAACCAACCCCTCCCGGTAACGGATTCGGTTTTTTGTCCTCCGAACCCGCCTTACGGAGTGTGCCCGCAGTTTGCCTTCTCCGATAGCTTCCGGGCAACTTTGACGGTCCAACCCGCATTTGCCGAACTGGACAATCACTCCTCGGCCAACATGTTTGACGTCTCGCCCAATTCCGGTTTTGGCTTTATGGGAGACATCTTTATCGCCGAAACCGGATCGCTTCCACCGGGTACTGGTGCAACGTCGTTAACCGGCTACAAAGTAGCCCGGATCGACCGCGGTACTGGCGCGGTCAGCGATTTTATTACGCATACCGCCAACGACACGGCCACGATCTTTCAAGCAAATGGCTTCAATAAACCAATCGATGTGAAATTCCGGGGCAGCAATATGTTCATTGCTGACTTCGGTGTTTTCGCACCCGCAACACCTACTCCGGGTACTGGCAAGATCTGGATTGTTTCGCCGGTTCACTGAGTTTCCTCAGGCCCCATCCGCGCGAGCGCGTCGAGGGTGGGGCAGCCGGCCTTTCCGATGTGCTGGGCAAGAGGTGAGCGAGATGGGTATGCTGACTTCTGCGGAGGAAACATGCGTCTTTGCCTGGCGGCGATGTTGATCGCTGGATGTGTCGGTGGGTGGGGAAATGCACAACAGGTACAGCCGGAGACGAAGGCGACGGGATTGCCGTCGAATGATCCGGTGCTGCAGCGGGTGTTGCGCGAGTGGCCGGAGGGACGGATCACGACCGTGGCGCATCCGGGCGAGTGGGCGTATGAGCAGGGAACACTACTCGATGGCGTGACCGCGATGTGGCGCGTGACGGGTGATGGGCGGCTGTTCAGTTATGTGAAGGCTGCGGTGGATCGGTCGGTGGATGCGAGTGGCACGATTCATGTGGCCGAGGGGAAGCCGTTTCCGGTGGCGGCGCACTCGCTGGACAACATTGAGATGGGACGCAGTGTGCTGATGCTGTATCGCGTGCTGCAGCAGCCGCGCTACTTCAAGGCGGCGCAGTTTCTGCATGAGCAGGTGACCGAGCAGCCGAAGACTCCGAGCGGAGGGTACTGGCACAAGCAGATCTATCCGAACCAGATGTGGCTGGATGGAGCGTATATGGCGGAGCCGTTCATGGCCGGCTATGCGCGAGAGTTCGCTGTGGCAGGCGGTGTGGACGCGGCGGCGGATCAGTTGCTGATGATGAGCGCGCACATGCGCGAGCCGAGGACGGGGTTGCTGCGGCACGGATGGGATGAGTCGAAGCAGATGGCCTGGGCGGACAAGCAGACGGGGCTGAGCCCGGAGGTTTGGGCGAGGGCGATGGGGTGGTACTCGATGGCGCTTGTGGATGTGCTGGAGAGGATGCCGGAGAACGATCCGAAGCGGGCGCGGCTGGTGGACGATGCGCGCAAGACGCTGACGGCGGTGATTCATTACCAGGATGCGGGGTCGGGGCAAAATTCCGGCTCCGGGCTGTGGTGGCAGGTGATGGAGAAGGGTGGGCGGAAGGGCAATTATCTTGAGGCGTCGGCGAGCTGCATGTTTGTGTACTCGATTGCCAAGGCGGTGCGGATGGGTGTGCTACCGTTATCGGACATGGCGAGTGCGGAGCGGGGGTGGAAGGGAATTCAGCAACGCTTTGTGAAGCCGGATGGAACGCTGAGCGGCACGGTCAAGGTTGCAGGCCTGGGTGGGACGCCGTATCGCAGCGGCACGTATGAGTACTATGCCGGCGAGCCGGTGGGCGACAACGATGCGAAGGGCGTGGGGGCGTATCTGCTGGCCGGGAGCGAGATGATTCAGCACGAGCGCGCGGGGACGCTGTTTGCCGGTGCGCGCGGAAAGACTGTGCTGTGGGATGCGTGGTTCAACTCGCAGAAGCGGAAGACGCCGGCGGGCAATGAGCAGCTCTTTCACTACAAATGGACTGACAGGGCAAACAGCGGCTACTCGGTGTGGGGGGATATGTTCGCGCAGTACGGGATGCGCCGGGCGATGCTGGAGCACGCGCCGCGCGGCGCAGATCTTAAGGGGGTTGCGGTGTATATCATCGCCGCGCCGGACAACCTGAAGCTGAACCCGCAGGCCCACTTGATGGACCAGGAGAGCGCGGACGCGATCGTGGACTGGGTAAGGGCCGGCGGCGTGTTGGTGCTGATGCAGAACGACGTGGAACGCGCCGACCAGGTTCACTTCAACCTGCTGAGCGACCGGTTCGGGATCCACTTTAATCCTGTGACCAAGCAGGATGAGATTAACAACAGCTACGCGAACACGATCACTCCGGTACCCGCCGGTACGGGCGGAATCTTCAACCAGAACTTTAAGGGTTTGATGAAGCAGATTTGCACGATCACGGCGTCGGCGCCGGCAAAGCCGATCCTGACGGCGCATGGAACGGATGCGGAGGGCGAGACGGTGATGGCCGTGACGCAC
>DATNGO010000071.1:0-4038 GCA_035605855.1 Acidobacteriaceae bacterium | reverse complement strand
AAATGCCGTGCATTGGCTGGAACGGGAACGGAGCCGCTGAGTACCTGTCTGAAGGGCAGGTCACTGCCGTACTGCAGCTTCATGTCGTCGTTATTGTCGTCCAGGACCGTGCCGTCGAGGGAGACGCCGGCGAAGAGGCCCTTGGAGCGGGAGTAGGTGAGGAACTCGGCGTTGAGCTTCCAGTCGGTCCCGGCCTGGGCGTTGCGACCGACCGGACCAGCAGAGGCTGCCGCGTCAGCGCCGATCTTGAACTTGTTCCTGAGCATGTCCTGCAAGCCCTTCTGGTTCATGGCGACGAGAACGAGGTCGGTGGATTGACCGCCGATCTGCCAGCCGAAGCTGCCGCCAGAGAGCTTGACGAAGACCGGAGCGCTCCAGCCGCGCGAGGTGCGGCAGGTGGCGACGCCCTGGCCATACTGCGCGCCGAGGACGAAGGCGCCTTTCTTGTAGCTGGGAATGACAACGACGCAGCTGGCGCCGGCCAGAATGGAGCTGGGGATGCCCTTGTCCGGCGTTGCCATGATCTGTTGAATGACGTCAGCAGCGTTGTTGAGCCGCTCGTTTAGTTTGTCCATATCCGCTGCGTGGGCGGGCAGCATACCAGCAAACACCGCAACTCCACACAGCACACCTAGAACTCTCTTCATTGAAGTACCTTTCAGAATCTGTTAGTTGAGGGCCGGCCTTCGGCGGAATCTTCACACATTATCTACTGGTGAGATGGACTGTGCGGCAGTGCAGGTTGCCAAAAAAAATGGGTTGCAGGCTAACCGCGAACGGTGTCACCTGCAACCCTCTTCTCCCAGGTCTGTACTGATGTTCAGAATGAGACATCGTTAGCCGGAGAACAAGATTACGGAGGGTTGTAGACCTTCGGGGGTTTGCATTCCACCCCAGCGAGCCCGGAACGGCTTTGCATGCAGCGGATGCGCTTCGCGCTCGGGGCCGGGAGGGGTGATGGGCAGGCCTATAACCACCAGGTAACAGCCACCAGGTAAACCGGGGTTAGCGTGGGGAGCGCTCTTCGATGGCCCTGAGGGTGAGTTCGACCCGGTTGTGGGCGCCGGTTTTGCGGAGCATTCGGCCCAGATGGGCCTTGACTGTCGCCTCGTCGATGCCGAGAGCTTCAGCGATCGCCCGATTCGACCGGCCATCCATCAGGTGCTCCAGGACCTCGCGTTCGCGGGCGGTCATACGTTTGACGATGCTGTCGCCGCCGGCGGCCGCTGCGGATCCCGAGGAGCTACCGCCTTCGAGGAGCTTGGCGAGCACCTTGCGTGGAGCCCAGACGGAGCCGTCCAGGACCACCTCGAGGGCCATGCGGATCTCAGCTTCGCTGGCGGTTTCGGCGAGATAACCCTTGGCGCCGGCGCCAATGACGGTTTCGATCAGCAAAGGGTCGAGGCCCTCGCCGACGACGACAATGCGGACCTGGGGATACTCGCGGCGAAGACGGGTGATGAGGTCGGGAAGAGCGTCACCGCCACTGCGGGCCTCGAGCATCAGGACGGCGAGAGCGGGGGAGGAGCCGATCTGGTCCAGCTCAAGGGGAACGGCTTCCATGCCGGGCAGGTCGGAGAGAATCGCCTCCATGCCGACCAGCCGCAGCGGGTCAGAGGCGACCAAACCGATTCTCGCCGGTGCTTCGGTGGTCATCGACTTGCGGACCTCCTGTTGCGTTGGCATGTCGCGGCGCTAGAGCTTGGGAAGAACGATGCCCTGCTGGCGCTGGTACTTGCCGTTGCGGTCACCATAGCTTACCTCGCAGACCTCGTCGCTTTGGAAGAAGAGTATCTGACAGAGACCTTCGTTCGCGTAGACGCGTGCGGGAAGCGGCGTGGTGTTCGAGATCTCGAGTGTGACAAAACCTTCCCACTCCGGCTCAAAGGGCGTGACGTTGACGATGATGCCGCAGCGGGCGTAGGTGCTTTTTCCTACGCAGATGGTCAGCACGTCGCGCGGGATCCGGAAGTACTCGATCGAGCGTGCAAGCGCGAACGAGTTAGGAGGAATGATAACGCTGGAGGCCTGAACAGTCACGAAAGAGCGCTCGTCGAAGGCTTTGGGGTCGATGATGGCGCTGTTGACGTTGGTGAAGATCTTGAATTCGTCGGAGACGCGGAGATCGTAACCGTAGGACGAGAGGCCGTAGGAGATGACACTGTCGCGCACCTGCTTCTCGCTGAACGGCTCGATCATGCGGTGTTCCAAAGCCTGCCGGCGAATCCATTTATCGCTCTTAATCGACATCAATTCCCCCAGACAGACGAGCGGCCTGGCGCGCGTGTGTCTTTGTTGAAAGTTATCTGTATCGGTCTACATTGCTAATGAGCCTATCTCAAACGGCTGTGTGTTCGTTTGACAAGTGAAAAGAGGTTACCTAGCATCTGGGGTAGCGGGCCGGTTTTTCAGTACTTTGCGAAAGCCAGCGCCAAAGCGAAGACGGAAGGAAGGTGACCGAGATGATCAAGCAGGATCTGGTTCAGCGCATCGTCGAGCGCACCGGCTTGCCCCGTACCAAGGCGGAGGCTGCGGTGGACGCTATCTTCGAAGGCATGAAGAAGGCCCTGGGACGCGCGGATCGCATCGAGCTGCGCGGGTTTGGCGTCTTCACGGTGAAGCCCCGGAAGACCGGCGTGGGAAGAAATCCGCGCACCGGCGCCGAGGTCAGCATCTCCCCGGGGAGCGCCGTGCGCTTCAAGCCGGGGAAAGAGCTGCACTTGATCGGGTAGGGCCCTCGATCCATTCAGTGCTTTCTGTGGTTTCGACGGCCGCGTGTGCGATAACCGCGCCTCGCACTGCTGAATCCACAGAAAAACACCCTTTCCCACATTTCTTAGTTGTCCACTACGGAACGTTCCACGGGGAACACTCTGTTCCACGGTTCCGGCGAGGCTACATCAGGTGGAGTGCGTCAACGTCGATGGTGACGGACCGGCGCGGGATACCGCTTGATTCGATGTGCGCGAGCATAGCGCGCAGGACGGCGCCGAGGCCGTCGCGGCGCTCGGATTTCAGCAAAAGATGATAGCGGTAGACGCGCTTGATGCGTGGGAGGGGCGCCGGCGCGGGCCCGAGGACGCGCACGGTCTCGGGGCGATTGGCTGCGAGCCATTTGCCTAACTGAGTCGAGATGGCGAGCACCTCTTCGAGCTGCTCGCTGTGGATGAGGACGTTGGCGAGTGCGGCGAAGGGTGGGTAGCGCATGGCGCGGCGGAAGTACATCTCGCGCGCGGCGAAGCCGGTGTAGTCGTGCTTGCGGGCGAACTGGTTGACGTAGTGGTCGGGCTGGTAGGTCTGGACGAGGACGCGTCCGGGTTTGTCGCCCCGGCCGGCGCGGCCGGAAACCTGAGTTAAGAGCTGGAAGACGCGTTCGGCGGCGCGGAAGTCGGGAAGGCCGAGGGCAAAGTCTGCGCCGACGACGCCGACGAGCGTGACGCCGTGGATGTCGTGGCCCTTGGCGATCATCTGCGTGCCGACAAGGAGATTGATCTCGCCGGAGTGAAGGCGCTGGAGGAGGCGTTCCATATCTGAGCGAGAGCGGACGGTGTCGCGGTCCATGCGGCCGATGCGCGCGTTAGGGAAGAGTTCCTGTAAGCGCTCTTCGCCTTGCTGCGAGCCTGCGCCGAGGAAGAAGAGGTGTTCGCTATTGCACTTGGGGCAGTGGCTGGGAACGCCGCGACGGAAGCCGCAGTAGTGACACTCGAGGCGGGCCGCGATAGCCCCGTAGTCCCGGACGCTGCGTACGGGGCCGGAGAGGTCGGTTTCGTCCGAGTGCTTGTGGTAGGTGAGCGAGATGGCGCAGTTTTCGCATTCGATTTTTTCACCGCAAGCCCGGCACATGACGACGAAGCTGTAGCCGCGGCGGTTGAGAAGGATGATGACCTGCTCACCGCGGTCGAGTGTGGTTTGCGCTTCTTCGAGGAGTTGGCGAGCGAAGATCTGTTCCTGTCCGGTCTCGCGGAACTCTGCGCGCATGTCGATGCTCTCGACGACGGGGAGCGGGCGGGATTGCACGCGCTCGAGCATTTCGATGCG
>DATNGO010000070.1:0-7302 GCA_035605855.1 Acidobacteriaceae bacterium | reverse complement strand
TCCATAGATCGGCAGATACGCCACGCGCCCATCCGCAGACGCCACCACCTCATGCCCATGCACGCCCGGCGTCTTCTCCTCAATCGCCGCAACCTGCTTCCCACTCGCCGCATCGATCACGCTCAGCGTCGCATCGCCCTGATTCGCCACCAGCAGGGACTGCGCCCCCGCCCCCACACACACCACCACCACACCGACAACCGCCGCAATCTTCGAAGTCTTCATAATGCGCCGCAGTATACAGGCGATCCACAACCCCGGGTGCCCCACCCTCGATCGCCACAACTCCGGGTGCCCCACCCTCGATCGCCACAACTCCGGGTGCCCCACCCTCGACGCGACTCCGTCGCGACAGGGTGGTGGTGTCGTTCGCGGTAGCGAACGATAACAAGCTGGGATCGCCACAACTCCGGGTGCCCCACCCTCGGCGCGGCTTCATCGCGACAGGGTGGGTTGTCGTTCGCGGTAGCGAACGATACAACGACTGGATCAAAACTGAACCCGCTGGAAACCTCACCGTTTCGACCCCCTCACCCTCCGAATCTCCTCCATCCTCTGCGCCAGCAATTTCTCTCTCCCCTCACCCGTCGGCTGATAATACCTGCGCCCCGCCAGCCCCGCCGGCAGACACTCCATATCCGCCACCTTGCCCTCAACGTCATGCGCGTACTCATATCCCTTGCCGTAGTCGAGCTCCTTCATCAACCTTGTCGGCGCATTCCTCAGCCACAGCGGCACCGGCTCCGCGGGCTTTGCCTCAATGTCCGCGAGCACCTCGCCATACGCCGTGTACAGCGCATTCGACTTCGGCGCGAGCGCTAAATAAACCACCGCCTCGCCCAGCGCTAAATCGCCCTCCGGCGACCCCAGGAAGTGCACCGCATCGCGCGCACTCAAACAAAGATTCAACGCCTCAGGCGCCGCCAGCCCGATGTCCTCCACCGCCATCCTGACCACGCGCCGCGCCACATACATCGGGTCCTCACCCGCCGCCAGCATCCTCCCCAGCCAATACAGCGCTGCATCCGCATCCGAGTTCCGCACACTCTTATGCAGCGCCGAGATCAGGTCATAATGCTGCTCACCCTTCTTGTCATAGAGCAGCACTCGCTGCTGCAGCGCCTCCGCAGCCAGCTCCTTCGTGATGACGTTCTGGCCCCTGCTCTGCGCCAGCTTCGACGCCACATCCAGAGCATTCAGCGCATTCCTCGCATCGCCGCTCGAGTACGACGCCATCGCCTCCAGCGCACCCTCATCCGCCGTCAGCCCCAGCGCACCCAGCCCGCGCTCGCTGTCGTTCAGCGCGCGCTGCAACAGCGCAATGATGTCCTGCTGCGACAGCGCCTGCAGCGTATACACACGGCACCGGCTCAACAGCGCAGCAATAATCTCAAACGACGGATTCTCCGTCGTCGCTCCAATCAACCGTATCGATCCGCGCTCTACATACGGCAGAAAGGCATCCTGCTGCGCCTTGTTGAAGCGGTGAATCTCGTCGATGAATAGAATCGTCCGCGACCCGAATTGCGAAGCCTTCTCCGCCTCGGCCATCACCTGCTTGATCTCTTTGATCCCCGACAGCACCGCCGAGAACTCAATGAAGCTCGCACTCGTCGCCTGCGCAATAATCTTCGCCAGCGTCGTCTTGCCCACACCCGGCGGCCCCCAGAAGATCAGCGACGCCGCATCGTCGCGCTCGATCTGCAACCGCAGCGGCTTGCCCGGAGCCAGCAGATGCTGCTGCCCCACAAACTCATCCAGCGTCCGCGGCCGCATCCTCTCCGCCAGCGGCGCGCTCGTCCGCGCTCCTCCACGAATCGGCGAGGTATCAAACAAACTCATTTGCGCAGCCCCTGCTTCTTCGCCCACGAACGCAACGGAATCTGCCGCGTCGCCTCATACATCAGAACCGATCCAGCCACCGCCGCATTCAGCGATTCGACGCTGCACGGTATCAGCACCTGTTCATCTGCAAGCTGGCGAGCTTTGAGCGAAAGCCCCGCACCCTCATTCCCAATCATGATCGCCCACGGTTGCACAAAATCTGTATCGAACGAAGACGATGCCGCATAGACCGGCTGTCGGGACTCGCTTCTATCGAACATTGCCTCGTGCCTATCGGGTATCGAAACGCCGTAACGCAATCCGATCGGCGCATCCTGATTCTCAATTCGCCCTGTAAGCACGCCATGACGCGCCGCCTTCACCGGATAGCCATACTCCGGCCCCATCAATAACCCGCTTACGGCCGCAAAGATCCTCACACCCTCCGCGTGAAGCCTCTCCACTATCCCTTCAATCGGAAGCTTCGTCACCTTCTCCGTGAAGATGGCGCCCATCGCAGAGCGCACGACCTTCGGATTCCAGTGGTTCACCGTTCCGGGCGTCACCATAATGTCTCCCGCGCCAAAAGCGGCCGCCGAGCGAATCAGCGTCCCAAGATTGCCAGGGTCCTGCAGGTCTTCAACGATCAATCCAATCGGCGGGTCCGGCCGATCGCGAATCGGATCGCGAATTACCCACGTCGCTGCAATCCCCTGCGGCGTCACCGTCGTCACTGCACTGTCGAACACATCACGGCTCAGCACCGCCCATTGATCCGTCCTCAACTCTTTCCGCCATTCCCCACCTTCATCCAACACCTCGTCGCCTTCCCGCAGATACACGGTATCGAAGCGATGTCCCCACATATGAGCCTCGCGGACCAGCCGCGCACCCTCGAGGCCCAACAGGTCTCCCGCCTTCGATGCCTTCCCACTCAACGCCGCGCGCAGCGCCTTCACCTTCGCATTCGTCCTGCTCGTAATTGGCGCGGGCAGCATCATCGCCCCTCAGTGTACCCGTGCGCGTCATGTCCCCGCGCCATGCGGTAAAGTCAATGCGAAGGAGATTTCTCCACCCTTGATCGCAGAGATGCTTCGCATTCATCCGGAAGAGCCCGAGCCGCACCTTGTGCTGCGTGTCGTCCACGAGCTCGAAGCCGGCCAGGTCGTCTCTCTTCCCACCGACACCTTCTACGGCCTCGCCGTCGACCCCGTAAATCTCCGCGCCGTCGACCGCATCTACGACCTCAAGACCCGCGCCCGCCACAAGCCTCTCTCGCTGCTCATCGCCGACGTCGCCCAGGCCTACGAACTCGCGCGCTCGCTCGATGGCGCCTTCGACCGCCTCGCCGAACGCTTCTGGCCCGGCCCCCTCACCATCGTCGTCAAAGCCGGCGGCAAGCTCCCCCTGCGCGTCACCGCCAACACCGGCAACGTCGCCCTTCGCGTCCCCGAAGCGCCCATCTGCCGCTCCATCGTCCGCGAGCTCGGCCTCCCCATCACCGCCACCTCCGCCAACCTCCGCGGCCTGCCCGAGTGCACTCACGCCGGCTGCGTGCGCGAGCAGTTCGGCAACAAGATCCCCCTCATCATCGACGGCGGCCCCACCTCCCGCACCGTCCCCACCACCATCGTCGACCTCTCCGGAGAAGGCAACTCCTGGATGATCCTCCGCGAAGGCGCCATCCCCACCCACGAGATCGCCCTCGCCCTCCACCGCTGAAGTTCAAACCCAGCCCCGCACCGGGTGCCCCACCCTCGACGCGCGTCTTCCGCGCGGCAGGGTGGTGGTGTCGTTTGCGGCAGCAAACGATAAAAAGTTCAGGCGAGCAGAAAGATTTGATGAGCACGGGCTGGTAGCCCAGGGCTTAGCCCGGGGTCTCGAGTCCATTAGGGTCGCTCTGTCTTGTTAAGGGCATCCCCACCCACGAGATCGCCCTCCACCGCTGAATTTCAAACCCAGCCCAGCACCGGGTGCCCCACCCTCGACGCGTACGCCGGTCCCCGGCGAGCTTGCTCGCCGGGGCAGGAAGCGGCAGGGTGGTGGTGTCGTTTGCGGCAGCAAACGATAAAGCATCCGGATCACACTCAATCAGCGCGTCGTCGGTCTTCAATTCCACCGTACCCTTCCCGTCCACAACCGAATCCCGCATACTACTCCCTGACCACCAGATGAGTGCCCGCGCCCGATCCCGCAATGCGACCACGCGCCGCAGCCCTGCCGCGCGCCTGCTCGGCTGGCTGCTCCTCATCCTGCTCATCGCCGCTGCCTGCTGGTCCATCTGGCTCTACCGCCAGATCCAATACACCGCACACATCGACAACGCCGAGCGCGCCGACGCCATCGCCGTCTTCGGGGCCGCCGAGTACGCCGGCCGTCCCTCGCCCGTCCTCCACGCCCGCCTCGACAAAGCCGTCGCCCTCTACAACCACGGCATCGCGCCCATCGTCATCACCCTCGGCGGCGGCTCCAACAAAGACTCCGGCCGCACCGAAGGCGGCGTCGGCCGCGACTACCTGCTGGCTAACGGCATCCCCTTCGACAAGATCATCGCCGAGACCCACTCCTTCGACACCCAGCAACAGGTGACGAAGCTCGCCGAGATCGCCGCCGCCAACCACTTCCACACCATCGTCGTCGTCTCCGACGGCACCCACCTCTTCCGCATCGCTCTGCTCTGCCGCCGCGCCGGCCTCAATGTCTTCACCTCGCCGCGCGCCCCCCTCGGCCACATCGACGACGTCGACGCCGCCGAGCGCGTCCTCCACGAAATGCTCAGCTACACCGCCATCCGCCTCAACCTCGACACCGGCTGGCTGCACCGCACCCTCGACCACAAGCCCGACTAACGCTCTCGGTTTCGTTCCCGACTAAACACTCTCGGTTTCGTTAAGGGCACGGCTTCAGCCGTGCCGTAAGATGTCCTCCCTCAGAGTGGGCTTTAGCCCCTGAGGTATGCTCCTCCATTTGTGAGTGGCCACGAAACTGGGTGGGGTATCGTTTGCGGTAGCAAACGATAAAAGGCCGGAGTCGCCACACATCGGGTGCCCCACCCTCGGCGCGACTCCGTCGCGGCAGGGTGGTGGTGTCGTCTGCGGTAGCAAACGATAAATCACCACTGCCATCACCTGGCCGAAAGGTTCTATCTTCGAAAAAACAGAACTCCCACCACGCAAATCTAACTCCCGAACTCCCCTAAAACAACACCCGCATCCCCGCCTTCGCCACTCCAAACTCCCCAATCCACTGCGCCAGACTCCCCACCAGCTCCTTCCCGGGTACACCCATCTTCGCCTCGCGAATCGGCCCCGACCCCTGCGCGCTCATCACCATCTCGCGCAGTTTCGACGCCGTCGCAAGCTCAAAGCCCTCACTCACCCAGACCTCATTGCCCTTGATCGAGAGCAGCACATCGCCCTCTTTCGTCGAGTAAACGCGCTCGTCTGAATCCGTTTCGTCGGCGTTGCGGCGCTTCAGTCCGTCATACTGCCTTGGCATCTGCTGCTCGAACACATGGAAGAAGCTCCGCGCCGAGTCCGCATTCTTCCACCGCGACAGATACAAAATCGCAATCGACTTCGTCGTCGCCTTATCCGCATCGCTCGCATTCTTCCGCTGCGCCGCGTAGTACACGCCGCCATTCCACTCCGGAGTCAGCGCCTCCGCCAGCGGCTTGCCGCCAAACAGTTCCGCCGTCATCCGCACATCCAGCTCGCCCATCACACCCACGTCATACGGTTCATAGCCCGCGGCCTCCAGCGTCGGATGAATATCCGGCAGCGCCAGCAGCGGCTCCGGTTTGCGCGCCATGTAGTCGTCCGGATGCATGATCTCCGAGCTCGTATTCGGCGGCGCATCCAGCACGCCGGTAAACGCCTTCTCCGTCCCCGCCTTCAGCAACACCGCCTGCTCAAACCGCAACCCCTCGGTGTACGGAAACAGCAGCGACTGCTGCAGCACCAGCGGAGCCCGCGCCAGCACCGGCGAATCGCTCATATCGCCCGCGCCCGCCTGCAGCTGCTCGCCCACCGCCGGCACATCCTTCAACGTCTTGCCCGTCGGCTTCAGCATGTAGTCCGCGAAGCTCACCATCGCCTGGCCCTCGAGCACCGCCTCGCGAGCCGTATCGCTCTCATCCGTCTGGATGTGCTTCGCGTCGTCGTCCACATTCTTCGCGACCGAATCCGGCTCCAGGTCCTCCCAGTTCTTCAGCCCCACTTTCTGGTCCTGCAGAGCGTGCGTCAGCTCATGCGCCATCACCGGCTTCTGCTGATCAATCGGCACCCAGTCCAGCAGGTTCATCGTCTTCGTCTTGTTGTCGTAGAAGCCCGCAATCTGCTCCGTCAGCAGATTCAGCAGAAATGGCCGCAGGTTGAAGTCCTTATCCAGCAGACCGAACTTCTTCAGCACCAGCTCGCTGCGCTCCATGCGCTTGTTGCTCTTGTCCTCGTCAAACTTCTTGCGCAGCTCCGAGTTCACCTTGTCGCGCGTGATGAAGACCTTCTTCACCGGCTTCTGAATCGGCAGCCCCGTGTCCTTGCTCACAAACTGGAAGATCTCCTCCGCGTCCGCCAGCAGCTGCTTCTCCTGCGCCTTGCTCAGCGGCTGGTCGACGATCACCGTCGTCTGACCCTCCTGCAGCTTCGGCGGCTCCACGCCCGGCGTGTTCAGCGGCAGCGGCTGTTTCTGCGATTGCGGACTCTGCTTGGACGGCGCCTGAGCCTGTTGCGCTCCTGACCCCGCTGCAATCAGCAAAGCCGCTGCCAGAACCACCCACCCGTTACGCGTCAAAACTTCCTTCACGCCGCCTCCATCCATTCCCATCAGTGTACGCACCGGAGCCCGCCCTCGACTCCTGTTAGACACCAATGCCCAGCCCACGGTTATGACATGACAACGGCGAACTGAAACTGATAACTGAAAACTGAAAACTGAGAGCCCCAAAACCACCCCCTCGGCCTCGACAAATCAAATCCCGGCGTCCGCGGCTCAAAACGCGGCCCGAATCACTACAATAGGAACAGGAAAGATTCGGCTATGTAGATTTATCTTCTGCTCGCCGCAAGTAACTGAATTTAGAGACTTTACGTACTAAGTAATTTAGATTCAAGACTTTGCACAATAAGTCCAGGCATAACTCGATTCTTTTCAAGACTTTGCGCAAAAAGTGACGGGGAGGGGTACCGAGCAATGAGCATCCGGCAGGAACTCGACGTCATCCTCCACCACGCCGCCATCGCTCCATTGAACGACCGCGCCTTCCTCCGCGTCACCGGCTCCGACGCCACCCGCTGGCTCAACGGAATGGTCACCAACTCCGTCCAGGCCCTCGCCCCAGGCGAAGGCTGCTACAACTTCCTCCTCAACGCCCAGGGCCGCATCCTCGGCGACTGCACCATCTTCCGCACACCCGACCCCGCCGATCCCGCATCGTTCCTACTCGAAGCTCACAGCTCGCAGCTCGAAGCGATACGCCAA
>DATNGO010000069.1:0-26404 GCA_035605855.1 Acidobacteriaceae bacterium | reverse complement strand
CGCCGTATGGCCAACCTCTACGGCCTCTTCTTCACGCTTACAACCACCAACCGGCTCGCAACCGCCCTCACCGCCGTCGCTTCAATCGCCGTTCTCGCCTGGGCCGTCACCCGACGGCCCTCGTTCCCACTCGCGCTGATCATCGCCATCCTGGTCAGCTACCACCTCTACCCCTGCGACCTCACGCTGCTCCTGCTGCCCCTCAGCCTTCTCTCGAACCGCCTCTTCGCCGAAGACGACACGCTCGCCCAACCCGCACCACAAAACCTCTCCTGGCTTCAGCGCCACCGCCGCACAATTCTCTTCTGCTCCATGGGCGTCTTCCTCATCACACCCGCGCTCATCGAGGTCATCGTCAACAACCTCATCTTCCTCCTCACCCTCCCCATCCTCGCGCTCGCGGCCTGCCCCTACGACTGGTCCACCCTCACACTCCCCGGCGAACGAGCCACACGAAGGCTCTACGCTTCTGGATAGCCCGAGGCTGAGCCTCGGGCTATCCTAAGTGCAAAAAAGACAGGGGCCTCAGCCCCTGACGTATGCCCTTCTTCGTTTGGCTGTTTCCGCAGCCGCCCTCACGGCAGTTTCGTATCCGCAACCACCGTCGCCACAACCGGCGTATCCGGCTTGATCTCGGCATCCCCGCCGTACACCACAACCAGTATCTGCCCCTTGTAGAAGTGGTCCTTGCCTTCCAGCGTCTCCTCGCCGAAGACCGGGATCACCACGCCGTCGGCCTTGACCGTATCCAACTCAAACGTCAGCTCGCCCGGCTGCCCACCCAAGCCGGGCTTGTGTACCGCCGTCACAACTCCCGTCGCCTCCGCGCTATCCGGCGCAATCGTCCGGCCCCGCACCAGCATCTCCCTCGCCAGCCTCAACTGAATCGGATCGCCAACGTTCGCTGTGCTCGAGCTCACATCGCTCGCAAACACCAGCGGAATCCGCGTCCCCTTCCAAAGCACCCCATCCGGCACCACCACCATCCCCACGGTCGCCGGCGCACCCGTTAGCGTGTAGTCAGCCACACTCACCTGGCTGCGCAAAAACCCCGGAGCCACCGCAATCGCCTGCACCCGCTCCGTCTTCTCCACTGTGATCGGCCCCGTATACCGCTTCGAGTTCGTCGTCGGGGTCCAGCCATTGGTCGTGTAATAGATCGTCGCGTGTCGCGTTCTGTCCGTCAGAAACACCTGCTGGGGCCCCGAGTACGTCCCCGGCTTCATCGAAAACTTCGGCTTGTCCGTTATCAACCGCGTGTTCATGCTCGCGGCATCCTGCGCATTCTGCATCGCTTGCTGGCTCGCCCGCAGCGCCGCATCGCTGGCCTGCTGATTCGCCTGCATCGTCGCCTGCGTCGCGCTCTGACTCGCCTGCTGAGCCGCGACCGCCGCCGCATCCTGCGCTCGTGCCGCAAGCGCCCCGCCCACCAACAATAGAGCCATCAGAAAACGCCTCATAACGCCTCCTGCACCGCCCAACACAATTCCATCGGGTCAGACGCTTCCAAGTCGAACTTAGACGCAATCTCTTTAGTTACCATTACGTGCCTTACTACCCAGAGCCGCCGCGCTCCGAATCCTTCGCTCCAGGTGCCGCTCCAGCACCGACACCGCAAACACGCCCAGGTCCCGATACAACTGCTGTCCCTGCTTCGGGGTCCCCGGCGGGCTTGCCCGCTGGGGTGGTTCAACCTCACCCATAAACTGCTCCAGCGACATCTTCGCCATCCGATAGCTCTCCGCCACCGCAGCCGCACTCACTTTCCGGCTCTGCGGCCGGCGATCATCCGCGCACGTCACCCCATCCGCTACAGGAGACCACCACACATCCTGCCCGCGCAGCGCTGGATCGGCGAGATGCAGCCCGCACACCACGCAATGCGCGAGTTCCGGCCACCAGCCCATCAACCGGCACATCCACACGCAGAAGTACGTTACTCCCACCCACACCGCGCCGTGATCGCCTTCTGATCCCTGATCCCTAATCCCTGATCCCTGCTCCCTGATCCCTGATCCCTGCATTTCCCGCAACACCGCCACCGCCAGCCGGAAGACGTTGTCCTCCGCCGCCAGCTCCGGCATCGCCTCTTCGATCACCTCCACCACCAGCGCCAGCCCCGCCGAGCGCAGCGCGTCCACCGGCGCCGTCAGCGGAGACCATACGATCTCGAAGCTGTCCATCCTGACGAGATCCTCACGCGGGCGCTCCGTGTAATGAGCCATCACCTGCGTCGCCGGCTCCAGCGCCCCGCCAAAGCGCCGGCGCGACCGCATCGCGTGCCGCGCCACGCCCTTCACCTTGCCGCGCTCGCGGGTGAACAGACTCACCAGCAGGTCGGCCTCATGGAAGGGCCAGGTCCGCAGCACAATCGCCTCGTCATGATGCGGGATCAGGCGTCCTTCGGGCACGAAAAGTTCTCCGCGAGCAGGATATCTGGCAGCCGTACCCCCCCTCCCCCCTATTCTTGCGCAAAGTCTTCAGCGGATTCAGCTTAGGGGTGGACTTTGGACAGGGACTCTGGACAGGGGGAGGGGTGGGCCTGGATTTTACCCCGGTGGTCGAGAGCTGGTTTTGTCAAGCCGCCCGGGTTGATCCGGGGAGGGTCGGGAGCAAGGAAAAGACGCGCGGATGACCGCGCGTCTGCGTGGGCCGACGTATAGCGAGTTACCGCCCGTAGTGCCCGGCGTTCTTGTCCTTGAAGCTCTCCCACTTCTCCGGCAGGTCATCGCCCGCGAAGATTGCCGACACCGGACACACCGGAACGCACGCTCCGCAGTCGATGCACTCCACCGGATCGATGAAGAGCTGATCGAGGGTATCCGCACCGGCCTCGTCCGCCTTGGGATGGATGCAGTCCACCGGGCAGGCATCCACGCACGCCCGGTCCTTGGTTCCAATGCACGGCTCCGCAATTACATACGCCATAACGTCATCTCCTCATCTCTCCGGCTGCCTGATGCCTGTCAGATTGTCTAGTTAATTCTAACAACAAATTCATTCCATCTCCGCAGCCGCTCTCCGCGCCGCAAACTCCGCGGGTGTGGGAATCGGCGACAGATTCCTTCCCGCGAACATGTCGGCGAACAGCGCCTGCATCTCTGCGTGAATCAGCCCGTTCGTCGCAAACACCTCCCGCGAGTCCAGCGTGAACTTCGATCCGTCGAAGTGAGTCACCTTGCCGCCGGCCTCTTCCACAATCAGGAAGCCGGCGCTGGTGTCCCAAGGATTCAGCTTGAGCTCCCAGAACGCCTCCAGCCTTCCCGCCGCCACGTAGGCCAGGTCCAGGGCCGCCGAGCCCGCGCGCCGCACCCCGTGCGACCGCAGGGTGAACTCCTGGTAGAAGTGCACGTTCGGACTGCTGTGCCGCTTCCGGCTTGGGAACCCCGTCGCCACCAGCGACTCCGCGAGCGTCTTCACCCGCGAAACGTGAATCGGCTTGCCGTTCAGCAGCGATCCTTTGCCACGTTCGGCCGAGAACATCTCGTCGCGCAGCGGATCGTAGATCACGCCCGCGACCATCTCGCCGTCCTGGTCCTGCTTTAGTCCGGCGGCACGCCGCTCGCAGCCGAGCACCACGCCGAAGACCGGAAAGCCATGCGCGAAGTTCGTGGTCCCGTCCAGCGGGTCGATGTACCAGCGGAATTCGGCGTCGAGTCCGCTTCGCGTTCCCTCTTCGCCGTAGATCCCATGCTCCGGGAACGCCGCGCGCAGCCGCCCGGAGATGAGCTTTTCGCTGGCGCGGTCGGCCTCCGTCACCAGGTCGACGTCGCCCTTGTACTCCGTGTGCACGCCGCGATGAAAGTACTCGCGCAGCAGCGCTCCTGCCTCGCGCGCAATCGCCTCAGCCTTTGCCACCAACTCAGCCACTTTATTTCCTTTGCAAAACGCCTGTGAAGTTTGTTCTACCGGTCCTGCGCCGCGGCCACGCGTGAGGCGCGACGCGCGCTCACAGAGCTCTCTGTAATCGTGCGTATCTGCGACTTGTAGATAAACAGATTGGGCCTTCCCTCTCGCGTCAGCCGCACCATCATGTCGTCGAAGTACTCGATCCACCCGTTCACAACCTCGCCGTCGCGAAGCTTGATGGACACGTTCACCTGGCGGTCGCTCAGGGACTTCAGGTAGAGTGCCTCCTGTCCGGTTTCATTCGAGGGCAGTCCCTTGCGTCTCTTCGTCGCCATGGACACGATTGTACGGTGCTCAACAGCGCGGCACACGGGGTCCCCGGCCGGCTTGCCGGCTGGGGTGAAAGTACAATCTCGGCCATGCTCCAGGAACGCAACCGTGCGGTGCTCAACCGCCGTGATCTGCTGACGCGCCTCGCAGCCTCGACGTCACTGCTGGCCTGTCCTTCACTGCACGCGATCGCACAGCTCTCTACTGCGACCGCACACGCAGGACGCGGCGAGTTCGGCCTCTGGAATCCGCTGGCCTTCGGGGCCCGCGGCAACGGAGCCGCCAACGACACCGCCGCGCTGCAGCACACGATCGACGCCTGCGCGCGCGGCGGTGGCGGCACCGTCATCCTTCCACCGCACCACACCTTCCTGAGCGGAACGCTTTCGCTCTCGAGCAACGTAGAGCTGCACCTCGCCGGAGGCTCGACGCTGCTGGCCAGCCCCAACCGCGACCACTTCCGCAAGCTTGGCTCGCTGCTCTTCGCCAGGGACGCGCGCAACATCCGCATCAGCGGCAACGGAACGATCGACGGCAACTTCGCCGCCTTCTTTCCTCCGAAGGGCCCGAATGGATACGCGATCCCGTCCCCGTTCCTCGGCCCCTACGATCCGCTCTATCCACCTGCTGCACTGAACCCGCCCGACGGCCGGCCGCGCATGATCCTGCTCGTGGGCTGCCGCAACACGCAGCTTGCAGACTTCACCATCCGCGACAGCCCGACCTGGACCATCCACCCCATCGGCTGCGACGGCCTGCACATCAGCGGCCTCTCGATCCTCAACTCGCTGGAGATTCCCAACTGCGACGGCATCGATATCGATCACTGCCGCAACGTGCGCATCGAGGGCTGCAACATCATCGCGGGCGACGATTGCCTGGTGCTGAAGGCCTCGCGCAACTTCGGCGACTACGGCGCGTGTGAAGGCATCACCATCACCAATTGCACGCTCGAATCCTCGTCCGCCGGCATCAAGATCGGGAACGAAGGACCCTATCCGCTGCGCTCGGCTACAGTGTCGAACTGCACGATTGTGCGAACGAATCGCGGCATCTCGCTGACCAACCGCGACGGCGAACTTGTCGAAGACCTGCTGTTTACCGATATGACCATCGAGACGCGCATGCGCACGATGATGTGGTGGGGTTCAGGCGAGCCTGTCTTCGTGTCTTCGGCTCCACGAAGCAGCGGAGCCGCCGTGGGCCAGTTCCGCGGCATTCAATTTGCGAATATCGCCTGCCGCAGCGAGAGCGGCATCTATCTCCGCGGCACGCGCGAGGCGCCGCTGCGCGACGTTAGTTTCCGCGGCATCGATCTGCTCATCGAGAAGTCGACATCGATTCCCGGAGGCTTCTACGACGTCCGCCCCGACGATACGCCGGGCGCGAGCGGTCTCGATGAGCGCGCGACCGCAGGGCTCTTCGCGGCTGATGTTAATGGTCTGACTCTCAGCGATGTTCACATCGGCTGGGGCGTGCAGCGGCCGGATTACTACGGCTCAGCGCTCGAGCTGCACGACTGCAACGGCGTCGGACTGACTGACGTGACGGGATCCGCCGCACACGCAGCGAATCCGCCATCGATCTTCGACAACGTTCAGCTTGCGACGAATCTTGCGCCGGCCGGGGAGCCGCCCCACTAGCGATTGCCGTAGTAGGCCATGCGATAACGCAGCTTGTACCTGGCGCGCAGCGCCGGGTCCTTCATGCGGATTTCGATGCGCCGCAATCCGGAGAGGTCGCCGCCCTTCTGGGGAGCGTAGTAGCCCAGCGTGTACTGCGTGCGGAGGTCGTCGGAGACGTGCGCGAAGGCCGGAGCGAGGTCCCGTTTGTCTTCGACGTAGTAGTACTTGCCGCCGGTGTCGCGGGCCATCTGAATCAGCGCGTGCTCTCCGCCGGTATTGCGTCCGGCGTCGGCCTCGATGGGCACAATGATCAGCGAGTAGACCATGGCACCGGCACGCTCTGCCTGCTCGAGCGCCGAGTCGTAACCGCCATGGCGCGTCGTGTTCTCGCCGTCGGTGATCAGCACGATGACACGCCGCTGCCCTTCCTTCACCGGCGTCTCGCTGAGACGCTGGCCGGCGAGATAGATCGCGTCATAGAGCGCTGTCGCATCGCCGTGCACGATGCGTCCGAGGCCGCTGTCGATGCGCCGCGCGTCGTTGGTAAACGGCACCAGCTCGGTCACATCGTCGGCGAACACCATCAGATCGACGCCGTCCTGGGGGCGAAGAATCGACTGTACGAACTTCTTGGCTGCCTTGATCTCAAGAGGTTCATCGCCGAGCACGCTCTCGCTGGCGTCAATGGCCAGGACGATCTCGAGCGGCGTTGTCGACTCCCTGTCGAAGATCGCGATCTTCTGGGGGTGGCCATCCTCGGCGATCTCGAAGTCGTCCTGCGTGAGGCCGCCGACCGGAGCGCCGGTCTCGTCCACGACGTTCAGCGCGACGTTGACGAGGCGGCTCTCGACGTGAATGGTCGGCGTCTGTCCTTCTTTTCGCTCGATGGGCGCGGGCGGCTGTTGCTGCTGCAGCGCAAGGGCCGCCGGAGTCAGCGTAATCAGAAGCCCCAACGCCGCGACCCAATATCCCGGAAGCAAACGCCCCTGACTCATCGAGCGACTCCGCCCAGGTCCTCCGGAAAGGGCTCACCGTCGGCCCACACGGCGCCGTCCGCAAACTGCTCACGCTTCCAGATGGGAACTGTCTTCTTCAGCGTGTCGATGACGTAACGGCAGGCGTCGAAGGCCGCCGCGCGATGCGCCGAGGAGACCGCAATCAACACGCTGGTTTCGCCCACGACGAGCCGGCCGATGCGATGCACGATCGCGATCTCGCTTACACCGAAGAGAGCCTTGGCCTGCTCACGCAGAGCGCGCATCTGCTTGAGCGCCATCTCCTCGTAGGCCTCGTAGTCGAGGTGCAGCGTAGCGCGGCCGCGCGTGTTGTCACGCACGATGCCGTCGAAGACGCACACGGCGCCGTCACCGCCGCTCTTGACCGCGCTCACGATCCTTTCGGTCATTTGACTGTCGATGGGCTCCCTGACGATTTGGACGAGATCCTGGGAGCCTCCGCTTACAGGCGGCAGGATGGCGACCTCGTCGCCGTCGCTGAGCAGCTGCTCCGGCCCGGCGTACTCATGATTGACGGCCACGGCCGAGGTCCGCATGGCCGCCTCGCTGAATGTGCCCCGGTCCACGAGCGCGCGCAGGAGGTCCGCAACCCGCTGCTGCCCGGCCAGGTCCAGCCACGCGCCATCGGGTGGGAGAGCCTTTTTCAGAGGACCGAACGAGAGCAGCCGCACGCGCATGGACAAAGCATACTTCAGGCTGCGAGCCCCGGACCGAGGCCAGGTCCGCGTGCGATATACTCGCCTGCAATCAAGCGGGACAGAGATCGGGCTCGTGGCAAATGCTGTGGATTCCAAGAAGCAGAAAGAGAAGGAGATCAAAGTGCTCAAAGGTTTTCGTGACTTTATCCTGCGCGGCAATGTGATGGATCTGGCTGTTGCCGTGATCATCGGCGTTGCCTTCACCGCAATCGTTACCGCACTGACGGACAACATCATCAAGCCATTGCTGGGCGCGATCATCGGCCAACCGGACTTCGGGTATCTGGTCGCCTACGTCAACGGCGGCAAGATCATGTACGGCAACTTCATCACCGCCATCATCAACTTCCTGATTCTCGCGGCGGTTGTCTACTTCCTGCTGGTGCTGCCGACGCAGTATCTGCTCAAGAAGTTCAACCCGGAAAAGGCCGAACCACCGACGATGAAGCCTTGCCCGCAGTGCCAGAGCGACATTCCCATCGCTGCAACGCGCTGCAAGTACTGCACGCAGCCGGTCTAGTAGTTCAGGAGATTCCTGACAACTCAAAAACCTGCACTACCCTGCACCGAAGAGGAGATTTCCCCTGGTGACCCACGATCGTCTGACCCGCTTCGCCGGCGTCTGCCTGGCCTGCCTTCCTTTGTCTGCTCCTGCCCAGAACGCATCCTCGGCGAAGGTGTTCGGCTATGCGGACTTCAGCCAGCAGGCGAAGTGGGACTCCACGTTCATGGCGGTGCCGGATGCGAAGCTCGCGGGCGAGCACCTGCGCATCCTCACGGCGGAGCCGCACTGGGCCAGCTCGCCCGAGGACAAGAAGACGGCCGACTATGTGGCAGAGAAGTTCAAGGCGGCGGGGCTCGACACGCGCATCGACGAGTTTCGCGTGTGGATGAACAAGCCGGTGAAGATCGAGATCACGGCGACGGATGCGAGTGGGAAGCAACTGATGTCCGGGCCGACACCGGAACACGTCGACCCGAAGGCCTATGGCGGCGATCCCTTTCAGAATGACCCGCGCATCCTGCCGGCATTCAACGGATCGTCCCCGTCCGGGGATGTGACGGCGGATGTGGTCTACGCGAACTACGGCACGCTGGCGGACTTTGACCAGCTGAAGCAGTTGGGCGTGGATGTGAAGGGCAAGATCGTCATCGTGCGCTACGGGCAGAACTTCCGCGGCGTGAAGGTGTACATCGCGCAGCAGCGCGGAGCTGCCGGGGTGATTATCTACTCCGACCCGGCCGATGACGGCTACGTTCGCGGCGACAAGTATCCGCGCGGCCCGATGCGTCCGGATTCGGCGGTGCAGCGCGGCTCGGTGCAATTCCTGCCGATTTACCCGGGCGATCCGGAGACACCGGGCGTCGCCGCCACGCCAGATCTTGCGGACTCGAAACGCATTACCGACCCGGCGAAGATGAATCAGCCGTCGATACCCTCAAACCCCCTCAGCTATAAAGATGCGGCGCCGATCCTGGAGGCGCTGGAGGGTGCGGCGACTCCGCGCGAGTGGCAGGGCGGCCTGCCGTTTACCTATCACCTGGGCGGCACGGGCGCGGTGAAGGTGCATATGGACCTGGAGCAGGACTATAAGCTGCGGACTATATGGGATGTGGTGGGCACAATCGATGGGACCGATCCGGACCAGAAGGAAGACTGGGTGGTGGCGGGCAATCATCGCGACGCCTGGGTGTATGGAGCGGTGGACCCGAACAGCGGCACCGCGGCGATGCTGGAGACGGTGCACGGATTCGGCGAGCTGCTGAAGCAGGGATGGAAGCCAAAGCGGCGCATCGTTGTCTGTTCGTGGGACGCGGAGGAGGAGGGCCTTATGGGCTCGACCGAGTGGGCGGAGGGCCATGCCGGCCATCTCGCGCATGCGGTGGCGTACTTCAACACCGATGTGGGTGTGTCGGGGCCGAACTTCAATGCTTCGGCGGTGCCGTCGCTGAAGGAGTTTGTGCGCGACGTGACGCGGCAGGTGCAGAGCCCCAAGGGTGGCACGGTCTACGAGCAATGGCAGAAGTCGCAGGCGGAGAGTCCGCGGCGGCGTGGCGCCGGTTCCCCAGCCGCGGCGGCAGCGAATCCAGCCACAGCAACGTCCGGCTCCGCGGTGAACGCCGAGGGCGTGCGGGTGGGCGACCTGGGCTCGGGTTCGGACTACACGCCGTTCATTCAGCACCTCGGCGTGCCCTCGACCGACATCGGATCGGACGGGCCGTATGGCGTCTATCACTCGGTCTTCGACAACTACAACTGGTTCATCAGGAACGCCGACCCGACCTTCGCGTACGAGCAGCAGCAGGCGCGAGTCTTCGGGCTGGAGATCCTGCACATGGCCGATGCCGATGTGCTGCCCTACGACTACAAGACCTACGGCAGCGATGTTGTCGGCTACCTGAAGGACGCGCAGCAGCGGGCGACCGCGGCCCGGATGCAGGTGGACTTCGCGGCGGCCAACGCCGCAGCGGCGAGATTTGCGGCAGCGGGTGCGCGTATCGGAACGATACAGTCGGCGCCTGGGTCGCTGGATGAGGCGGCGAAGGTGCACCTGAATGAGGCACTTCGGAACGCCGAGGAGGCGCTGTTGAACGATGCAGGCTTACCCCATCGGCCGTGGTACAAACACACGATCTATGCGCCGGGCGAGTACACGGGATACGCCGCAGTTGTTATTCCGGGGGTCAACGAGGGGATCGACGCGAAGGATGCAGCGCGCACATCCGGGGAACTTTCCGCACTTGCGGAGGCGCTGAACCGGTCGAGTTCCATTTTGGAATCGGCGGGGCATTAGATTTTCCGACTCGCGGTTTTTCGATACCACACATTTTTCTTGCCAAGAAGTATCTGCTGAAATACTCTTCGGGAATCCTTCTGGTATGCCCCGTTTGTTGCATTGTGCGACAGACCTGGCAGAAATAGCCGCTTCCGTACCCGTGCTGTTGAATGGCGGGGCGGGAGAGCTACTGCCAGCATGTCATTAGACGTGAGCTGCCGGAGGGTTCCAGGTGTACGACATGCTTCTTGCTTCGCTGTTTCTCTTCGTCGTCTTGTCGCCCCTCATGATTCATGTGGGGCTCAATGTGGCTGAGCGCATCGCATTGCGACGCGAAGCCCGGAACCCCGGCAGCGGGTCCGCTCAACGAAAAGACCCACGCAGCGCGTGGGCCTCGGACGCATCGGCGCCGGCGGTCAGCTCCGCAGCGCCATCTGCTCGGTAACAATCTGGGTGAGGTCGGGCTTCTTGAGGCCGTGGACCTCCTCATTAAATTTGTCGACCTTGCTGGACCAGTTCATTGAGCAGAACTTTGGTCCGCACATGGAACAGAACGCTGCCTCTTTGTAATAGTCATCGGGCAGCGTCTCGTCGTGCATGCCGCGCGCCGTGTCGGGATCGAGCGACAGCGCGAACTGCTTCTCCCAATCGAAGGTGTAGCGCGCGTGCGAGATCGCATCGTCGCGATCGCGTGCTCCCGGGCGATGACGCGCGATATCGGCCGCGTGCGCCGCGATCTTGTAGGCGATGATGCCGTCCTTCACATCCTTCTCGTTGGGCAGGCCGAGGTGCTCCTTGGGCGTGACGTAGCAGAGCATCGCTGCGCCGTGCCAGCCGATCATCGCCGCGCCGATGGCTGAGGTGATGTGGTCGTAGCCGGGAGCGATGTCGGTGACGAGCGGGCCGAGGACGTAGAACGGAGCGCCGTCGCACATCTCCACTTCCCTGTCGACCTGCTCCTTGATCTTGTCCATCGGCACGTGGCCGGGACCTTCGATCATCACCTGCACGTCGTCCTTCCAGGCCTGGCGGGTGAGCTCGCCGAGCGTCTTCAGTTCGGCGAACTGTGCCTCGTCGCTGGCGTCGGCAACGCAGCCGGGACGGAGGCCGTCGCCGAGTGAGTAGCTGACGTCGTACTTGGCGAGGATTTTGGTGATGCGGTCGAAGTTCTCGTAGAGGAAGCTCTGCTTGTGGTGCGCGGTCATCCACTGGGCCATGATGGCGCCGCCGCGGCTGACGATGCCGGTGATGCGCCTGGCGACCATGGGCACGTATTGGATGAGCACGCCGGCGTGGATGGTGAAGTAGTCGACGCCCTGCTGCGCCTGCTCCTCGATGACCTCGAGGTAGAGGTCGATCGAGAGGTCCTCGACGCGCTTGACGCGGCTCAATGCTTCGTAGAGGGGCACGGTGCCGATGGGCACGGGCGAGTGGCGCAGGATGGCCTCGCGAATGGTGGGGATATCTCCGCCTGTAGACAGGTCCATGACGGTGTCGGCGCCGAAGTGGACCGCGGTGTGGAGTTTGCGCAGCTCCTCGTCGATGTTCGAGACGATGGCGGAGTTGCCGATGTTGGCGTTGATCTTGCAGAGCGAGTTGACGCCGATGCACATCGGCTCGAGCTCGGGATGGTTGATGTTCGCGGGGATGATCATGGTGCCGCGCGCGATTTCGTCGCGAATAAATTCGGGCGCGACCTTCTCGCGGTGCGCGACGAAGGCCATCTCTTCGGTGATGAGGCCCTTGCGCGCGAAGTGCATCTGGCTCATGTTGGTGTCGCCGCTGCGTGCGGCCTCTTCGCGGCGCTTCACGATCCACTCGGCGCGTGGCCTGGGGACTTGATAGCCCTGGCTGACGGCGCCGTGACCGTTGCCGTTCGCGTGACCATTTTCATTTGTGCTCATTGGCCTTGACTCCTCAAGAGGCGCCCACCGCGCCGCTGTTATCGAATGAGTATACGCCGCTGATAGGGTCAGGGTTGTTTCAGGAGAACGTGTGTGGCGATGCTCCTAGGCGAGCCCGTCCAATCGATGCAATAGCCCTTGTCATTCATGACACAAATCACACCGGCCACATCGACTCTAGCGTGCGGACCAAAACTTCCATGAACCAAATCAAAGCCTTCGGAAGCGGTTTCGGTAACGCATCTCAGCGGATTGTGTCGAGCATAAATTCGCGGAAAGTGCACCGCTCCATGGCTGTCCGTGAGAACTGTGGACGTGTGCTCCTCGTGTTCACATGAGTAGTTCTGCCATGTCTCTGTAACAGGAAGATCGCTGACAGGAGTTCCACGGGAATCTGTGACAATAACGTCCCATGTGGGCGCATCAAGACGTGGGCGGATCCAAGAAATCAACATCCACGCGACCAACAAACCGACACAAATAAATATGATCCGTTTAGCCATTGCACGAAACTATACAGACCTTCACTCCTCCGCTAGATACAATTCCTTCGTGAGCAACACTTCTCCCGCACAAACTCTTCCTCTCGGCTTCCGCTGGTCGGCGGTGACCGCCGGCATTAAGGCTTCGGGCAAACCGGACGTTGCGCTCGCCGTGTGCGACGGCGGAGCCAATGCCGCGGCCATGTTTACGAGCAACCAGGTGGTTGCGGCGCCGGTGATTGTCGGGCGGCGGCACCTGATCGCGACCAGCAATCGCGTGACGGCTCTGCTGGTGAACGCGGGCAATGCGAATGCTGCGACGGGGCAGCCGGGTATCGACGCATGCAAGCAGAGCTGTGTTGCCGTGGCCGAACAGTTTCACTGCGTGTTCGACGAGGTCTTTCCTTCCTCGACCGGCATCATCGGCGTTCCGCTGCCGGTGGAGAAGCTGGTGGCGGCACTACCTGCGGCGAAGGCTGCGCTGGGCAACACCGCGCAGCATGCGGAGGCGTTTGCGACGGCGATCCTGACGACGGATACGAAGCTGAAGGTCGCGCGTGCGAGCTTTGAGGTCAATGGGAAGACGGTTTCGATCTTCGGTTGCTGCAAGGGCGCGGGGATGATCGGGCCGCACGTGGTGCCGCACGCGACGATGCTCGTCTATCTCTTTACAGATCTAGCCGCGTGCCCGGAGCATCTGCAGGCGATGCTGACCAAGGCCGTGAACGCGAGCTTCAACTGCATCTCGATCGATGGCGATATGTCCACCAACGACACGGTGCTGCTGCTGGCGAGCGGCAAGAGCGAGGTGGCGGCGGAGGGCGATGCGGTAGCGGCGTTTGAGGCGGCGCTGCAGCAGGTGTGCGACTCGCTGGCGCATCAGATCGTCGACGACGGTGAGGGTGTGACGCATGTGATCAGGCTGAAGATCACGGGCGCGGAGGGCGACGCGGACGCCCGGGATGTTGCGCGCTCCATTGCCAATTCGCCGCTGTGCAAGACGGCGTGGTCCTCGGCCGACCCGAACTGGGGACGGCTGCTGGCGGCGGCGGGCAAGGCCGGCGTGAAGTTCGATCCGGCCCGCGTCACCATCACGATCGGCGGGCTTCCGGTATTCGCCCATGGGGTCCGCGATGCTGCCTACGACGAGGCCGCGACCCATGCGGCGATGCAGGCGCGGGAGTACACGATCGCCATCGACCTGGGGCACGGGCACGGGCAGGCGCGGTTCGTTACGTGCGACCTGACGCATGAGTATGTGTCGATCAACGCTGACTACTCCACCTAGCCAGATTGACTCCTGTATGGTGTATGCCTACACTATACAGAGTGGAAGGAAAATGTAGAGCTTGATCAAATCCTTTAAGCACAAAGGGCTGGAGCACTTCTTCTTTACGGGATCAAAGGCGGGAATTCTTCCCGAGCACACAAAGAAGCTAACTGTGCAACTTGGCTATCTGAATATCGCCCGAGAGCCCGGCGACATGGGCGTCAGTGGGTGGGCACTTCATCCGCTTAAAGGTGATCTCCAGGGCCATTGGTCAATCAAGGTCAGCGGAAACTGGCGGTTGACCTTTCGGTTTGCAGGCCAGGACGTCGAAGTCGTCGATTACCAGGATTATCACTGAAAGGAACTGTTCATGTTGATGTTCAATCCTCCACACCCGGGAGAATGCTTGCGGGAAGAGATGGGTGACTCTATCACCATCACCGCACTTGCCAGGCACCTTGGCGTCACGCGCGCGCATCTATCGATGATCCTTAACGGACGCGCAGGTATCTCGCCGCTGATGTCGCTCAAGCTGGACGAGGCCTTCCGCAAGTCCGAGGGCTTCTGGTACCGGATGCAGCAACAGTATGACCTCGGCCAGGCCCGGAAGGTCAAACGCAAGAAGATCGCCCCGCTGACCAAGCCGTTCAGGCCGCGGAAAGCCGCCTGAATCAGCCGCAGCCGCCCACCCGTGCATAAATTCGCTCGGCGAATTATCGTAGAGAATGGATATAGAGCTATAAGCGCGCGTAATGGAGGCGGTGGGATGGCGACAAATCTGGCCACAAATCTTGAAGGGGCGGTCAGGCAGGACATGACCGCGGAGGTCGCCGAGTGGATCGAGGCGTTTGACGAGGTCGTCGCGAAGGACTGGGAGCAGGGTGCGGCGCTGCTGTCGGCGCTGCGCACGCGCGCCCGCGAGGCCGGCGTTCCGGCAACGGGCGACGTTGTTACTCCCTTCCAGAACACCATCCCCAGGCACGACGAGGTTCCTTACCCCGGGGACCGCGCGCTGGAGCGCCGCATCGAGGCGCTGATTCGCTGGAACGCGATGGCGATGGTGCACAAACAGAACAAGTACGACGCGGGAATCGGCGGCCACATCTCCACGTATGCCTCGCAGGCCACGCTGCTCGAGGTTGGGTTCAATCACTTTTTCCGCGCCTCCTATGCAAGCGAGAAGGGTGAGCAGCCGGGGGACTTCGTCTACTTCCAGGGACACGCCTCACCGGGCGTCTACAGCCGGGCGTTCCTCGAGGGGCGTCTGGACGCCGGACGCCTGAAGAACTTCCGCCATGAGCTGCGCGAGACGCCGGGCCTGAGCTCCTACCCGCACCCGTGGCTGATGCAGGACTTCTGGCAATTCCCGACGGTCTCGATGGGCATCGGCCCGTTGAATGCGATCTACCAGGCGCGCTTCATGAAGTACCTGGAGAACCGCGGCCTGATTCCGCACACCGACCGCAAGATCTGGGCCTTCGTCGGCGATGGCGAGACCGATGAGGTCGACACGCTGGGCGCCATCTCACTGGGCACACGAGAGAAGCTCGACAACCTGATCTTTGTCGTCAACTGCAATCTGCAGCGGCTGGATGGCCCGGTGCGCGGCAACTCGCGCATCATCGACGAGCTGGAGTCCGCCTTCCGCGGCGCGGGATGGAATGTGGTGAAGGTCATCTGGGGCTCGGACTGGGATGAACTGTTCGCGCGAGACCACCAGGGTTTGCTGCTGAAGCGGATGGAGGAGTGCGTCGACGGCGACCTGCAGCGCTTCAAGGCCAAGGACGGCGCGTATATCCGCAAGGAGTTCTTCGGCAAATATCCGGAGTTACTGAAAATCGTTGAGGACAAAACTGACGAGGAGGTTGCGAACCTGCACCGCGGCGGCCACGATCCGGTAAAGATCTACAACGCGTATAAGCGGGCGCTGGAGCACAAAGGCGGCCCGACCGTGATCCTCGCCATGACGGTGAAGGGATATGGCATCTCCAGCGCGCAGTCGCGCAACCCGACGCACTCGGAGAAGAAGCTGACCAACGACGCGCTCAGCGCCTTCGTCAAACGCTTTGACTCTGGCCTTCCGGTCGAAACGGTGGCAAACGTCGACTTTTTCAAGCCGGACAACTCTGATTCTGCGATGGCTTACATGCTGGCGCGGCGCGAGGCGCTGGGTGGTTTCCTGCCCGTGCGCACGGTGCCGAAGCTGGACTTCAAGGCGCCGCCGCTGGAGTTTTTCAAGACCTGGCTCGCGGGCTCGAACGGCCGCGCCATCTCCACCACGATGGGCTTCGTAAACATGTTGAACGGCATGCTGAAGAGCCCGGACATCGGCAAGCTGATCGTCCCGATTATTCCCGACGAAGGCCGCACCTTCGGCTTCGAGTCCACGATGAAGCAGGTGAGCATCTACGCGCCCGAGGGGCAGAAGTACACGCCGCATGACGCCGACATGCTGCTGGCTTACAACGAGAAGAAGACCGGACAGATTCTCGAAGAGGGCATCACCGAGGCAGGCGCGATGGCGAGCTTCACCGCGGCGGGCACGGCGTACAGCAACTACCGCGTGCCGATGGTTCCCTTCTTCCTGTACTACTCGATGTTCGGCTTCCAGCGCATCGGCGATCTGGCCTGGGCGTTCGCGGACTCTCGCGGCAGGGGCTTCATGATGGGCGGGACGGCAGGCCGGACAACAATGCTGGGTGAGGGATTACAGCATCAGGATGGCCACTCCCATATCCTCGCCTCCACAATTCCCACCTGCAAGACCTACGATCCGGCTTACGTCTACGAGATGGCGGTCATCATCCAGGACGGCATGCGCCGCATGTATGAGGAAGGTGAGAACCGCTTCTACTACCTCACCATGTACAACGAGGACTACCCGCAGCCGGCAGCAGAGAATATCGAAGCCGTGCGCGAGGGCATTCTGCGTGGCATTTACAAGTTCAAAGCCACGGAGAAGGGCGAAGCAAAGTTGCAGCTCTTCGGCGCCGGCCCCATCCTCAACGAAGTGGTTCGCGCGCAGCAGATTCTCGCGGAGAAGTACAACATGGCTGCCGACGTCTGGTCGGTGACGAGCTATACGGAGCTGCGCCGCGACGCGATTGCGGTGGAGCGCTGGAACCGTCTGCACCCGGCCGAGAAGGAGCGCGTGCCGTACGTTGTGAGTGCGCTCGGCAATGCGAAGGGGCCGATCGTCGCGGCCAGTGACTACATGAAGTCGCTGCCGGACGCGCTCGCGCCGTGGCTTGGCTCGCGTCTGGTTTCGCTGGGCACGGACGGTTTCGGGCGCTCGGACAATCGCGAGCACCTGCGCCGGCACTTCGAGATCGATGCGGAGTCCATCGTCGCCGCGGCGCTCTCGAAGCTGGCGCGCGAGGGCACTATCAAACCGAAGGTGGCCACGCAGGCCTTCGCGGAACTCGGACTGAACCCCGAGGCCGCGGACGCAGCTACGGCCTGATTCAGGAATCACTCACTCTCCAGGAAGAGGACTCGCCGCTTGGCCGACAACCCCCTGCTGCCCCAGGATCGCCTTCGCGAACTCCACGCGCTGATGCATCGCATACGAGCCACTGATCGCCGCGGATCAAAGTCCGCGCGTGAGGCGCTGCTGGCGGCTGCTCTGATTCATCTTTCCGGCGGCGATCTCGTCTCGGGGCGCGCCGATGATGCGACGCTCGGCGCCTTCGCGCCGAAGTCCAATGCCGGAGAGGACGCGCACGATGTTCCGCAGAGCCTGCGCATTCCGCTCTGCGCAGGCTCTGCGCGCGGCATGCAGACGGCGGGAACAGACCGGATCGCCGTCGCCTTTACCGAGGCAGGAGCGCCGGAAACCGGATGGGTCGACGCGCTGCGCTGGGCGCATCGGGACCGGCTTCCCTTTCTGCTCATCGTCGCCGACAACGGCACTCGAACGGGCAAGGGATCCTCGCGCAACGCGCCACCGCTGCTCTGGCCTGGGCTCACGAAGCTGGCGCACGGCCTTCACCTGCCGCACTTCCCTGTCGACGGCGAAGACGCCGTGGCCGTCTACCGGGTCATGCAGGAGACCTCCGCGCGAGCGCGTTCCGGTGGTGGCCCGTCGGTGATCTGGGCGATGCTCAGCGCCAAGCGGCTTGCGCCACGTGAGCAGCCACTGAAGCGTCTCGACGACTACATGGCGGCCCGCGGAATCAGTCTCAAGTAACAATCGGCATAAACAACTCGACATTTTGCAGACATTCTGCAGACCATCTTGAACCGTTACACTGACACTATGTTTCTTTCGCGGTCCCCCCGCCATTGGCCACCTGCCGCAGCGCTGTTCGCTTTGTTGATTGCAGCCACCTTTACCTGCGGAGAATCCGCGCCGGCGCAGTCACCTGCATCCGTACCGCCCGCGACCCCGGTCCCGGCGAGCAGCCTGCCGTCCGTTCCTGCACCGTCGCCGTCCAACGGCCAAAGCAGCCCAGGTCAAGCGCAGCCCTCTCAAGCGGCGCAGCAGCCGGCGCAGCAATCGCAGCCGGGCACGCAGCAACAGCCGGGCACGCAGCAACAGCCGGGCACGCAACAACAGCCGGGCACGCAGCAACAGACGCAGCCTTCTGCGCCCACGGCGCCTCCGGTCTCTGCACCCGATCAACTGGAGCAGCCGGTCCACGTGCAGAATCCGTCGAATCCGACACCGGTAGCGATTCCGCCCGCCGTGCCCGTAGCGTCGGTGCCCAGCATGCCGGCGTATGGTCCCCTGCCCGGCGAGGAACGTACGGACGCGCTCGGCTCCACGTACATCCCGGTCGACAGCATCGTCTATCCTCTGGCGTTGCGGTTGTACTCATTGGGCTATCTCGACACAGCGTTCACTTCACTGCGCCCCTGGACGCGCCGCAGCCTGCTGCACATGCTCGACAAGAGCGCCGACGATATCACCTCCGACGGCAACGACGAAGCGATCGCGATCCTCGCCAGGCTCAAGTACTACCTAACCGACGAGACGCCAGGGCCCGGGCAGACCCGCGGACCGGTCTACGGCGTCGCGTCGGTCTACACGCGGCTGATGGGCATCGGCGGCCCGGTGCTGCGCGACAGCTTTCACCTTGGCCAGACCGTCTACAACGACTATGGCCGCCCCTATGCGACGGGCTTCAACAACGTCACCGGCTTTTCCAGCGTGAATGAGTACGGCAGATTCTCGCTGTACGTTCGCGGCGAGTACCAGCATGCGCCCGCCTATGAAGGCTATAGCTACGACCTTGCGAACCAGCTCTCCCTCTACGACGAACTCTCCCCGTTGGTACCTCCCAACATCCCTCAGGACACTCTTCCGTATGGAAGCACAAACAATGCAGTCAGTACCTTCCGGCTGCAGGAGGCCTACATCTCCTACCACTTGCTGGGGCACGAGATCTCGTTCGGCAAGACGGATTCATGGTGGGGACCCGGCATGGGCGGCGGTATGGCGTGGAGCAACAACTCTGAGAACCCCTATAGCTTCCGCATCAATCGCGTAGAACCGATGTACGTGCCCTACCTGAGCAAGTTGACGGGGCCGCTCCGCTATGACTTCATGGTCGGCCCGCTGCAAGGGCACACTGCGCCGAATGGCCCCTGGATGAACTCCTTCGGATTCGCGTTGAAGCCGACGAAGAACTTCGACTTCAGCTTTCAGCGCACCATCATCTGGGGAGGAGCCGGGCACGGCTGCATCGATCCGGTAACTAACGTCTACACTCCGTGCAACCAGCCCATCACGCTTCACACCTTCCTGAAGGGTTTCTTCTCCTTCACCGATACGACGACCCTCGAGAAGTACTCGAAGGATGACCCGGGAGCCCGCTTCAGCACCTTCACCTTCTCCTACAAATTGCCGTTTCTGCGCAAGTACGTGACGCTCTACACGGATTCCATCGCTCACGACGACGTGACACCTCCCAGCGCACCGCGCCGCGCCGCCTATCGCCCCGGCGTCTATATCTCGCAATTTCCATTCCTGCCGAAGCTCGACTTTCGCATCGAAGCCTCAAACACCGATACCTCGACGCTGCGCAGCCTCGCCGGCCAGTTCAACTACTGGGAGGTCGTCCAGAAGCAGGCCTATACCAACAAGGGCTACATCATGGGCGACTGGGTGGGACGCGAGGCCAAGGCCGGCAACGCGTGGCTCACTTATCACCTCTCCGGCGATGAGTGGGTGCAGGCCGCGTACATGTACAAGAAGAGCCCCAAGGACTTCATCCCCGGCGGCACCACGCAGCATCAGTTCACGGTCGACGTCGTGAAGAATCTGCGCCACGATATTCAACTCGACGCATGGCTGCAGTACGAACACTGGAAGGCTCCGATCTACAAAGTTGGCGGGCAGAACAACGTAGTCGTCGCCGCGCAGATCAAGTTCTTTCCCAGGCTGCATACCAGTCCGCAGCCGATGACGAAGAAATAGCCGCGCCTGTCAGCGGCCCGAGGCGAGGCGGAAGTAGTCTTCGTCCTGCCGGGCCGCTGCGCCGCGCGCGCCTGGCTGCTGCCTGCCGGCCTCCACCGCAGCGCGGAAGTAGTCCAGCGAGCGCGCCAGCCCTTCGCGCAGTTGAATCTTCGGCTCCCATCCGAGCAGTGTCTTCGCACGCGTGATGTCCGGCCGCCGCTGCCTGGGATCGTCGCGCGGCAGCGGCCTGAAGACGATCTCACACTGCGACCCGATCAGAACCTGGATCTCGCGGGCGCACTGCAGGATCGTCCACTCGGTCGGGTTGCCGATGTTCACCGGGTCGTGTTCATCGGACTTCGACAACCGCATGATGCCGTCGATCAGATCGGAGAAGTAGCAGAAGCTTCGTGTCTGCGATCCATCTCCGTAGACCGTCAGCGGGTCGCCGCGCAGCGCCTGCATCATCAGGTTGGAGATGACGCGACCGTCGTTCGCCTGCAGCCGGGGACCGTACGTATTGAAAATTCGTACGAGGTGCGTGTTCACTCCGTGATAGCGCCGGTAGGCCGCCACCGCCGCCTCGGAGAAGCGCTTGGACTCGTCATACACCGAGCGCGGACCGATGGGGTTCACGTTGCCCCAGTAGCTCTCCACCTGCGGATGCACCTCTGGATCGCCGTAGCACTCCGAGGTCGACGCGTGCAGGTAGCCCGCGCCATACCGCCTCGCAGTCTCCAGCGTATTCAGCGTTCCGGCCGAACCCACCTGCAGCGTTTCGATGCCCAGCCGCATGTAGTCCACCGGGCTGGCCGGCGAAGCGAAGTTGAAGACATAATCCACCTGCCCCACGTCGAACGGCGCACAGATATCAATCTGCTCGAAACGAAATCTCGACTCGCTGCCGAGATGCCGCAGATTCGCCAGGTTTCCGGTGGCGAGATTGTCGACGCCCACCACGTCGTTGCCTTCAGCCAGCAGCGCATCGCACAGGTGCGAGCCCAGGAAGCCCGCCGCACCCGTCACCAGAACTCTCTTCGAACCCATTCGTACTCCCTCACGCCTCAGGCGTGCGCGACATCCGGCTCGCGCCTCTGCAATGGCGCGCAGTCTTTCTTTTCACTTGACCGGCCAGTCGCAGCTCAGCCCATCGCAGCTCAGCCAATCGCAGCCGAAATTGCCTCTCGTGCCGGCACCGCCGTCGGCCGCCCGACGCTCATATAGGTGAAGCCGTGCTCCTGCATCACCGCGGGGTCGAACAGATTGCGCCCGTCCACAACGATCGGATAACGCAGCGCGGTATGCAGCCGCCGCAGATCGAGCCCGGCGAACTCCTTCCAGTCGGTGAGGATCAACAACGCGTCGGCGTCCTTTGCCGCCTCGTAAGCGTCCGCGGCATAGCTCATGGAGGATGTGGGCGGAAGTTCCAGCCGCGCACGCTCCATCGCCGCCGGGTCGTATGCGACGACGCAGCATCCCTCACCGAGAAGCATCTCCACCAGGTCAATCGCCGGCGACTCGCGCACATCGTCGGTCTCTCCCTTGAAGGAGAGCCCGAGCACCGCCAGCTTCTTTCCACGCAGCGTCCAGAGCGCCGACTGCACCTTGCTCAGGAAGCGCCGCTTCTGCTGCGCATTGATCTTCTCCACCTCACTCAGCAGGTTGAAATCCACGCCCATCTGCTGCGCAACGGAGCGAAACGCCGCGACGTCCTTGGGGAAGCAGGACCCTCCATAGCCGATGCCCGGGCGCAGAAACCGCGGCCCGATGCGCGAATCCAGGCCTATGCCGCGCGCCACCTGTTCCACGTTGGCGTCGGCGGCCTCACACAGGTTTGAAATCGCATTGATGAACGAGATTTTCATGGCCAGAAACGCATTCGACGCGTGTTTGATGATCTCCGCACTCTTGGTCGAGGTCAGCAGCAGCGGCGGGGGCGAATGCATGGAGCAATCGCCTTCGATCGCTTCGGCCTTCTCGTAATAGGCCCCGGTCACCAGCGGCGCATAGATCTGCTTGAGAAGAGCCGCCGCGCGCTGGCTATCCGCGCCCACCACAATGCGGTCCGGGTGCAGGAAGTCTTCAACCGCCGTGCCCTCGCGCAGAAACTCCGGATTCGAAACTACATCGAACGTCTCGCAGCTCACACCGTTGCGCTCGATCACGCGCCGGATCCACTCGTTCGTATAGACGGGCACCGTACTCTTCTCCACGATGACCTTGTATCCGCTGATGTGCCGCGCGATCTCGCTGGCCACCGCCTCCACGTAGGAGAGATCGGCGTCGCCGTTCTCGGCCTGCGGCGTGCCCACGGCGATGAAGATCGCATCGCACTCGCGGGTCGCCTCGGCCAGGTCGGTGGTGAACCTTACGCGCGTGTTCCTGTATCGCTCCAGCAGCTCCGCAAGGTGCTTCTCGTGAATGAGGCTGTCGCCCCCCCGCAGCGCGGCCACCTTGGCTTCGTCGTTATCGACACAAAGCACCTGGTGACCGATCTCTGCGAAACAGATGGCTGCAACGAGTCCCACATATCCAGATCCGACCACTGCTATCTGGCAAGCATCTTCCATCCCGCTGCTCCTCCGTGCCTCGCCAAAGAGTTCCTATGCCTTCGCATTGTAGAACCTCGCCCCTGCCGCCCGGTTGTCCCCCCATGTTCAACCGCCCTCCGGTCCGGGCGTATTTTCAAGTAGACTAGGGACCAATGACCTCCGGAAGGCCCGAAGTTTCCACACTGCCAGCAGATGCGAACCCTACTGCTGGGGCCGGGCATAATCCCGCCGATGCGACCTTATCGGAGGCGCTCCTTACTGTCAGAAAACGCAAATACCTCATCGCTGTCATAGCGGTGCTGGGTGTCGCCTATGGGTTTTATAAGGGCACCACACAACCCCGCCTCTATCAGGCGACGGGCACCATCGAGATTCGCAGCGGTTCATCGAACCAGTTTCGCGTCAATGCAAGCGGCAATTACGGCTCGGCAAACTCTTCGCTTCAAACGCAGGTTGCCATTATTAAGAGCGATACGGTTCTCTTAACGGTAGCCCGTGACCTCGACCTTCCTAACAATGCCGCCTTTACGGGCTACTACGGTCCTAACCGGCATCTCAGCCTGGATGACCTGAACGTTCGCCAGGGCACGCTGAACGGCATGAGCGCCGACATCAGCGTCGGCGTCGTACCTAAAACAGACCTCGTTCAGATCAGCTGTCAGACCCTGGACCCCAAGCTCTCCGCCGACATCGTCAACCGGCTCATCAACGAATTTATCCAGCGCGATCTGCAGTCTTCCTACGAAGCCACACAACGCGTTTCCTCCTTCCTCGCGTCGCAGCTCCGCGACCTCAAGCAGCAGGTGGAGACCGAGCAGGAGCAGTTGATTGACCTGCAGAAGCGCATCGGCGTTCTCGGCTTCGATCCGCAGCACAATCAGATCCAGTCGACGCTCGACGACCTGACACGCGCCGTCAGCGCAGCGCAGATTGCCAGGATCCAGCAGCAGGCCCGCTACAAGACGCTCAGCGCCATGAACCCTGACGCGCTCGACGGGACCATCGGCGCCCAGGCGGCAGGCGGACTCTCGACAAGCCTCAGCGGTCTCCGCGGTTCTCGCGACCAGTTGTTGGCCCGGTACGCAGAGCTCGGCGCCACACAGGGTCCGAACCATCCGCAAGTCAAGGCACTCACCGCCCAGATCAACGAGATCAACAAGCAGATCGGCGACGAACAGAAGCGGCTGCTCGATCAGGCCCATGAGGCCTATGTTGCCGCCAGCGATAACGAGCAACAGACCCGCGGCGCGCTCGAAGTCGAGAAGGCCGAGGCCTACAAGCTGCGCGACGACCTCGTGGAGTACACGCTCCGGCAGCGCGACTTCGACTCCAATCGCACGCTCTACGAAGGCCTCTCCCAGCGGCTGCGCACCGCCGGCATCGAGGCTGGCCTGGAGTCCACGGAAATCGACATCATCGACAATGCCGTGCCCCCGATTGCTCCCACGCTGCAATCGCGCTCCAGCATGATGCTGGTTGACGGCCTCCTGATGCTGACCCTGGGCGTTGTCATCGCCTTTGTGCTGGAGAGCCTGGACACCGGCATCCGCACCGTCGCGCAGATCGAATCCATCTCCGGCCTGCCGTCGCTGGCAATCATCCCGCGAATTCGCCGCAGCGCCGCGGAGATCGCCTCGCAGACGCCGGTGCAGCGAAATCTCGGCGTCATTGGCGCCCCCATGTCTCAATTTGCGGAGGCTTTCCGCGCACTCCGTACTTCACTGCTCCTCTCCGTCGCCGGCCGTGAGCCCCAGGTGATCCTGCTGACCAGCGCGACTCCCAGCGAAGGCAAGACGACGGTCGCTATGAACCTCGCCTGCGTCCTTGCACAGCGCGACGTTCGCGTTCTGCTCATCGATGCCGACCTCCGCCGCCCGACCGTGCACCACCGCTTCAACATCAATGGAAAGGTGGGCCTGAGTACGGTGCTCACCGGAAGCGTCGATCTCCAGCAGGCCGTACAGCAGGTCCCTGAGGTAGCGAAGTTAGACATCCTGGTGAGCGGACCGGTGCCTCCCTTCCCCACCGAGATGCTCGCCTCAGAGGCGATGAATCGGCTGCTCGCCGAGTGCCGGGGTCTGTACACGCACATTGTCCTCGACTCGCCGCCGCTGCTCTCCATCACCGACAGCGTCGTCCTCGCCCACGATGCAGACGCGGTCGTTCTCGTCGTCCGGCAGGGCAAAGCCAACAAGCACGCCGTTCGCCGTGCACGCGATCTCCTGCTTCGCGCCGGCACCGGCATTACGGGCACCGTGCTCAATGCCGTCGACCTTAACTCTCCCGAGTACTACGCCTACTATGGCTACTCGGGATACTCGGGCTATGCGTCCGGCGGTGTCGACAGCAAGGGGTGGGAGTCGCGCGGAAGCGGGAAGTCAGGCCGGCGCAACGGAGGTGCAAAATGACAACGCGCCCATCCAAACCGCTGCGCCGAAGCTCGCACCTCCTGTTCGTCTCCTTCATCGCCATGCTTGTGCTGGCGACGTGTTCTGCCTGCTTTGCGCAGTTCAGCGGCCCGGGGCCCACGGTGCAGACACCCTCTACGGCCACGGTCACAACCGACCGCGCTGTGCTGTTTCCTGCTGCCCGCAACCCCATACTTTCGGCCGGCGACCTGATCTCGATTCGCGTCTTCGAGCAGCCTGACTACACCCCGGAGGTTCGGCTCAGCTCGGACGGCACTGTTCTGTTGCCGCTCATCGGTACAGTGGATTTGAATGGTCTTTCAATCACGCAGGCCGAGAGGCTCATCGAGCAACGTCTCAAAGATGCGGAAATCTACCGCAACCCACAGGTCACCATCCAGCTCGTCGAAGGCCCCAACCAGGCCGCCACGGTCGTTGGGGAAGTCCATTCCGTTGTTCCCGTAGTCGGTTCACGCCGTCTGCTGGATGTCCTCGCCGTCGCCGGCGGCCTTCCCGCCACGGCCAGCCACGTCATCACCATCAGCCGTCCCGGCGTCGCCGAGCCGATCATTGTCGACCTCGGCACCGATCCGCTGCGCAGCGGTCTGGCCAACATTCCGATCTTTGCCGGAGACACGATCATCATCAGCCGCATCGGCGTGGTCTATATGCTGGGCGCCTTCAAGACCCCTGGCACCATCGCCCTGACGCAGTACTCGCCGCTCACACTCATGGAGGCGACGGCGCTCAGCGGCGGACTCAACTTCCAGGGCAAATATAACGACGTCCGTCTCATCCGCACCGTGGGCGACCGCCGGACCGTCGTCAAGCTCGACATCCAGCGCATCCTGCACGGTAAGGATTCCGACCCGATCCTGCAGGCCAACGACATCGTCTTCATCCCCGACAGCTCCCTCAAAGCATCGATGAGCAACGGCAGCCTGGGAACCCTTCTCGGCATCGTCTCACTGCTGATCGCCGTTATTCCTCGGGGTTAGGTCCCGGCATGGTGCGTCTCGCGTACGTCGTCTCGCACCCCATCCAGTACCAGGCGCCGCTGCTGCGCCGCATCGCGCGCGAACCCGGCATCGAC
>DATNGO010000068.1:0-22555 GCA_035605855.1 Acidobacteriaceae bacterium | reverse complement strand
CGCAGCAAGTCGGCGCGAACAAGCTGCTTCAAGTGATCTGCATCGTCGCGGATCATGCCGCCAGACCGCAGATGCTCAAGTAATTCTGCAACCGGGAGCGTGCGAAGATTGGCTCGAAGATCGCTCTGCGCGAGGACGGACCTTACGACTTCTTCGTTCTCCTCGGGTTCGAGGGAACACGTGGAGTAGAAGAGACGGCCACCGGGCTGAAGCCGCCCGAGAGCAGCTTTGAGAATTTCTTTCTGGCGCGCGGCCTGGCGCTCGAACTCGGATGGCTGCAGGCGGTGACGGATCTCCGGATTGCGTGCCAGCGTTCCAGTGCCGCTGCAGGGAACGTCGCAGAGGATGAGATCGAAACTTCCCTCACTTTCGGGAAGTCGCGCGGCATCTGCTGCGAGGGTGCGAATCTCGCGGGCGGGCAACTCAATTTCGAGGCGCCGGCGCATTGCCTGCAGACGCTTCGGGCTGATGTCTGTCGCCAATAACTGCGCAGCGGGATGCCGTTGCGCGAGCACAGACGTCTTTCCTCCGGGCGCGGCGCAGGCATCCCAGATGCGCTGGGGCGAAGGATGACTCGCTGCGGCGAGCTCCGCGATGAGGCGCGATCCATCGTCGATGAGATTCGCGTCGACTTCTTCCGCAGCCTGATCGCGCACGAATAACTCGCCGCGTGTGGGTTCATGCTGATCGTATTCGCAGATCGCGGAAGCCGCTTTCCTGCCGTAGAAGGTCTCCCAGCGCCCCACCATCCACGCCGGATGTCCGAGCCGGTTCGCCATCGCGTCGATAGACTCCATGATCGGCTTGCCCGGCGCGGACTTCGTCGAGAGCTTGCGCAGGACTGCATTCACCAGCCCGGCGGCCTTGGGGTGCCCGGCTGTGCGCACCAGTTCAACACTCTCACTCAGCGCAGCGTGAGGCGGTATGCGGTCCATGTGGCGGAGCTGGAATGCGCCCATTCGCAGCGCAAGGCGTATCTCTTCAGGCAGCGGTTGATCGGGGCGGACGAGCAGTTTTGCCAGCTCGGCGTCCAACGCAATCTGCCAGCGCAGCACTCCCATCACGAGGGCGGTCGCGAGATTGCGATCAGGCTGCGAGAGCTTTCGCAGCGCCTCGCCGTGAAGCAGATCATCGCTGTGTGCCGAGGATGTATCGACCTGCATCAGAACCCGGAATGCCGCCGATCGCGCGGGACTGATGCTCCTGGCCTGCGGAGCTCGTGCAGTTTGTCTCGCCCGTTGAGGACGCGCATCAGCGCCTTGCCTTGAGTCAGGCAAGACGCTCTCCTGGACGCAGCTGGAAGTCCCGTGCAAACTGCGCGCCGGGCAGTCGAGCCTTGCCTTCCATCTGCACTTCGTCGAGCGCCAGTATTCCGTCCGCAGTGCCTGCGAGCAGAAGGCCATTGGCGAGTGCAAGCTCACCGGGCGCGAGTTGGAGATCGCTCGCTGTAGCCGGATGCATGCGATGCACGAGGAAGCGCCTGCCGCGAAACTCGGCATGCGCGCCGGGCCAGGGTGAGAATCCGCGCCAGCGGTTATAGGCCTCGCGAGCCGTGCGGCGGTCGAGCTCCATGCGGCCATCCTCGCGCGTCAGAATTGGAGCAAGCGTTGCGCGTTCGTTCTCCTGCCGGCGCGGTGCGATGGTCTTGTGCTCCAGGCCCTCGAGAGTTTCAACCATCAACGTTGCGCCAATGGCAGCCAGCGGCGGATACAGGTCCGATGCAGTCGTTTCGGATCCGATCGCCAGGCGGCGCTCCAGCAGAATATCGCCGGTATCCAGGCCGGCGTCGAGTTGCATCGTCGTCACGCCGGTTTCGGTCTCTCCGTTCGCGACGGCCCACTGAATCGGCGCGGCGCCGCGATACTTCGGAAGCAGCGACCCATGCAGGTTGATGCTGCCGAAGTGCGGGAGCTTCAGCATCCACTCCGGAATGATGCGGCCATACGCGACGACGATGATCGCATCGGGACGGATGGATTCAAGCTCGGTGCGAAGGTCGGTGTTGGTTTTGATCTTCTCGGGCTGGAGTATGCGCACATTGTGAGCAAGGGCCGTGCGCTTGACGGCAGACTGCTGCAGCTCCATTTTGCGTCCGGCGGGGCGGTCGGGCTGCGTCAGTACCAGTGGAATCTCGTGCCCGTGCTCGAGCAACGCCTCCAGCGTCGGCACAGCAAATTCCGGTGTTCCGCAGAAGACCAGCCTCACCGGCGTGACCTCTGCCGCGGCATTACCATTCCCCGTTCTTCTGCAGCTTGCGGATGCGCCGCTTCACGAGATCGCGCTTGAGCGGGCTCAGGCGGTCGATGAAGAGCACGCCGTCGAGGTGATCGATCTCATGCTGCATCGCGCGGGCGAGCAACGCATCGCCCTCGGCCTCGAAGAACTCGCCGTTCACATCCTGTGCGCGCACCTTGACGCGCGCGGCGCGCTGTACCTTCTCGCGAATCTCCGGGAGGCTCAGGCAGCCTTCCTCTTCAAACTGCTTGCCTTCGCGCTCGATGATCTCCGGATTGATCAGCACCAGCTTTTCGTTCGGGCGCTCCTTGAAACTTACGTCGATTACGGTGATGCGCCTGGATACGCCAATCTGCGGCGCGGCGAGGCCGATCCCGTGCGCCGCGTACATGCTCGCCCACATCTCCTGGACAAAGCGCGCGAGCTCCGGCCCGAACTCCGTTACCGCTGCGCCCTTCTTTGCCAGCACAGGTTCGGGATATTTCACGATCGCGTGGACCGCCGGTCCTTCCGGTTCCGTCGAAGCCGGGGAGGTTGTGTTCTCAAGTTCAGTCTTCGTCTCGCTCATAATCAGAAAGCCCGAATCTGTTCGCAGTAACCCTGGAAGTTACGCTTCAACTCCTTCAAACTATCGCCACCGAACTTCTCCAGCACCAGCCGGGCGATGGTCAGCGCCACCATTGCCTCGCCGGCAACACCGGCCGCCGGCACCACGCAGACGTCCGATCGCTCATACGATGCCTTGGTGGGCTCGCGCGTCTCAAACGAGATGGAACCAAGCGGACGGCGCAGCGTCGAGATGGGCTTCAGATAGCCGCGGACGACGACATCCTCGCCATTGGACATGCCGCCTTCGACTCCGCCAGCATTATTTTTCTCGCGACGGAATTTCGTGAAGCCTTCGGCTGAAGCATTCTCACCCTCGGCATACGCGATGGCATCATGTACCTGCGAGCCGGGTGATTCAGCCGCCGTAACACCGCGGCCAAGCTCGACGGCCTTCACCGCCTGCAAACTCATGAGCGCCTGCGCGAGCAGGCCATCGAGGCGCTCGTCCCAGTTGACATGCGTGCCGATGCCGGGCGGAAGGCCGTGCACGATGACCTCGAAGACACCGCCGACGGTGTCGCCGGTGCGCAGAACTTTGTCGACCTCGGCTTTCATTGCGGCTTCGGAGTCTGCATCAGCGCAGGCGAGCATCACGTCGTCGCGATTAGCAATGGATGCAACTTCGTCGAAGGAGACCTCACGCGCGAGCTGCGCTGTGCCGACGCGAATGACGTGGCTCGCCACTTGGATGCCGAGTTCGCGCAGCAGCAATTTTGCGAGTGCGCCGCAGGCGACACGGGCGGCTGACTCCCGGGCACTGGCGCGTTCGAGGACGTAGCGCGCATCTTTGAAGTCGAACTTTAACGCCCCTGCCAGGTCTGCATGTCCGGGGCGCGGGCTGGCGACGGCCTTGTGCAGCGAGGGATCGCCGGCTTCGACCGGTAGAATCTGCTCCCAGTTCTTCCAGTCGCGGTTGGCGAGCGTCATGGCAATGGGCGAGCCGATGGTCTTGCCGTGGCGCACGCCGGAGAGGATGTGGGCCTCGTCCTTCTCGATGCGCATGCGGCCGCCGCGGCCATAGCCCTGCTGGCGGCGCCATAACTCGTGGTTCACAAACTCCTGGTCGACCGGGACCCCCGCGGGCAACCCGCTGATCAGAGCCACCAGGGCTTCGCCATGGCTCTCGCCTGCAGTGAAAAATCGAAGCATGAGAGCTTGATTATATCGGTTTGAATCAGCGAACCGGGCTGCTCAGGGCTTGGTGAAGAGGCCGTCCAGCTCCTGATGAAGTTCGACGGGCACCGAAGCACTCTCATTGGACGGCTCGGTCGTCTCAGGCGCGGCCGCGGCCGCAGGCTGAGGTTCGGGGGGGATGGGGCTCGACGTCTGCGCTTCGAGAAACCTGCGTGAGTCAAAAAGATTCCGGTCCATCGAGCGCACCCACTCGGTCGGCTCGTCAGGCCGCCGTCCGGCATCGCGAGCCGCCGCAAACTCCGCGCGCATGGTCTGGAACTTCGCCTCGAGGTCGTCAAGCGCGCTGAGCAGCATCGCCTCCGGCGTCATGGGGAGCTTGGGCGATCCGAACTCCAGCTTGCCGTGATGTGCGAGGATCATGTGCTCGACGAGCACGCGCAGCGGTTCCGGGAAGAGCTGCACGGGCTCGCCTGTTTGTTGCGAGCGCTCGCGTGCCTCGGCATCCATGGCCGAAATCGCCTCGGCGAGCATTCGCTGGGCGATGGTGATGTGTCCAACGAGCTGCCCTTCGAGTGTGTAGCTGAAGTTCGGGGTCCAGCTCAGCTCCCGCACCTTGCCGATATCGTGCAGAATCGCGCCGGTAACAAGGAGGTCGGGGTCGACCTCGGGATAGAACGGCGCTGTTGCGCGGCAGACGCGCACGAGCGCCAGCACATGCTCGAGCAGGCCACCCAGCCAGGCGTGGTGCAGGCGCTTGGCCGCGGGCGCTTCCTGAAATGCTGCGCCGATTGCGGGGTCGTCAAAGAAGCGAAAGACGAGGGCGCGGAGGTGCGGATTGGAGAAAGCCTCGACGTAGCCGCGCAGCTCCGCCATCATTGCGGGGATTTCGTACTGCGTGGTGGGCACGAAGTCCGCGGTGTCGACTTCGCTCCCGGACGCGGCGCGCATCCGCGTCAGCGTGATCTGAAACCTGCCGTTGTACCTGGAGACAAGCCCCTGCACCTTGACGTAGCAGCCCTCGGCGCATGTCTCGACGACGTTCGCGAAGTCCTCCCACATGCGCCCTTCGAGCTGTCCTGTTTTGTCCGTCAAGGACAGGGCGAGGTACTGGCCGCCGCCTCCCTTGCGCTCCCGCAGGCTCAGCGAGGTGAGGCAGAAGAAGCTGGTGATGCTCTGATTCTCAAAACGTGGCGCGTCCGCAACAAAGAAGTCTTTCATCGGTTTCGACTCAGCATACGACGAGAGCCCCGGAGACCGGGGCTCTGTGGTGGAAACAGCGCCAAAGCCGCTACTGTGGCTGGGTCGAGGCGCCGGTGGGCGACGCCGACTGGCCCTGGGGCGTCTGGTTTGGCGGAGGAGTCTGGGCCGTGGGAGCTGTGCCGAGCGCAGGGTTCACCGTCGGAGCCACCGGAGGCGGCGGAGTCTCCGCCGGCTTCGGCTTGTCCTGCAGGCGCTCCTTGGGCTCGTTCTTGTCGCGCTTCACCTTCGGCTTTTTCTTCTTGCTACCCGTGTCGCCGTTCAATCCGAGAGGAGTGGAGCGCACCTTCTCGTCCGCGGTCTGCTGGGCCGTAGCCGGCGCCGGTCGCTTGGAGGCCTTCACCTCCGCCTTGGCGACCTTCTCCTGCGCATGCTTCTCCTCACTCTCCTGCTCGCGGGCTGAGAAGCGCGTCTTGCGTGCGACCACCGATTGCGGCGCCAGCGGATCCGTGCTGTTCTCCTCGACTCCGGTACCGGTCGTAATCGTGGTCGTCGACTCAGTAGGAGCCATGGCCGCGCCGGCTGTCTCACCCAGCGGCTGCGCGTTGTTGCCCGTCTCCGCAGTCTGGGTTGGACCGCTCGGCAGCGCCTTCTCCGGGGCCTGCCCAAAGCGAATCTTCTCGCGATGAATCTTCTGCTTCTTTGCAGGACGAGAACTGCTCTTGCCGGCGGGCTGACTTACTGCGACTTTGGCGGCCGCTTTCTCGGCTTCCTTCTCACGCGCCGCGGCCAGGTCGGCCTTCGCCTTCTCGGCTCTCAGCTGCTCCACGCGCTGTTTCTTCACCGTCTTTTTCTTCGGCGCCGGAGGGGCGTAGGCCGTAAACTCCGGCTTCGTCTGCTGATGGCTCGCGCCCGTGTCAACGAAGCCCGGCTTGATGTCGATGTACGCATCCTCACGCGCCTTGGTGAGGTAAGTGCGCAGCGCAGGCTGAAGCTGCTGGAAGTACATCGCCTCCTGCACCTGACGCTCTACCTGGTCGAGCGGGGGAATCCCTGCCTGCTGGTGGCTATCCACGCGCAGGATTACAAAGCCCTGACGCGTCCGGATCGGTTCCGTGTAGCCACCGGCGGGAAGCGAAAAGGTCGCCTTCTCCAGCACATCGCCCAGCGTCCCGCGCTTGAAATCACCGAGGTCGCCGCCGGCCGATGCCGTTGGTCCGCCCGAGTTGGCCTTTGCCGTCTCCGCGAAGTTCGCTCCAGCCTTCAGCCTGGCCTCAACCTCGTCCGCCTTCTGCTGCGCCGACGCTACCTGGGCGTCGGTCGCATTGTCCGGCGTCGGGATCAGGATCTCGCTCAGATGGACCTGCTCGGGCACCTCAAAGTCTTTGCCATGCTCCTTGTAGTAGGCCTCTTCCTGTCCGTGCGTCAGGTTCAGGTGACGTCCCACCTCGTCCTGCACCACCTGGTTCGAGATCACCTGGTTGCGAATCTGCTGCCGGAAGTCCTCAAACGAGACCCCTTGCTGCTCAGCAGCCTTCTGCAGAGCCTCCATCGAGTCCAGATGGTTCTGTTTGCGGATGTCATCCAGCCGGCGCATGGTCTCGGTGTCGCCGGTAATGCCCAGTTCCTTGCCCTTGGAGAGCAGCAGCTGCTGGTCGATCATGTCGCGCAGCAGGTCATGCAGCTTCTCCTCGGCATCGGCCTGCGGGACGTTCTCCTGGCGGGCCTGCTCCATCAACTGCTGGCGGGCGCGCTCGTACTCGGTGCGCGTGATGATCTGGTCGTTGACGCGGGCAACGACGTCCTCGACCACCGAACCGTTGGGGGTGATGGGTGTGGTCGCCGGCAGCGGCGGAAGCTGCAGCTGGGGTTGCGGCGCGGGCGTCACCCCTCCGCCGGGTACCGGATAACTCGGCTGTTGGGCGCGCACCTGAGCCAGCAAGCTTGGTGTCGCAGCCAGTGCAGCGGCCAGAACTGCGCCGGCAAACCGGCTGGTACGTGGAAGATATCCGTACTTCCTGAGCTTGCTGTGCTTACTGATCATTCGTTCCTTCGGGGACCTCTTATCGCCGCAGGTTTTCCGGCCGCGCAGTCGAGGTCATCCTGACCTCCTGCAAGCCGCTCTGCAGCGTGCTCCATATTTGGACCTGCAGTGCCTGCCTGAGGTCATCCAATGCGACCATTCTACCTGCCGGGAAGGCCCTTTGCTCGTCGTGGCCCGCCTAATCTGCACCGGTGCGGAAACGGGTCCGGGCTCACCGCCCGAATGCTATACTCGTCCAACGAGTAGCGGCCCGTTGTGTGCCCTTATTTCGGGCCTCTCTGCTCCTCTCGAGGTTCCTTCCGCGCCATGAACTCGCGTACCCGTCGCGCCCTCTTTTCCGCAGCTATCTTTCTCGCAGCATGCGGCGTTACAGGTTCCATCATTGGCGGCCGCGTCGCTGCCCAGTCCGCCACGGACGAGTCCACGCTGCGCGATTCGATGAAGAGCTTCACCGACGTGTACGCGCTGGTCGAGCAGAACTACGCGGACAAGCTGAACACCGACCAGGTGGACAAGGCCATCTACGACGGCGCGATCCCGGGCATGCTGCACGTGCTCGACCCGCACTCGAACTTCTACGATCCCAAGGCCTTCGCGCAGATGCGCGAAGACCAGCACGGCAAGTACTACGGCGTGGGCATGCAGATCCAGCCGCAGGAGAACAAGATCGTCGTGCTGGCGCCGTTTGAGGGCACGCCCGCCTACAAGGCCGGCATCCGGCCGGGCGATGTCATTCTCGCGGTGGACGGCAAGTCCACTGAGAACATGGACTCCGCCGCCGTGGCCTCGATGCTCAAAGGCCCCCGCGGAACGCACGTTGCCGTGACCATGGCGCGCGAAGGCAGCTCGAAGCCGCTCGTCTTCGATCTCATCCGCGACGAGATTCCCCGCTACTCCGTGGACATAGCGTTCCTGATCAAGCCGAATATCGGCTACATCCACATCACGCAGTTCATGGAGACCACCTCCCATGAGGTGCAGGAGGCGCTGGACAAGTTCGGCCCCAACACCCAGGGTGTGCTCATCGACCTGCGCGAGAACCCCGGCGGGCTGCTGAACGAGGCCGTCAACACTGCCGACAAGTTTCTCCAGAAGGGTCAGATCGTGGTCTCGCAGCGCGGCCGGGCCTTTCCGGACCAGGTCTACCGCGCACCCAAGGGCTCCGACCTCAAGTACCCGATCGTCATCCTTGTGAACCGCGACACCGCCTCGGCGGCGGAGATCGTCTCCGGCGCTCTGCAGGATCACGATCGCGCGCTGATCGTCGGGGAGACCACCTTCGGCAAGGGCCTCGTGCAGACCGTGTTTCCGATCTCCGAGAACACCGGCCTCGCGCTGACGACCTTCCATTACTACACGCCGTCCGGCCGGCTCATCCAGCGCAACTACAACAACATTTCGCTGTACGACTACTACTATGTCCGCAACGACGCGCTGCCGGCCGACAAGACCAACCGTGAGGTGAAGCTCACCGACGCCGGCCGCCCGGTCTATGGCGGCGGCGGCATCACGCCCGACGAGAAGATCAAGGAGCTCAAGAGCAACCACTTCCAGGAGCTCCTGCTCACGCCTCCGCACCGCGCCTTCTTCGACTTCACGACGCACTACCTTGCATCGCACAGCATCACGCGCGATCTGGTGGTTGATGATGTGCTGGTCGGCCAGTTCGAGGACTTCCTGCGTTCGCAGAAGATCGAGTTCACGGACAAGGAGATCAACGACAACCTTGACTGGATCAAGTCCAGCATCAAGGCCGAGCTCTTCACCTCGCAGTTCGGGCAGGCCGAGGGTCTGAAGGTCCGCGCCGAGTGGGACCCGCAGATCAAGCAGGCTCTCACCTTCATGCCTGAGGCGCTCGCGCTTGAAGAGCACAAGCTGCCCTCCGAGCAGAAGACAACCGAGACCGCCAGCAACGGTGCGGCGCAGAACACCGCCGCGACGCAGGGCACGGCGCACCCTTAGCTCTCAAGTGAACCTCAGGTAGCAGCGGCGATACAATCGTCGCCGATGCCTTCCCCTCTTATCGCCGTGGTCGAAGATGAGGAGCACCTCGCGCAGGGTCTCCTCTTCAACCTCGAGGCCGAGGGCTATCGCACGCACCACGAGGCTGATGGTAATTCCGCTCTAGCCTGGCTGCTGAATACACCCGAGCCGCCTGCAGCTGTGCTGCTCGACATCATGCTGCCCGGCCAGGATGGCTTCTCGATCCTGCGCGCGCTGCGCGAAGCCGGGCGCTTCATGCCCGTGCTTCTGCTCACCGCCCGCGGCCGCTCTGAGGACATCGTCGAAGGTTTTTCCGCGGGCGCCGACGACTACCTCTCCAAGCCTTTCGATCTCAACATCCTGCTGGCGCGGCTCTCCGGCCTTCTCCGCCGCGTGCACTGGGCAGCGAAAACAGAACCGGCGACGGCTGCCGAGGCGCCCACGACGGCCTCTGAAGAGCCCCAGCAGCAACAACCTGCATTCACCCTCGGCGATCGCACGATCGACCTCGACGCCCTCGAAATCCGCGGTCCCACTGAGACCATCCACCTCACCGTGATGGAGGCCGACCTGCTCCGCTATCTCCTGGAGCGTCCGGGCAAGATCATTGCGCGCAAGGAGTTGCTGGAGAACGTCTGGCGCGTCCATGAGGACACTGATACCCGCGCCATCGACAACTTCCTCGTTCGTCTCCGCCGCTACCTCGAGCCCGATCCCGCGCACCCTGCACACTTCGTCACCGTGCGCGGCGTGGGCTATCGTTTCGTTCCAGAACCCTAGACAGGCCCATCACCAGCAGCCGTTTGCATACTTCATCCTGACTCACGCATCGAATCGCCATGGCCACACTGGATTTTGTCGTCGAGAACATGCACTGCAACAGCTGTGTCCGGCTGGTCACGCAGACGCTCAATGCGCTGCCCGGAACGCACGCCGAGGAGGTCCGCGTGGGCGCCGCACGCGTGCGCACCGAGGCCGAGCCCGCGCAGATCGAGGAGGCACTTCGTGTCGCGGGCTATCCGGCTCATGTCCTGCGCTGACGAACCAGGAGTGAGCAACCGACCATGAGTGAACAAACTCTCCAGATCGCCGGTATGAGCTGCGCCGCCTGCCAGCATCACGTCGAGCGGGCGCTGCGTTCCGTCCCCGGCGTCGAGTCAGCCAACGTCAGCCTGCTTGCCAACTCTGCGCAGATCAACTCCGCGCATCCGCTCGAGGTCCAGCCGCTTATCGAAGCCGTGCGTCACGCAGGCTACGACGCATCACTGCCCACCCCGCAACACGACACGACCACCGGCCACGCGGAGCATGTTCATGAGTCCGACGAGCCCGCCCTCGGCCTTCGCGCACTCCTGAGCCTCATCGCAGGAGCCATCGCGATGGTTCTCTCGATGCCCTTGATGATGGCGGGCCGCAGCGCCGATCCTTTGTTGAATCTCCTCGCGCGCCTCCTCGATCCACTCACTCCGGCCTTGCTGATGTCGCTCCCTGCACAGGCGCTGCGCTGGTTTCTCTGCGCACTTTCGCTCGCGGTCATGCTCTTCGCCGCGCCCGAGATCTACGTCGGCGCATGGCGAGCGACGCGCCATCGCACGACGAACATGAATACGCTCGTCGCCATCGGCACGCTCAGCGCCTTTGCGGCCTCACTGTTTGCAACCATCCGCGCCACCGCCTCCGGCGCAGACGTTTACTTCGAGTCCGTCATCCTTATCCTCGGCTTCCTGCTGGCAGGCCGCTGGCTTGAAGCACGCGCCCGCCGTCAAGCGACGCGCTCCATACGCGGGTTCGCTCAGATCGCCGCAGCGACAGCACGCCTGCTGAATGTCGATCTCACTGCCGAGCAACCAGACTTTGTCTCCGCGCCTGAGACCATCCTCCCCGCGGACGCGCTCGCCTCCGGCGACATTCTTCGCGTCCTGGCTGGCGATCGCATTCCCGTAGACGGCACGATCCTGGAGGGCCGCAGCTCCGTCGACGAATCCATGCTCACCGGAGAGCCGCTGCCCGTCACACGCACGCGCGGCGACCGCGTCATCAGCGGCACACTCAACCTCGACGGCGTGCTCATCCTGCGCGCCACCGCCGTCGGCAATGCGTCTACGCTCGCGCAGATGCAGAGGCTGCTCGCGCAGGCGCAGTCCTCCCGTGCTCCCATGCAGCGGCTTGCGGACCGCGTCAGCGCCATCTTCGTCCCAGCCATTCTTGTGATCGCGGCCCTTTCGTTCGCTGCGTGGTGGATCGCACTCAACACGGGCGGACGGCACGAAGGCCTCGGACAGCCCTTCGCCATCGCGATCGCCGTACTCATCATCGCGTGCCCGTGCGCGATGGGCCTCGCCGTCCCGGCCGCGATCACGGTGGCCATCGGGCGCGCGGCGCGCAGCGGGCTGCTCATCAAAGGTGGCGAATCCATCGAGCGCATCGCCGCGCTTGACACGCTGGCCTTCGACAAGACCGGGACCCTCACCGAGGGCAAGCCGCGCATCGCGGACTTCGCAACAGTTGCGAACCCTGCGGTTGCGCCGGAAGAACTGCTTGCACTCGCTGCCGCCGTGGAGCGATCGTCGACCCATCCGCTCGCCGAGGCAGTGGTGCGCTTCGCCGTCAAACGCGATGCTCCGCATCCGGCCTACGCGATCACAAACGTCGAGATCATTCCAGGCATCGGCGTGCGCGCCAATGCATCCGGCCGCGAGATCCTCATCGGCAACGCATCGCTTCTGCCTGATCACGAGCTGGACACCGCGCTCGCAGCACCGCCCCATCTCTCTCACGCCACACCGATCTATTTCCTCCTGGACAACCAGCCACAAGCCGCCTTCTTCGCCACCGACCAGCTCCGCCCCGAGGCCGCTGACACCATCCGCGAGCTCCGCGACCTGCGCATTCGCTCGCTCATGCTCACCGGCGACACGCGGCTCTCTGCCGAGGCCATTGCCCGCGAGGCTGGGATCGACGAGGACCGCGCGGCCCTCAAGCCCGGCGGGAAGGTCGAAGCCATCCGCGAGTTTCAGTCGCAACACCACCGCATCGGCATGGCCGGCGACGGCATCAACGACGCCGCCGCGCTCGCGCAGTCCGACGCAGGCTTCGCCATGGCCGGGGGCACGGACCTCGCCCGCGAGGCCGGCGACGTCCTTCTGCTCCACCCCGATCTCAAGCTCATCCCCGAGGCTCTTCGCCTCAGCCGGCGAACGGTACTGGTCATGCGACAAAATCTCGGCTGGGCCCTGCTTTACAACGTCATCGGCATCCCCATCGCGGCGGGCGTTCTCTACCCGCACTTCCACATTCTGCTGAGCCCAGTGCTGGCCAGCATCGCCATGGCGTTCAGTTCGGTCAGCGTGCTGGCCAACTCCCTTCGGCTCCGCGCCCGCTAGGCGTGCTCACCAAAAGCCCGCACGATACACTTGATTCCGGCAGGCAGATCTCACGTGCGCATCTTCACCCGCTACATTCTTCGCGAGGTCGTCGGCTACGCCCTGCTCGGCGGCGTGCTCTTCACCTTCATCCTGTTCATGCGCTACCTGCTGCCGCTGCTTGAGCTTGCAGTGCGCGGCGTTGCTACTCCGCTTGATCTCCTCCGCCTCATCGGCTACCTGCTGCCGACGTTCCTCACGCTCACCATTCCGATGGCGGTGCTCATCGGCATCCTGCTGGGCCTCAGCCGGCTGGCCGCCGACAGCGAGGTCACCGCGATGCGCGCCAGCGGCCTCGGCATCGTCTCCTTTCTGCGGATCGTCAGCGTCGTGGCCATCTTCTGCTGGCTGATCGGCCTGGCGAACTCGCTCTATGTGGCTCCGCACGCCGCGCGCGCCCTGCTGGACTACGAGGAGCAGAGCAAGACCTCACAGGCCACCGTCGAGGTCCAGCCGCGCGTCTTCTATGAGGACTTCAAGAACTACGTCCTCTACACGCAGGACGTCCTTCCCGGCGCCAACGGCACAGCCATCTGGAAGCACGTCTTTCTCGCAGACCTCACCCAGCCCGCAACGCCATACATCATCAGCGCGCAGGAGGCGATTGTTCAGGCCGGCGGCGAGCGACAGACGCTTCGCCTCGATCTCCTTAACGGCTCACGTCACGACATCTCCACCACCGACCCCAACCAATACGACATCGCTCGCTTCGACTCCACTGTCCTGCCCATTGAGACCACTTCGCAGGAGGACACGCATCTCAGCCGTCGCGACACGCCGATGCAGGCGCTCGACACGGCGGAGGTGTGGCGGCGCGCGCACAGGGCTTCCAGCAACACCAGCAACACGCGTCCCTATTCGATCGAGTTCCATCGGCGCCTCTCATTTCCTGCCGCGTGCCTGGTGCTCATGCTGGTCGGCGTTCCGCTCGGCCTCTCGTCGAGGCGCGGAGGCAAAGGCACGGGCTTCGCCGTCACACTGCTGCTCGTCTTCCTCTACTACTTCCTCTCCGAGATCGGCGTCGCGCTGGCACGCCAGCAGAAGCTCCCCGCGTTCGCGGGCGTCTGGGGAGCGAACGTGCTTTTTACGGTCGCCGGACTTCTGCTCATTCAGCAGATGACGCGCGGAGGTCTCGCGCTGGACTTCTTCTCGAGCATCGGCAACTCCCTCGCGAAGTTCTTCGACCGCCTGCTGCGCATCCGTCCCACCGAGCCCGGCGTCGTTGGCTCCGGCGATCGCCTGCGGCGCCTGCGGCGCGCCCTGCGCAGCCGCTTCCCGCTCATTCTCGACGAGTACGCGATGGGCAGCTTCCTGCGCAACTTCGTGCTTGTACTCTCGTCGCTCACCGTGCTGTTCCTCATCTTCACGTTCTTCGAGCTCATCGGCGACATCATCAAGTACCGCACGCCACTGGTCACCGTCGGCGATTACCTTCTCAACCTCATTCCGTTCATCCTCTACAACGTCACGCCGCTCTGCTCACTGGTCGCCGTGCTCATCACCTTCGGCGCACTTAGCCGCTCCAGCGAGATCACTGCGATGAAGGCCACGGGTGTCAGCCTCTACCGCATCGTCACGCCGGTGCTGCTGGTCGCCGCAATTCTCGCCGTGTTGCTCTTCGCATTCGACGAGAGCTATCTGCCGGCAGCCAACCGCCGGCAGGAAGCGCTGCTGTCGAGCATCAAGGGCAAGCCCGCGCAAACCTTCCTCCGCCCTGACCGCAAGTGGATGTCGGGCCAGGCGTCGGGCTCCGGCGAACCCACGCGCATCTTCTACTACCAGGCCTTCGATGCGGATCGAAACATCTTCGCCAATATCACCGTCTTCGAATTCGAGCCCGGCACCTTCACCCTCTCGCGCCGCATCTACGCCGAGAGCGCCCACTGGGATGCGGCCGCAGGCCACTGGGAGTTCGACAATGGGTGGGAACGTGTGTTCGCCAACGGCGACAGCGTGACGAATTACCACACCTTCCAGGAATCAAGCTTCGGCGAGATTCACGAAACGCCGATCTACTTCAAGAAGGAAGAGCGCCCCTCGCAGGAGATGTCCTACCGCGAGCTCTCGAGCTACATCCGCGATCTGCAGCAGAGCGGGTTCGACACAACACCGCTGCGGGTACAACTCAATCGCAAGCTTTCCTACCCGCTGCTCACGCTGGTGATGGCCATCCTGGCGGTCCCCTTCTCGCTGGCTGCAGGCAAGCGTGGCAGCCTGGCCGGAATCGGCGCGGCGCTGGCGCTGGCGATCCTCTACTGGGTGCTCGCGGGAATCTCCGAGAACCTTGGCAACGTAAATTCGCTGCCAGCGGTGCTGGCCGCCTGGTCACCCGACCTGCTCTTTGCCATGGCCGGCTCCTACCTGCTGCTGCGAACACCGACATGAGAGACGAGATGCGAGACGCGAGATACGAAAGAACCGGCCGAGGCAGCTATCCCTCGAATCTCGTATCTCGTATCTCGCTTCTCGTTTCTCGTATCTCAGCTCGCACATCTCAAATACACTGTTTGGAGTATGCGAATTCCAGCGATCCTGATCGCCATCATGGCCACTCCGCTCCTAGCCCAAACCACCCCAACCAGGACCACAACGCACCCTGCGACCGCAACGGTGCACCGCACCGCCGGCACAACAACAACCGCAGGCTGCATGAAGGTTCCCGAGCTCTCGCCGAAGATCCCGGCGCTGCCCGCCGGCAGCTCCTGCCCCAAGGCGCTTTACACCATCACCCACCACCCGGCGATCAGCCTCGACTACGCCTCGCCGATGCTCAGCCCGGAGATCCGTGGATTGCTCGACCAGAAGCCCGAGACCTTCTCGCTCGGCTACGTCGACACGAAGGTCGGTACCGGCCCGCTGGCCGAGCCGCACAAGTGGTACACGGTGCATTACACCGGATACCTTGTCGACGGAACCAAGTTCGACTCCTCGGTTGACCGCGGTCAGCCCATCAGCTTTCCGTACGGCGCGCATCGCGTCATCGAGGGATGGGACACCGGTTTTGAAGGCATGCGCATCGGCGGCAAGCGCCGCCTGTATGTGCCCTACCAGCTTGGGTATGGTGAGAACGGACATCAGCAGATTCCAGCCAAGGCCGAGCTGGTCTTCGATGTCCAGCTGATCGCGCAGAGCGACACCCAGCCGGCACCGCCGAAGCCGCCGGCTCCGCCCACGCCTCCGGCCGGAGCGACTCAGCCGGGCGCCGCAACACCTGCTCCTGAGCCGACGCCAACGCCCGCAGGCACCGCCGCTCCTCCGCCGGTGAATCCGACCACACCTTCGAGCTCCACCCAACCGGCGCAGCCATCCACGTCGACCCAGCCGAAGAACTAACCGGACTGCGGAGTCCATTGGCTCCGCAGTCTCATCCAACAGACGCATGTTTCAGCGACTCAGTCCGCTCTTCCCTTACCTGCGCCGTTACTGGCGGAGCTACGTGTGGGGCGGGCTGTCGCTGCTGCTCTACAACGCCGCCAAGGCCGTCATCGCACTGATCATCGGCCACTCTATCGATGACATGAGGATGAGCCTCAGCGTTACGAAGGTAGAGCATTACGCGTTTATTCTGCTCGGCATCGCCGCAGTCTCCGCCGTCTTTCTCTATCTCATGCGCCAGATTCTCATCGGCGCCTCGCGAGAGATCGAGTTCGACATCCGCAACGATCTCTTCCAGCGTCTCGAGGCACAGCAGGCAAGCTTCTTCCAGCGCCATCGTACCGGCGACATCATGGCGCGCTCGACGAATGACCTGAACGCTGTGCGGCAGCTTCTCGGGCCGGCCATCATGTACTCGGCGAATACCGTCGTCTTCATCGCCTTCGCGCTGCCGTTCATGATCCACATCAGCCCGCGGCTGACACTGCTGGCCTTCCTTCCGCTGCCGTTCGTGAGCATCCTCGTGCAGTACTTCGGCGCACGCATTCACATGCGGTTCGAGCGCATCCAGGCGATGTTCTCCGACATCTCTGCGATGGCCGAGGAGAACTTCTCCGGCGCACGGCTCATCCGCGCCTTTGCGCAGGAGGAGGCGCAGATCGCGGCCTTCGAGGAGGCCAATCAGGAGTACATCCGCCGCAGCCTGTTGCTGGCGCGCCTGATGGCGATGCTCTGGCCTACGCTTGAGTTCGTTCTCGGGATGTCGCTGATGATTACACTGCTGGTCGGCGGGCGCGAGGCAGCGCATCATCGCATCTCGGTCGGAGAGTTCACCACGTACTTCGTCTACATGGTGCAGCTCACATGGCCGATGATTGCCATCGGCTGGGTGACCAACCTCGTGCAGCGCGGCGCTGCGTCGGTGGTGCGCATCAACGACCTGATGACAGAGAAACCAACCATCGACGATGCGACCGCGTTGCCGGAGCTCGCCACCGGACCCATCGCCGGCAGCGTCGAGTTCCGCAACCTCAGCTTTGCCTATATAACCGGCCCTGAGGTTCTGCACGATCTCTCGCTGGAGATTCCAGCCGGGTCGAGCCTCGCGATTACGGGACCGACAGGATCGGGCAAGTCGACGCTGGTGTCGCTGATTCCGCGGCTGCAGGATGCTGCGCCAGGAATGGTGCTGATCGATGGTCGACCGATCGGCGAGTATCCGCTGGAGACGCTGCGGCGCGCGATCGGGTTCGTCCCGCAGGAGACCTTCCTGTTCTCAGAGACGATCCGCGAGAACATCGCCTTCGGTGTCGACCAGGCGAGCGACGAACAGATTCTCGACGCGGCTACGATTGCGCACATCGGTACGGAGATCCTCGAGTTCCCACGCGGCTTTCAGACGATCGTCGGTGAGCGCGGCATGACGCTCTCCGGCGGGCAGAAGCAGCGCACCGCAATTGCGCGCGCGCTGCTGCGCGATCCGCGGATACTGATTCTTGATGATGCTTTGGCGTCGGTCGACACGAACACCGAGGATCGGATTCTGTCAGGATTGCGCGAGGCGATGCGGGGGCGAACGACCATTCTGATTGCGCATCGCGTCTCAACGGCTCGCAACGCAGACCGCATTGCGGTGCTGGTCGACGGGCGGATTGCGGAGATCGGCACGCACGACGAACTTCTGGAGCGCGGCGGATACTACGCCGAACTGGCCGAGAAGCAGAGCCTCGAGGAAGAGATCGTCAACGCTTAACTGCGTGCCACCTGCAGCGAAAACCAATTCCCTTGCGCAGTTGACGATTCGGACTATACTCCCGCGTTAGGCGATCAACCAGAGTTTTGCCAATCAAGCATCCGGAGGAATTCCTATGCGTGCGATCCTGCGCGTTCTTTGTGTCCTTGCGTTAGTCGGAACAGCTACCGCAGCGTTCTCTCAGCAGTACTACGGCAATGGCGGGGTCCGGCGGGTCATCAAGTATCGGATTCTCCCGGGGAAAACGGGAGAGTTCTATAAGTGGCTGTCGTCATTCCCCAAGGTGATGGAGGCCGAGAAGCAGGCAGGTGTAATTGAGGGCTACTCGGTGATGCACTCGACCGAGTTTGTTGGGCCGGACAAGTACGACATTGTTCTGGTGATCAGTTATAAGGACATGGCTGCGATGGATACGGCGCCCGAGAAGTCGGGCCCGATCTCCGAGAAGATCTTCGGCGGCGCAGAGGCGCGTACAGCTTACTTCAATCAAGGTGCGCAGTATTATGAGGTGGTTTCGTCGGAACTCGTCCGCGAGATCCACCTGAAGTAGTTAATCCTTGCCCTTGCCGAGAACTTTGACGATGACGCGCTTGGAGCGCTGGCCGTCGAACTCCGCGTAGAAGATGCGCTGCCAGGTGCCCAGGTCGAGCCGGCCGTGAGTGACTGGCAGCGTTGTTTCGTGGTGGAGGAGGAGGGCCTTGAGGTGGGCATCGGCGTTGTCCTCGCCGGTCTGGTGGTGTTTGTATCCGGGCGAGCGCGGGGCGAGCTTCTCTAGCCACTTGCCGATGTCCTCGATGAGGCCGGACTCGTTGTCGTTCACGTAGATGGCTGCGGTGATGTGCATGGGCGAGACGAAGCAGAGGCCGTCGTCGACACCGGATTTGCGGACGATGGCTTCGATCTGCTGGGTGATGTGAACCATCTCGTAGCGGTCGCGGGTGTTGAACGTGAGGTACTCGGTGTGGACCTTCATGTTTTCATGCTATCGAGGAGCCCCTCCCCGTGCGAATTTGCGCAAAGTCTTCATAACATTTGACTTAGGGGTGGACTTTGTGCGCGACACTCGCTAAAGTATCTGGAATGTTATAGTTACAGCCAAAGTCTTCAAAACAGGTGAGTTAACGGGTGGGGGGTCACTTTTATTTCATCGAGCAAGAGGTGCATAAGTGCCCAGAGAGCCAGACGAGTACCTGAGTGGGCAAATGGTAACCCCAGAGGCAGACGAGTCCTTTGAACAGCAGAAAAAGAACGATGAGCACTAGCGAGGTGCCACAGATACCAAAGAACCAAAGAATCAGGATTCGCGCGGCCGTGCTGGATGGCGTAATGGTCTTGGGTTCATAGCGATCCAGGCCGGGGATGGCCGAGGGCTTGATATCGTCGAAGGCGATGTTTTGGGGATCATAGTCCTCGTTTGCTTTTATGCGTGCGGGGACGGTGGGATGGATAAAAGAGTCCTTCGGAATCTTGCGGCGTGCGCCGAGCGGAACGCGCCATTGCTCCTCACCATGATCGATGTCGTAGTAGCGATGAGGAAAGATTTCGAGGATCCACCACAGGCCTTTGAGCGATTTGTGGACAATCGATTCGGTGGGTGGGAAGTAGAGCTTCGAGAGAGGCTGATGCTGCGGATCCGGCTTTCCAAGGACAATTTGCTCCCGCTCCTTTTGAAGGCGAACGTCGGCTTTTTCGGCCTCGTCGAGCATCCATTTGAGCGTGACGTTGGATAACACACTTTCCTTCTGCGGATAACTTCCACCGACATCCGAATGCACGCCGGGGAACCAGACCTGAAGAATGTCCTGCGGTTTGCCGTTGACGTCAGGAAGGGGCTTTCCCCAAAGATTGTCGACATAGAAGCAGCGGCGTTCGTCGATGCTGATGGCGTGACGGCCAGTTTCTACCAGATGATTCTGGCCGACGTCGAAGAGCCGGACGGGAGTGTAGATCCAACCTACCGAAGAGACAGTGTCCCAGATGCCCAGAAACCGGATGCTCTTGAAGGCCTTCCGCGAGAAGGTCTCACGGAAGGCGAGGCCATCGTCTTCATTAGGATTGATACGGTGCTTCTTACGGTCCTTGTGTTGTCTTGTATAGAGCCGCCACGCGTAAGGAAGGTGGCCTTCATTCCCTCGGCACAGGAGGCCATAGCCGTCCAGGAGACCGGCGACTGCGCGGGCGGTATAGGCTCCGCGGGAGAAGCCGATGAGGTAGACCTGATCGCCGTCGTCATAGGTCTCCATGAGATAGCGATAGGCGTCGAAGACGTTGTCCTGAAAACCTGACGCGAAGGCGAGACCTTTGACTCGTGACCACCACCGGGACAGGCGATGGCGTAGGGCCTGGTCGCCCATGGTGCCGACACCTGGGTGGTAATAGCCCACCTGATTGTTGTCGATAATCAGTGAGGTGTAGAACTTGATGACGTTGGAGTTCGAATCACCGAATTGATTGCCGGTGCCATCGCAGCAGATGATGATGTTTTTGGCGGTGGGGATGGCGGTGGACGGGACGGGGTGGACGGGCTGGTCAGCCATGAGAGCTCCGCTGGTGGCTCATGGTAAAGGCAAGAAGAGGTGTCTGTTCGGAGTTTTTATCGCTTGCTACCGCAAACGACAACCCATCCTCCACCCCAACGAGCAAGCTCGCCGGGGACCCCATCCTGCCGCGATAAAACTGCGCCGAGGATGGGGCACCCACATCGGTGGGGTCTAGCGGGCGCGTGAGGAAGTGCGGGCGTGCGAGGAAGTGGGGGCGTGGGGGTGCAGGCGGCAGTCTGCAGGGGCGTTGGCCATCTGTTTGCGAAAGACGCGGTAGCCGGCGGTGCCGGGCTGGAGGGTGGCCCAGTAGCTGGTGCGCGTGACGAGGGGGCGGCCCTTAGTGATGATCTGGTCCTGCATGATGTTGAGGCCGCAGGCGAGGTTGCGCTGGGGCTGCAGGATGGTGCGGTTGGGGTCGTGCTCGGGGAGCGAGCGGTCGGCGGCGTAGTCGAAGGGGCAGTTGTAGCGCTGGGCGTCTTCGTACTTGAGCTGGAGCAGGCCGGCCTGGCGGGAGAGCCGGTGGGTTTCAGGGTCGACCTTGTTGACGGACGCGTCGGTGTGGTGGACGCTGCTGGTAGCGTTGAGGCCGGCTTCGGCGGCGGCGATGGCCTGGAAGGTGTAGGCCCAGAAGGCGCGCTTGTCGGTATCAGAAAGCTCGGCGAAGCGCGGGCACCAGGGGCGGACGGCGCGGGCGGCCTGCGCGGAGAGAAGCCCGGGTGGGAGGGACTGTTCGATGAGTGCGTCCCAGGATGGGTTCCAGGTGTTGGAGCTGCCGGGCGGGCTGCCAAGTTCGGCTTTCTTTTCGGCGATGGGGGTCGGGGGCGCGGGTTTGGTCTGGGGTTGTTGTTGCGCAGGTGTTGATTGAGGCGCTGGCGAGGAATGTGAGCAGGCGGTGAGAGCGAGGAGAGCGATTAAGAGGATGCGATGCATCATGCGGCCTTTCGTGCCACACGAGTTCGATGCAAAAGGGCATACCCCAGGGGCCAAAAGCCCCTTTCCCTCTTTGCGCTAAGAGACCCGAGGCTGAAGGCTCGGGGTACCTGGAAGCGAAATGCAGGAATCTCCCCACTCCACCTCGCGAGCGAGGCTCCGGTCGAGATGACCCGATATGGGTTATGTAAGAACGAAAAAGCAGATTCTCATCGCGGATGACAGAAAGAAAGACAAAAGCCTCGCGCGCTGCCACCCGCGATACCACCACCCTGCCCGGCTTCGCCGGTCGAGGGTGGGGCACCCAGGTTTGTGGCTCGCGCGGGTTTAGGGTGGAGGGATGATGAGGATCTATGCGGCCACGACGAACGAAGGAAAGCTGAGGGAATTCAGCGAGTGTGCGGGCGAGCAGGGTGTGGAGGTGCTGGCGCTGCCGGGGATCGAGGCGATGCCGGAGCCGGCGGAGGATGCGGCGACGTTTGAGGGCAATGCGGAGAAAAAGGCCGTCGAATATTCGCGGCTTGCGCCGGGATTGTTTGTGTTTGCGGATGACTCGGGGCTGGAGGTGGATGCGCTGGGGGGGCAGCCGGGGGTGAGGTCGGCGCGGTTTGCGGATGATCTGGGGTTTGAGGTGGGTCAGGGGTCAAAGGATGAGAGGAATAACCGCGCGGTGGTGTCGCTGTTGCGGGATTTGCCGGAGACGCTGGATGCCGATGGCGGATTGACGCTGGATAACCGTGGGGCGCGGTTTGTGTGTGCGCTGGTGCTGGCGAAGGATGGCGAGGTGGTGCTGCGGGCGCGGGGTGAGGTTTCGGGGGTCGTGTTGGAGGAACCCAGAGGGACGGATGGGTTTGGGTATGATCCGATGTTTCTTCTGCCTGGAATGGGGAAGACGCTGGCGGAGTTGTCGAAAGAGGAAAAGTGGAGGGTGAGTCATCGGGGGAATGCGTTTCGGGAGTTGTTGAGGCAGTTGACGTCTGACGTCCGTGACTAGTCGGGCTTGGGTCTTATCGTTTGCTACCACAAACGACACCGCCACCCTGCCCGGCTACGCCGGTCGAGGGTGGGCACCCGGTTGGTGGCAGTTGAAGGATTTCGCACAAAAAGGGCGATAATCGGCTGCGAAACGGCGGGATTGCTTGACCCTATCTTTTTAGGGGTGGAAGAATCGGGATGCTTCGATCTGCGAGGTTTGTGCTTCGCAGAAGGTTCCCGAGGAGAGATGAATGGCTACTGCTGCTCCGGTTGCACCGCCCGATAAAGGTCCGCGTGTGGGTCACGACCAGGGCAAGTTGCGGGGCGCCCGCGGCCAGAAGAGCGCCCGCGGCCAGAA
>DATNGO010000067.1:0-10489 GCA_035605855.1 Acidobacteriaceae bacterium | reverse complement strand
GTGCCCCACTCCGCAGCAATCCAGCCGCGTTGCTGAAGGCGGACGAGGGAAGCGTAGATAGTGCCCTGGTTGAGGAGGATCTCATCGCCGCTGACCTGCTCGATGCGGCGAGCAATTCCGTAGCCGTGCTGCGGGCCCATGGCGATAAGGGTCTGGAGGACCATGAGATCGAGGGTCCCCTTGAGGAGGTCGAGCTTGGATTCAGCCATTTGGGAGTCTCCTGTGTGAATGCCACATAAGTATTGCACGACTCGTGTGGCTGTAACACAGAAGAGAGAGATTTTTTAAGACGAGTGGGCGAAGAAGGTCTGAAGACGTAAATTCGCGAGTGGCGGCCAACAAACGCAACCGACAAAAGGTGGCAATAATAAAAAGGCCAACCGGACTCGGCTGGCCTTCTCGTATGTGATTGATTTTTGGATTGGTGCGGAGGAGGGGACTTGAACCCCTATGCCTTGCGGCGCTAGCACCTCAAGCTAGTGCGTCTGCCAATTTCGCCACCTCCGCATGGGCCTGACACACACGCGGGTGCGGCAGGGGTGACGGTTGTTCGTGAGTCAGTATAGCATCAATCGGCTGGATTCCGAGCCGCCGCAACTTGCTTAGTCTTCTGAAGGTTGGCGCCTGTTTCGCCCCATCGGATGAAGGGTGGGGGCTCATGTGACCAACCCTGAATGGCATGTGACGAATTGCCGTTGCCACGTGGCAGAATAACCTGCATGAATATCTGCCAACTTTTTGTGTGCCTTACGCCCGGGCTCCTGTTGTCTCTTGTCTTCGGAAACACTCAGGCTCATGCCCAGGCGGCGTCAAAGGCCGACCCGCTGCACGCCTGGGTCGGGGCGACGACCCCCGCCGCGCTGACCGCGTGGATCGGTGACAGGCTTGCTGCTGAGCAAAAGGATCTTGATGCACTGATGGCCGTGAAGGTCCCTCGCAGTGTTGAAAACACGGTGCGACCCTTTGACGATGCGCAGAATGAATTGGCGGTGGCCGGTGACCAGGCGTATCTGCTGTACTCTCTGGCGGATGGCGCCGAGATGCGCAATAAGGCGCAGGCGGAGTTGAATCGCGTCTCGTCGGCCTCCACGGATCTGAGTTTGAACCAGGGAGTCTATCGCGCCTTGGCGGCGGTGCCATTGCCGGCTGGATCGACCAGGGATGATCTCGCGACGAAGCACTATATTGAGCGCTCCCTGCTGGAGTACAGGCTCTCAGGCGTCGACAAAGATGATGCCACTCGCGCCAGGATTCACGCGCTGCAGGACAAGATTACGGAGCTCTCGCTGAACTTTGGCAGAAACGTCGCCGATGACGTGAAGAAGGTTCCGGCGACGCGGCAGGAACTCGATGGACTTCCGGCGGATTACATCGCACGCCACAAAGCCGGTGCCGATGGAACCTACACGCTCACCACCGACTCGCCGGACATGAACCCCGTGGAGGATTTTTCGACCAGCCCCGGTCTGCGCCGGCGGATGTTCATCGCTTATCGCTCACGCGCCTATCCTGCGAACGAGCCCGTCCTCAAGAATCTGCTGGAGACGCGCGAAGAGCTGGCGCACACGCTGGGGTATCCGACCTACGCCGACCTCGCGACCGCCGACCAGATGATCGGCTCCGCGAGCAACCTGAAGACATTTCTCGACCAGGTGGATGCAGCGACGAAGCAGGCCTCGGAGCGGGAATACAGGCAGTTGCTGACGTTTGCCCAGCAGCGTCAACCGGGTCTGACCGAGATCTCCGATTCAGATGGCCGTTACTGGGCCGAACAGTACCGCAAGGCTACGTACGACTTCGATGCGCAGTCCGTGCGGCCATATTTTCCATATGCACAAGTCGAGGCCGGCATCCTTGCGACCGCATCCAAGCTCTTCCACCTCACCTTCCAGCGTGTCCCCGACGCCATCGTCTGGGACAAGTCCGTGACGACCTACGACGTCCTCGATGGGAGCAAACGCATTGGCCGGATTTATCTCGACATGCATCCGCGTGAGGGCAAGGATAAGTGGTTCTCCTCCGGTCCGGTCGTCCCGGGTATTCGCGGCCGGCAGATGCCCGAGGGCATGTTGATCTGCAACTTTTCCGGTGGTCTTCCGGGAGATCCCGGCCTCATGGAGTACGACGAGGTCGTCACCTTCTTCCACGAGTTCGGGCACCTGATGCACCATATTCTCGGCAGTCAGAACGAATGGTCACAGCAGGGCGGCTTCAACGTCGAGGGTGACTTCGTCGAAGCGCCGTCGCAGATGCTCGAGGAGATGTTTCGCAGCTACGCCGTGCTGGCGCCTTTCGCCAGGGACTACAAGACCGGCGCGACGATTCCCGAGTCGCTGGTGAACAAGATGAACGCCGCTGGAGCGTTTGGGCGCGGCAACTGGGTGCAGGCGCAACTCTTCTATTCGACCTTCTCGCTGCAGGTTCACGATCAGCCTGCTGAGCAGTTGAAGTTTGATGATCTCTGGCGTACGGACCACGATCGCTTCATGCATACGGCGTACGTGCCCGGAGAACACGACTTCGCATCATTCACGCACCTTACGGGCTACGCCTCGAACTACTACACCTACGTGCTGGACAAGGTCATCGCGGTAGACTTCTTCTCGCAGTTTGATCCGCACAATTTGCTCAGCGGTCCCACTGCGATGCGCTACCGCAGGACGGTGCTTGAGCCTGGTGCCACAGAGCCCGCGGCGCAGCTTGTCAAGGGCTTTCTCGGCCGGCCTCAGAGCATTGATGCACTGAAAGCGTGGATCAACGTGCAGTTCACAGAAGGCAGACAGTCCGCAACCAGGGAAGGGAAGTGACGATGCGGAAAATCCTGTTGGTGAAGCTTGCAGCTGCCGGAGTTCTGGTGGCAGCCGTGGGCGCGACTTGCCTGGCGCAGGCGAGCGGGCACGCTCCGCTTATTACACAGGCGCCTGCCGGCAAATGGGCCATCGTTCTGCATGGCGGCGCCGGTGTAATTCAGCGCAGCTCCATGACGCCGGAGCGCGACAAGGCATATCGCGCCGGCATGGATGAAGCGGTGCGCGCGGCCGCTCACGTGCTGGACGCCAACGGTTCCGCAGTCGACGCAGTGGAAGCCGCGCTGAACAAGCTTGAGGACAATCCGCTCTTCAATGCGGGCAAGGGCGCGGTCTTCACGGCTGACGGCAAAAACGAGCTCGACGCCGCCATCATGGATGGTAAGACGATGATGGCGGGTGCAGTAGCCGGAGTCACGCGCACAAAGAATCCCATCTCACTGGCCAGGGCCGTCATGCAGAAGAGCCCGCACGTGATGCTGATCGGCGCAGGCGCGGACCACTTTGCCGCCAGCGTTGGACTAACGCAGGTGGATCCCAGCTACTTCTTCACAGAAGAGCGCTGGCAGGGCCTGGTGCGCGAACTGAAGCGGGAGGGCAAGCCGATTCCTCCGCGGCCGGCAGGAGTTCCGCCTGAACCGGCCAGGCCGATCGCGCAGCTCGAGACGCCGGATGCACACAAGTGGGGAACAACCGGAATCGTCGTTCGCGACCGCCAGGGCAACATCGCAGCGGGCACGACGACCGGCGGTGTGCAGGGCAAGCGCTGGGGCCGCGTGGGTGACTCGCCCATCATCGGCGCGGGAACCTACGCGTCGAATGAATCCTGCGGGGTCTCCGCCACCGGAACCGGCGAGTACTTCATCCGGCTCACCGTCGCGCGCACGATCTGCGCTCTGGTCCAGTACAAGGGCATGCGCCTTCAGGATGCGGCTGACGAGGTCATTCAGCGGCAGCTCACCGCAATGCACGGCGACGGCGGCATCATCGCCATGACGCCTGATGGGCAGATCGCCTGGAGCTTCAACTCGCCCGGAATGTTTCGCGCGCGCCTCGTCGAAGGCGGCGAGATTCAGAGCGGTATCTATAAGGATGAGCCATAACGAAAGGATGAGCCATAAAGAGACCGCGGCGCTGAGCCATCATCAGATCGCTGTTTAGAAGTATTGGAGCAGGTCGCGGAAGCCCTTGAGCTCCAGCAACCGGCCCGGATGTCCCGGCGCCTCCACCGTCTCGTGCTCGAGCACCCAGGTGAAGTCGTGGGGAATGAAGACCGCCCCGAGACCGGCAGCCAGTGCCGGATTGATGTCCGAACGCGGCGAATTACCGATCATCCAGGTGTTCGCCACATCGCAATCGTGCCGCATCGCGAGCTCACGATACATCGCGGTCGTCTTCTCGTGTGGAACCTCAACGGCCGCAAACAACTCACGCAGCCCCGAGCGTTCGACCTTATCCTTCTGTTCTTCAGGATTGCCCTTGGTAACCAGGATGAGGCGATGATACCCGGCAAGCTCACGCAGGGTTTCCTCCACTCCAGCCAGCAGCTCGATCTCGTGCGCGGCAATCGCCTCTGTAAAGGAAACAATGCGCGCGTGTTTCTCCGGCGTAACGGGGCCGTCCGAGAGCTGCTCAAAGCAGTCGGTCAGCGAGCGGCGAAAGCTCTGCAGGCCATAGCCATGCTTTGCGATTGTGGCGCGCTCGCAGGTGTTAAGGTGCTCCCGCACCTCCTCGCTGGTGTGAACGCGGTGATCGAGGTACGAAATGAACGAGGTAATGGCCCGTTCAAAGTAGATGTTGTTCTCCCAAAGCGTGTCGTCCGCATCGATCAGCAGCGTCTGGCGCATGGATCGCCGGAGTGGCAAGGAGCTTCGGAGCCCGGTCGGCGTCGAGGCTGTCATCGAGTCCATAAGCCCGATTGTATCGAGAGGGCGACCCAGTTGGAGGACGGGGAGAGGAGCACAGCTGGAGGGCGCGGAGAGGAGCACAGTTGGAGGACGCGGAGAGGAGCACATCTGTTTAGAAGTTGCTATTCCAGGGACGGCGCCTCCGCCGCGGCCGAATCCCTCACTGTGGTAGATTCAAAAAGGTCGGTCACTGACCGGAGAGATGGCCGAGTGGCTTAAGGCGCACGCTTGGAAAGCGTGTATACCGCAAGGTATCCAGGGTTCGAATCCCTGTCTCTCCGCCACACTTCCTTTCAGCAACTTGGAAGCGTGGCTACACTGATGGCCACACTTCTGAGACTCAAATAACACTGGACCTCTAACACTGGACCTGGCAAACGGCGCGGTATTAGCCCAATGGAGCTGCCGCGATGAAGAGTCCTGTTGTTCGTCTGAAGCTGCGCGTTGCCGGAGCGCAGGACAGTGCGTGCAGCCACTCTTCAACTTTAAGAGGCCGTGATAGGGGCCCTGACCTCTACGTTGATGTTGGCGCGGGAAGCCGGCCACGGCTTGCTCCGCATCTCCGCGTGAAGGAAAATTTTTCACTGTGCCGAGGTTGCGTTTTTTTACGTGCGTTTCCGCCGGTCTCGTCACTTTGCGCATCCGCCAGGGCTAATCCTCTCGGCTGACTCTAAAGTCGTACCCATAGGCCGGTGGATTGGCGATACGATTGGCAATCGAATTTTTATGCTTCATTTTGACTCGCGAAGTGCCATAGCGCGCGCATAACGCGCTCTTGTTCTCTCTAGTTCTCTTCTTGCGGGCTCTCTCTGCGCTGACATGGCTGCTTTCGGGTTCCGACCGTATCGGGCCTTTCAGGAGTGTTTATTTTGAAACGATTTGGATTCGTGCGATTGATCCTTTGCCTTGGTGTGCTTCTTCTCAGTGTCCATGAGGCTTCCGCGGTTGAGGCAACTCTGAAAGCCGATGCGAGCGTGAACTCCGCTCATCCCTCGATCAACTACGGCACGCTTTCGAACCTGTATGTGGCGAGCGGCAATACCGCATTCTTACAGTTCGACCTGTCGACGCTGCCTGCCGGCACAACTTCGGCGCAGGTAACTCGCGCCACCTTAACGGTGTTTGCGAACCGGGTGAACACCGCGGGCGCCGTGACGGTCTCCCCTGTGTCGGCCAGTTGGGGCGAGTACAGTGTCACCTCCGCGACGGCCCCGGCAACAGGAGGCTCGATCGGCACACTTCCTGTCTCCCTTGCTGGACAGTTTGTCTCCATCGATCTGACGGCGCAGGTGCAGGCATGGGTGAATTCGCCGTCAAGCAATAACGGACTGGCGCTGGCGTCCGGCGGGGCCGATGTTCTCTTCGACAGCAAAGAGAACGATGAGACCGGCCATGCCGCGCGACTCGACATTACGCTGATCAATCAAGGGCTACAGGGGCTACAGGGGCTACAGGGGATTCAGGGAGTTCCGGGAGCAACCGGCGCTACCGGAGCGACTGGCTCCGCTGGTCCGCAGGGAATCCAGGGCATTCAAGGCCCGATTGGGTCTGCCGGGCCAACCGGACCAACCGGGGCGGTTGGAGCCGCCGGCCCGCAAGGACCTCCAGTCAGCTTCCAGGGTGCCTGGAGCAGCGCAACGGCGTATGCGGTTGGCGATGCGGTCTCCTTTAACGGTTCCAGCTACATATCGTTGGTAAACAGCAATACCAACCATCAGCCAGATACTGCTCCGGCCCAATGGTCGTTGCTGGCTCAGCAGGGAGCAACTGGCCCTGTCGGTCCCATTGGCCCGGTAGGCGCTACTGGAGCAACTGGTCTCACTGGCGCCACCGGATCGACTGGCCCTGCCGGTTCAACTGGAGCTGCCGGTCCGCAAGGTCCACAAGGCCCTCCAGTCAGCTTTCAGGGCACATGGAACATCGCAACAACCTATGCACTGGGCGCTGCGGTCTCCTTTAACAGCTCCAGCTATATCTCTCTGGTGTCCGGCAACGTCGGCTTCCAACCGGATATCAGCAATGTGAAATGGGCGCTCCTCGCCCAGGCAGGGACGAACGGCACAAACGGCGCCAGCGGAGCGACCGGACCAAGCGGGCCGACTGGTCCTCAAGGGCCCGCCGGACCTGCGGGTACCAATGGCAGCGGGGTTAACGCTGTTTCCTTTTCCATGCAGTTTACAAATCCGGGGCCGCCAAGTGTGGCTGGGACGACCTATTACTTCTCGCCGCTCTATGCCTCCGGATCTTTTACGGGGAATACCACCATTGGAGCCAATTTTGTGGCTATGCCCATGGCCTGTACGATGAGCGCTCTCAATGTTGGAGTCAATAACTTCCAGACTTCGACCTTGGATGTAACAACGCTGACTGTCTACAAGAATGGCGCTGCCACAGCGATGACTTGCTCCGTGACCACGAATGGCAACGGGTCGAGTTGCCAGGACAAGACGGATACGTTCGCCGTATCTGGAGGCGACAACATCAGCGTTGCGTTCTCCGAGACCAACGTCAACCCGTTCAACAAAGTGGTCGTCAACCTGGTTTGCCAGTAAGGGATGCTTTGGAGTGAAAGCTGCCGGTCAAGAGCCGCAACCACTCCAGACGAAATACAGAAGCCCGTAGAGACGAGCCACGTTTTTTAGAAGATTGCTTTGATGATTCAAGCGCAGATGGTTTGGAACGGGGAAAGCGATTGAAGAGCGCAGAAGCCAGATTGCCGGCGGGGAATGCGGCGATGCCGGGGACGAGGATGAGTATCCAGACGCAGCCGCAGGTCGCGGGGAGCTGGCTTCGGTTAGCGAGTGTGTTGCTTGGAGCATTCGTCTTCGCTGCGGGTAGTTTCACCATGCAGGCCCAAACGGCTCCGCCAAGCAACATTCTGGCCACGACGGCTCCACTGGATGCGCCGGCGGGGATCGCGTACGACGCGGCGGGCAATCTGTATATCGCCGACCTGAACCATCATGTCGTCCGTGAGGTGAATCTTGCAGACGTGATTACGACTGTCGCAGGCACGGGAGAGCAGGGCTTCGCAGGCGATGGCGGAGCGGCCATAAGCGCACTGCTCGATTCGCCCGCAGGTGTGGCCGTTGATGCGGCGGGCAACATCTATATTGCGGATACGCATAACAACCGCATTCGCAAGGTTAGCGGCGGCGTCATTTCGACCATCGCAGGGACCGGCGTTGCGAGCTTCTCCGGAGACGGTGGAGCGGCGATATCGGCGGCGTTGGATCATCCGGCTGCGCTGGCCTTGGATGGCGCCGGCAATCTGTACATCGCGGACACCGACAATCATCGGATTCGCAAGATCAGCGGCACAACCATCACGACTGTTGCGGGCAATGGAGAGCAATCCTTTGCCGGTGATGGTGGAGCTGCAACGGCTGCCGGACTGGATTCTCCCAATGGCGTGGCCGTGGATCGAGCCGGCAATATTTACATCGGAGACACGCACAATCAGCGGGTGCGTGTGGTCAACAGCAGCGGCGTGATTTCGACGCTGGCCGGTAACGGCAGCAAGAGCTATAGCGGCGATGGCGGATCGGCTGCCAGCGCATCCCTGGCGCGGCCCAGTGGCTTGAGTGTGGATGCGGCCGGCAATATCTATATAGCGGACAGCGACAACAATCGTATTCGCCTGATTGCAACGACGGGGACGATTACGACTGCCGCGGGCAACGGCTCGCAAGGACTTGGCGGCGATGGCGGTGCAGCGATCAACACGGCGCTGGATACACCTCGTGCGGCGGCGGTAGAAGCTGCGGGAGTTTTTGCTCTGTCGGAGACGCGTAATAATCTGGTGAGAGAGGTCGGACTCGACCGCACGATTCACACCATCGCGGGCGTGAGTCAGGGGACCGGCGGCGGGCAGGGAACCGGCGCAGAAACCCTGACGCTGAACGGAGCGTCGAGCATCGCTTATAACAGCGGTACGCTGACAGCAATTTTCAACAATGCAGCCTTGATCGCGACCGGTCAGGTGAGCCTGTTGGATGTTACCAACGGTTCGACGATAGTTGCTTCAGTTCCGTGGAACAACAATGTCGCTATGTTTGATACTTCGACCTTGTCTGCGGGAACGCATCAACTGGCCGCAAGCTATAGCGGCGACTCGCAAAACCCGGCAATTACCGGTAGCGTCTTTATGCTGACCGTGACACCGCTGCCGGTGGTGGCCACCGCCGCAGGCGTTTCGATCAAGTACGGACAGGCTGCTCCGGCACTTACTGGATCGCTGACCGGAGTTCTGCCGCAGGATGCCAGCAAGGTGACGGCTGTGTTTGCCACGCCGGCGACGACAACATCGCCCGTGGGTCAATACCCAATTACCGCGACGCTCGCGGGCACAGCGGCGAGTGACTATAGCGTTACTCTCGGCGCTGGCTCGGGCAATGTCGTTATTGGACAGGCAGGCAGCACGACTGCACTGAGTTCGTCCAACTCCGCTGCCTTCCTGGGAGCGCCGGTTACTTTGACAGCGCAGGCGTCTTCGACGACTACGGGAATGCCGACCGGCAGCGTGGCCTTCTACGATGGAACCGCTCTGCTGGTTACTGTGCCGGTCACAGCCAATGGCTCGGCGACGTATTCGTCGAGTGGATTTGCATTGGGCACGCACAACCTTACGGCGCTCTACAGCGGCGATGTCAATTTCACATCGAGCACCTCGCCGGCTACCGTGGAGACAGTGACTGTGTTGCCGGACTTTACGTTTACGGCTAGCGGAGAAGCGACGCAAACCGTCAATCCGGGGCAGACCGCAAGCTATAACTTTGCGATGCAGTCGCAGAACGGCGGCGTCACCTCTCCTGTTACGCTGACGGCTTCGGGACTTCCCCCTGGAGCGACGGCCGTCTTTACTCCTGCGACCATTACTCTGAACAATGGAGCGGCTTCCTTCAGGCTGGCGATTAAGACCGCGGGGCTGACGGCCGGCAGGACTCCGCCTTCTTCGCCGATGCGAACACCACTGCTTCCTGTCAGCGCGGCGGTGTTCCTGCTGCTGCCGTTCCGGAACAAACGTATACGAGCGAGGCTGGCGAAGATGCCGCGCACTCTGCTTACAGCGCTCTTTGTGCTGATTGCGGGTGCGGCCACGCTCGGGCTGACGGGTTGCGGTAGCGGCGGCCTCTTCGCGCAATCGCCGCAGGCCTACACGATCACGATTACGGCAACGACCACGAGCGCCATCAATACAACCTTGCAGCGCACGACTACAGTTACGCTGATTGTTCAGTAACAACCGCAGGGGAGCAGGCCCGAACGCATGAAAGTGATTATGTTTTTGATGCCGGCGTTGTTGATGGGAGCGGTTTCGGCTGCCTCCGCCCGCAGCGTGGCTCCAACCAACGATCCGGGGCCGACGGTATCGAAGATCCATCCCATCGCTCTCTCGGTCAATTACACGGCAATGATCAGCAACGCGCCTCCTGGAACGTGCGGCTGTTTTCTATTGAATGGCGGCAGCAGCGAGGGGTTGTTTTATCTCTGGAAGAACGTCGCGGCAGTGGCACAGGTTACAGGCAGTCGAGCAGATCGTGTTCCGCAGTCACAACAGGGGCTGAGCCTGATCACCTATATGGCGGGCCCTCGGTATTCTTTTTCGGTGGCGAAGCGGTTGACGATTTATGGCCAGGTTGTCGTTGGGGGCGTGCACGGCTTCAACTCCTATTTCCCGGGGAGCGATGTGCAGTCTACCGGAGCGGCAAACTCACCGGCCTTCGCGCCGGGCGGCGGACTTGAGCTCGGCGTTAAGGATTGGCTGTCTGTGAG
>DATNGO010000066.1:0-13894 GCA_035605855.1 Acidobacteriaceae bacterium | reverse complement strand
ACTTACGTTAGATGATCGATTGCACCAGATTGCAGGGTTTCAGTTGTTTCGAAGGACGAGCTCGTGGACAGCGAACCCGACGAGCAGCGGTGTGAGCCTGCGAGCGTTGGGGTCGACCGCCGCGAGCCGCACGCTGGTGGTAAGCGACCAGGTGCCGATGAATGATCCGTTTGGCGGATGGGTGCACTGGACGGAGATTCCGCAGCCGGTGATTCGTGATGTGGAGCTGGTGCGCGGCGGGTCGGCGGAATTGTATGGGTCAAGCGCGATTGGCGGCGTGATTGATGTTGCGCCCGCAGAGCCGCGAGAGGCGAAGACACTGCATATTGCAGCAGATGCCAGTGGAGCGACAGAGAATACGGTGCTCGCCGATGGGATGGCGGAGTCTGCAACGCGATGGATTGCGGCGCTGGCGGCGGCGAGCGAGCTGAAGACGGATGGGTACATAACGACCGCGCCTGCGCTGCGCGGATCTGTAGATGTGCCCACGAATGTGAACGCGCAGAGCGGAAGGCTGGAGTTGCAGACGCCACCGGCGATCAGTGGATGGACGGCGTTTCTGCGTGGGAATGTGATGAACGAGTCGCGGCAGAATGGGACGCCGCTGCAGACGAATGCGACGCGGCTATGGAGGTATGTGGGGGGCGGCGATACGGACTTTGCGGAGACGCATGCTTTGCTGCGACTGTTCGGGTCGAGGGAGGGATACAGGCAGAGCTTTTCATCGGTTGCGCCGAACCGCAACAGCGAAAACCTGACCAGACTGCAGCATGTGCCGACCGATGAGTTCGGGTTTGCATTGCAGACGACGCGCGCGTTTGCGCACGCGGTGACTGCGGCCGTGGGAGCCGACATGCGCGATGTGCGCGCGACGGACAATGAGACACCTGTGGTGGGCGGCACGGTGCGGGCGACGACAAGCGTGAGCGCGCGGCAGCGAGAGCTGGGCGGCTACGGGGATGCGATCTGGCAACCGAAGGATTGGTCCGTGTCAGGGTCCGTACGCGTGGACAGCTTTCGGACGTTCGACGCGCGACAGACGATTGCGGGGATGCGGACCACAATACTGCCGGAGATTGATGAGGTGATGGTCAGCCCGCGGATAGGTCTGGTGCGCTATCTGCCACATGGCGTGGCGCTGACGGGCACGGCGTTCCGCGCGTTTCGCGGGCCGACGATAAACGAGTTGTACCGCACGAGCCAGGTGGGACAGCAGACGACGATTGCTAACAACCAATTGCTGGCCGAGCGCGCGACCGGGTTTGAGCTCGGCGTGGAATTTGCGCAGATACGTGCGAGGGATCAGGAACTGGGACGGATGCGCGCGGCATATTTCTGGACAGAGGTGAACCGGCCAATCTCGGCGGTGCTACTGTCGCAGACCGCGACCAGCCAGTTATTGCAGCGGCAGAACCTGGGACAGATTCGCAGCCGCGGCCTGATGGTGGAGGGGCAGAGCGCGAGGTGGCGGGGCTTCGATGCAAGCCTTGGGTATCAGTTCGCTGTGGCGACCGTGACGGCGTTCAACTCAAGCAGCCCCGTGCAAAGCAACCTGACTGGCAAATGGATTCCGGAGGTGCCACGGCACTCCCTGACGGCGACGGCGAACTACACGGCCGAGCGCGTGGCGAGCTTTCATCTGATCGCGAGCTACGCAGGGCAGGAGTTTGACGATGCGCAGAATCAGTTCAGGCTGCATCCGTATGCGCGGTTTGATGTGTCGGCAGAGCGACGGCTGCGGTGGGGGCTGAGTGTGTTTGCGGGCGCGCAGAATCTTTTGAATCGGCAGATCGATGCGGGGCGGACGCCGATCCTGACGCTGGCGGCGCCGCGACTGGTGCAGGCGGGGATGCGGTTTACGTTCGAGCGATAAAGATTAAACAGAACATTGGTAGAAAAAGCACGGCTATAACACCGGTGCTACGAGAAGGTTGCGCGCAACTCGCTATCTGGGCTGGCGTTTACCTGTTTGTAAGGCGATGAAGGTCGCCAACAGGAGGTAAGGCCATGATGTTCACTACTTTGAGCGCGAAACTTGCAGGCATGAAGGCGAAGGTATTGGCAGGGACGGTGGTTGCCGGCGCTGCACTGATGTTGGCCGCTCCAACGGCACAGGCGCAGCATGTGGCGTTCGGAGTGACGATTGGCGCGCCGGTCTATGTGGCTCCCGCTCCGCGGGTGGTGTACGCGGGCCCCGGATACTACGGCGGCTACTATGTACGCGATTACGACGCATGGCACGCGCGCTACTGGGATCGTGACCGCAGGTTCGATCGCGATGATTTCTATCGTCGTGATTTTGACCGCAGGGACTTTGATCGCTACCGCCACGTTGATCGCGACCATGACCGTGACGGCCGCTTTGACCGCCGCTAATTGATCCCAGGGTGGGATGCAGAAAGCCGCTCCAGATGGAGCGGCTTTGCTGCATCTGATTCAGAGCGGATGGTAGTAGAGCGAGGATGGATCGGCGCAGGCGAGGCAGAGGCGCTCGCCATTGCGCTCGACGAAGCGGTCGAAGTTGATGCCTTCGCCGCAGCGCGCGCAGGCGATGCGCTCGCCTTTGTAGCCGGGGAATTCGCTGGGCGAGAGCGGGACGCGAACCCACTGCTCGGTAAAGAGTTCGTCGTCGGGGAGCTCGCGGTAGGCACGCATCTGGGCGGCGTTCTTTTCGAGCTCCGGATAAAGCTCGCGGGCGCGCTGCTTGGATCCATCGAGGGCGACGATGCGGATGGCTTTGTAGGTATCAGGGGCGAGCTTCGCATGGAGGTCGACGAAGGTGGCGGCCATCTTGCCCCAGTCGCGGAGCTTGAGGGCGCGCTTGCCGACGCGGGCGCCGGTGACGACGCCGATGGCGTCGGTGGCGCAACGATCGATCTCGACGAAGACAACGGGACGCTTGCGGTCGGGATTGGGCTCGCCCGTGGGCAGCATTTTCAGGCGCGGCGAGTGGATGCCGAGGCGGCGCATCGCGAGCATCGCCATGCGCACACCGAGGATCTGGCCGGCGCAGAGATGACCATGCGCGATCTCGGCTTCGCGGAGGAGTTCGTCGAGTTCGACGGTGTCGATGGTTGCGGCGCTCATGAGTTCGATGCTACGCCTGTTAGTGCATCTCAAGTTTGAGCATGGCGAGGAGTGTGATGGCAGCGTTGCAGTGGTGGCAGACCGGAGTGATCTACCAGATTTATCCGCGCAGCTTTCAGGATACGGATGGCGATGGTGTGGGTGATCTGCGCGGCATTTCTGCGCGGCTGGATTACCTGGCGGGGCTGGGCGTGGATGCGATCTGGATCTCGCCGTTCTATCCGTCGCCGATGAAGGACTTCGGGTATGACGTCGCGAATTATACGGGCGTCGATCCGCTGTTCGGGACGATGGAAGATTTCGATGCGCTGCTGGCCGCGGCGCATGCGCGCGGATTGCGAGTGATTCTGGATTTTGTGCCGAACCACAGCTCGGATGAGCATCCGTGGTTTGTGGAATCGCGCTCGTCGGCGACGAGTGCGAGGCGTGACTGGTATCTGTGGCACAAACCGCTGCCTCCGGGCGACGACTGGAAGCCTGCGCGCGAGCGGCTGCCGAACAATTGGATGTCGCACTTCGGTGGACCGGCGTGGGAGTGGGATGAGAGAACGGAGCAGTTCTATCTGCACTCGTTCCTGAAGGAACAGCCAGATTTGAACTGGCGCAATCCTGCAGTGCGCGAGGCGATGTATGGCGCGATGCGGTTCTGGCTGGAGAAGGGCGTCGATGGATTTCGCATGGATGTGTTGTGGCTGCTGATCAAAGACAAGGAGTTCAGGGACAATCCACCGAACCCGGAGTATCACGGCGGGATGCGCGACTTAGCGTCGACGCTGCCCGTGTACAACGCGAACCGGCCGGAGACGCACGAGATCGTCGCGGAGATGCGTGGGCTGATGGACAGCTATGGGCCGACCCTGCCGGAGCATGTGGATGTGAAGGAGGCGGAGTCGACGATGGAGAAGCGCTCGGCGGAGTCGCATCGCGTGCTGATCGGAGAGATTTATCTTCCGCTGCCGGAGTTGGTTACGTACTACGGGCTGCCGGTGAAACGCGGGCCGACGGAGACCCCAGGCCCGGAGACGCAGGAGCTGCATGGAGCGAATCTGCCCTTCAACTTCCATCTGATTCTGACGCAGTGGAAGGCGAGCGCGATTGCCGAGATTGTTCGCACGTACGAACAGTTGCTGCCACAGGGCGGTTGGCCGAATTATGTGCTGGGAAACCATGACCAGCGGCGGCTCGCCTCACGCATTGGAGCGAAACAGGCGCGAGCTGCGGCGATGTTGTTGCTGACGCTGCGCGGGACGCCCACGATGTACTACGGCGATGAGCTGGGCATGGAGGATGTGGCGATTGCTCCTGCGCAAGTGAGGGACCCGGCGGAAAAGAACGAGCCGGGCAAGGGACGCGGGCGTGATCCGGAGCGGGCTCCGATGCTGTGGGTGAGTGCGCCGAATGCGGGCTTCACAGCACCGGATGCGACGCCTTGGCTGCCGATTGAGTGCGACTGGCCTACGAAGAATGCTGCAGTGCAGCGGAGTGATTCGAAATCGATGCTGGCCTTGTATCGGAAGCTGCTGGCGTTGCGGCGGCAGCATGACACGCTGCATGCGGGTGCGATTGCGGATGTCGCCGCAGAGCGGGATGTACTGCGCTATCGGCGCGTGGCGCTGCCGGATGGAGAGAGTACGGACTTTCAGGTGGTGTTGAATTTGGGGGCTGAGATCGCGACGACCCAGTGTGCTCCGGGAACGGTTGTGCTGACGACGCTGCTGGATGGTGCGGGAGCGCGCGTGGATGGTGAGGTAACGATTGAGGGTGGTGAGGGATTATTGATCGCGCTGGATTGAGTGGTTTGGGATGGTGCAAGAAGAAACGGTGACTTTAGCAGATATCTGTCTGACTGGTAGGATGGCCTTCTATGCTGCGACGCGATTTGCTGAAGGCCTCTCCCCTCGTTCTCGCCTCCACTGTGGGTCATGTTGCACTGGCTCAATCAACGGCTGAGCCGCATGCGGCGGAGGCGATTTATGATGTGCGCCGGTTCGGCGCGACCGGCGATGGGAAGACTGTCGACTCGCCGGCGATCAACAAGGCGATTGAAGCCGTGGCTGCGGCGGGCGGTGGGACGCTGGTGTTTCCGGCGGGTACGTATCTGTGTTTTTCGATTCACCTGAAGACCCACGTGGATCTGTATCTGGACCGCGGGTGCACGATCCTTGCGGCGGATTCGCCGAAGCCTGGAGAGACGACCGGATACAACGGCGGAACGTATGACGCTGCGGAGCCGAACGATCCTTGGACGCCGTACCAGGACTTCGGACACAACCACTGGCACAACTCGCTGCTGTGGGCGGAGAACGAACACCACTTCGGCATCTATGGCACGGGTTTGATCTACGGCAAGGGGCTGTCGTTCGGGTCGGGCGGGACGCGCGGCACCTACACGACGTTCAAGGCTGAGCAGGCAGGCGTGGGGAATAAGGCAATCGCACTGAAGAACTGCAGTCATGTGATCCTGCGCGATTTCTCGATCTGGAAGGGCGGGCACTTCGCGCTGCTGGCGACGGGTGTGGACAACCTGACCATCGACAATCTGCTGGTGGATACGGATCGCGATGGGTTCGATATTGATTGCTGCCGCAATGTGCGCGTATCGAACTGCACGGTGAATTCGCCGTGGGATGACGCGATCTGTCCGAAGTCGAGCTATGCGCTGGGCTATGCGCGCTCGACCGACAACGTGACGATCGCGAACAACTTTGTGACGGGCACCTATGAACTCGGCTCGGTGTATGCGGGAACGTGGAAGCGCTTTCCTGATGATGCACGTGTGTCGCGCAATGGGCGTATCAAGTGCGGGACAGAATCAAACGGAGGGTTTCGCAACATCACGATCACGGGCAATGTGCTGGAGGGGTGCAAGGGCATCTCGCTGGAGACGAGCGATGGAGCGTATCTCGAGGACATTGCCATCACCGGGAACACGATGCGCGAGATCATCGACGCGCCACTGTTTCTGCGATTGAACCGGCGTAATCGTGGGCCCAAGGAGACGATGCGGACGGGAACGCTGCGGCGAGTGCTGATCTCAAATCTGGTAAGTCATGATTCGGCGTCGTCGACGTCGTCGCTCTTCTCGGGGATTCCAGAGAATTTGATTGAGGATGTGAAGCTTTCGAACTGCTACTTCGGGCATCGCGGGCTGCCGAAGGATATGCGCATCGGCTGGGGCGAGAGCTCGAAACCAATGCCGGACTGGCACACGATCAAGGTTCCGGAGATCGAAGATGCATATCCGGAAATACTGCGTTTTGGACCGACGCCGTGCAATGGGTTCTTCATTCGACATCTGAAGAACCTGGAGATGAGCCACGTCGAAGTTGCGCCGCAAGCCCCCGATGCAAGGCCGGCGTTCTGGCTTGAGGATGTGCAGCGCGCGGACTTCTTCGCGATCACGGCGCCTCCGCAGCCGAACTTCTCGCTGCATAACGTAAAGGACCTGCGTATCGCGTGGTCGCGGGCTGCGAAGGATACAACGCTGGCCAACGCGAGCGATCAGGTGGTGTAGTTGGAAGTCTGAGGTGAGCGAATGCCCAAGATCACGCCGTTTTTGTGGTTCGATAACAACGCTGAAGAGGCTGTCGATTTCTATCTGAGCGTCTTTCCGAATTCGCGGCGCACGGGTGAGCTGCGTTCCGGTGATGCTGGGCCGGGACCGAAGGGCAGCATCGTAACCATTGGCTTCGAGTTGGATGGGCAGCCGTTCACGGCGTTGAATGGAGGGCCGGACCATCAGTTCAACGAGGCAGTGTCGTTTGTTGTGCACTGCAAGAGTCAGGCAGAGATCGACGACTACTGGACGAAGCTCGGTGACGGGGGTAGTGAGATTGCGTGCGGATGGCTGAAGGACCGTTTCGGGCTGCGGTGGCAAATCATTCCTGATAACATCGCGGAGCTGCTGCGGCATCCGGCTGCGATGCGGGCGATGATGACGATGAAGAAGCTGGACATCGCGGCGCTAGAGGCTGCGGCGAAGGAAAGGTAGTGGAGGATGCTGCACTACCGAAGTATCAATCGGAGGGAATTTTCTCTTCGCGTCTCGGCAATGATCGGCTGTGCCCTCGCCTGCCGTGCACCCGCGCAGAGTTCGGCTCCGTGCCCTGAGCCTGGCGCAGCGGTCGATGCTAAGTTTTCTCCTGGGCAGGTCTGGACCTACTACAGCAGGGAGACTGAGCCGGCTGCGACAATCACCGTTCTCAAGGTGGAGACGCTGCCGAAGATCGGCGTGATCGTGCATATTCGTCTCGACGGCATCCGCCTGCACAATTGCTCCAGCGGCCCAGAACCGAGGGAGATCGAGCATGCGCCGTTTACCCGCGAGGCCCTTGACCGGAGTGTCGTGAAACTAATTAGGACCGGCGAGGTGCCTTCGTTTCAGGAGGGCTACTCCCGATGGCGTCACGATTGCGGCGGGGTCTACACGATCACCGTCGCAGAAATGGTCGCCGCGGACGAGCGGACGCTCAACGCGGGCATGGGCTGTCACTCTTAGATCGAGTGAGAGCGCTCGGCGAAGGAACGCTAACATACAAGAATGACGTACAGGATTGCGCGAGACGCGCAGGTCTTCGGACCGTACGCGGTCGAAGAGGTGTACCGCCTGCTGGCAACCGGCAATATTGTGCCGACGGATCTCGCGCAGGGCGAGGGGATGCCAGAGTGGCGTCCGGTTGGTGAGTTGTTCCCTGCTCCACCGACGGGCGCGAGGGTGATGTATCCGGATCCTCCGGACCTGCCCTGGTGGGTGGCGTTGCTGCTGGGAATTTTGACCGGGGGCGTGTTCTTCGTGATCTGGGACATCGTCGAGGCGGAGTGGATGCGGCGGGTGTCGGAAAGGAGTGCGGCGCTGGGACTGTATGTTGTTGTCGCGATTCTTTACGTATTGCGATTGCCGCAGGCGTGGCACATCGTGGCGTACAACGCCTTCAACGGGCCTCTGGTGGTGGCGACCCCGCTGGGTGAAAGTCTGGGGCTGGCGGGACTGGCGCTGGCGATTGCGGCGCGGTTTGTCTTTCGCAATGAACTGCTGAAACACTTCAACATTACGGAGCCGCTGGGGCTGCGATTGAATGCGTTCTGGACGCTTCTGTTCGGCGGCCTGTACTTTCAGTTTCACTTCAACCGCCTGAACGAGCAGAAGCGCATGCTGCAGATGAGCATGTCCGGCGTTTAGTCGAAAAGGCAGCGCAAAAAATGCAAAGGCCGCGGCGAGCGCGGCCTTTGGCTGTCTGGTTCTCTAAATCAGGGTAGTGCTGGAGCTAGCTGTGTGAGGCTGCAGCCGCCGGCTCCGGGGTGTTGGCAGTGCTCGAGGAGTTGGACGCGGGGGCGTTGCCACCCTTGGCCTCGGCGCCGGGCTTACGGATGTCGATGCCACCCTTGAAGAAGGCGCCGTCCTCGATGGAGATGCGGGCCGCGACGACGTCACCGGTGAGCGAGCCTTCGCTGCGAATGTCGACGCGATCGGAGGCCTGGCAGTTGCCGCGGACCTTGCCGAGTACGACGATCTCGCGTGCCATGATGTTTGCTGCAACCTGGCCGTTGCGGCCGACGGTCACGCGATTGCCGGGCAGGTTGATGGCGCCTTCCACCTTGCCGTCGACGTACAACGACTCGGAGCCGGAGAGCTCGCCCTTGACGACGAGACTCTTGCCAATGGTCGCCTGCTCGCCGGTGGGGGTGGCGGGGCTGCCCGCGCGGGCGGCGGCATCAAAGGCGGGCGTACCAGCGGGGGGCTGGGGACGCGCCGGCTCAGGGGTGGGGGGCGTTTGACTGCCAGGCTGGTTCGGTTTCCACATAGTTTGCTTTTCCTTTCCTCGTCAGGAGGGGTTCTCTCGCAGGTTTCGAGCCGCCCACGCTGATGCGCGTAACACAGCCGCTGGCCCCGTGCTCAGTCCACGATACTCCATTTGGCCGGAAACTTGCCTACAGCGGATTGGAGGGGAGGAACCGCGCAGGATTCCCGTAAGTGCAGGCGGAACATTGATGTTTGGACGCAGGCGGACCGCGTCCGTCCTGTGGAAAGCGGCTACATTACCTGCAAAAACTCCTGGGAGACAGGGTTTTCGAACTGAGAATAGTCGCGTGTGACGACGGTGAGGCCGGATCCCGTGACGAAGTAGTTCTTCTTGTCCTCGGCCGGGTCGTAGCCGATCACCGTGCCGTCAGGGATATGGACGTCGCGGTCGATGATGGCATGGCGGATGCGGCAGTGGCGGCCGATGTTGCTGTGCGAGAAGATGACGCTCGAGTCGACATCGGCGTAGCTGTTGACGCGGACGTCGTGCGAGAGCACGGAGTTGCGCACCACCGAGCCCGAGACGATAGAGCCCGCCGAGACGATGGAATTGATGGCCATGCCCGTGCGGCCGGGCTCGCCGAAGACGAACTTGGCGGGAGGGTACTGATAGGCGCGCGTGCGCATGGGCCACGCTTTGTCATAGAGGTTAAAGGTCGGCGAGACGGAAGCGATGTCCATGTTGGCCTCGTAGTAGGCCTCGAGTGTGCCGACGTCGCGCCAGTAGAGTGCACGCTGCTTATTCTCATCGACGAAGTTGTACGCCTGCATTTTGAAGCGGCCGAGAAGCTTGGGCAGGATGTCGTGACCGAAGTCGTGCCGCGATTCGGGGTCGTCTGCATCGCGAAGCAGCTCGGGGATGAGGACGTCCGTATTGAAGAGGTAGATGCCCATCGAGACGTCAACCATCTCGGGATCAAAGGGCGAGCGGATGTTGGTCTCTTTAGGCTTTTCGACGAATCCCGTGACCTCACCATTTTTTGCGACTTCTACAACGCCAAACTGAGATACCTGATCAGGCGTGACAGGAAGGGTAGCGAGCGTGACATCCGCGCCAGAGTTGCAATGGTGCTCCTTCATCAGCGCGTAATTCATTTTGTAGATGTGGTCGCCGGAGAGGATGAGGACGTGCTGCGGCTCCTCGGAGCCGATGGAGTAGATGTTCTGGAAGACGGCGTCGGAGGTGCCCTGGTACCAGGACTTGGAGACGCGCTGCATGGGGGGAAGAATCTCGATGAACTCGCCGAGTTCACCGGCGACGACTGTGCCCCAGCCTTCGCGGATATGCCGGTTGAGCGACAGTGCCTTGTACTGCGTGAGGATGTAGACGTGACGCAGGTCAGAGTTGATGCAGTTGGAGAGGGTGAAGTCGATGATGCGATACTGACCCGCGAACGGAACCGCAGGTTTGGCGCGGTCTCGCGTCAAAGGAAAGAGCCTTTCGCCGGCACCACCGGCGAGCAAAACACCGAGCGTGTCTCTCATCGTGCAGATACCTCTAGCCGTCCATTCCCGTCTGGCGCAGATTTCAAGGGCCGGGACGCACGAGTCTAGCACGCAACGCACAGAAATTGTAGAGCCGCTGAAGAAGGCGGCGGGAAGGCCCGGTCTCTAGGATGACGAACCGGCGTCGTGCTCTTCAGTGGTGATGCGCAGCGACTTGAGGAACGTGAGGTCGTTGCGCGTAAAGGGCCCGTGCGCTGGTTCGTCGCCGTTTTCCTTGGCGGCCGGATCTTCCTCGACTTCGTTCAGACCGATGGTCGCCTCAAGCATCAGGAGCACATCAAAGCCCTGCTCCCTGATCTCGCGGACGACGCCCGCAATCTGCTCGCTCTCAGATACGGACTCATGAATGGCTTCGCCGAGCTTCTGAATGAGGTCCTTGACCTGTTGATTCAACGCCACCTCCCGGTCATCTGTTGGAACGCCCCTGAACCACGCATCGGGTATTCCCAAAATAGCGGGAACGGCAATTGCGAGGTAATTCTGATTACAGACTACGCCGAGGCAAGGACTCCGCCAAGATGAAAGACGAGAGGATCAGACCACGGTGTGGTGGTCGGCCCAGGCCGACTCCAGACGGTGAGCGAGATCCTCTACGGGCTCGTCACGCCGACGGTTCCAGATCATGAGACCTGCTACCGCGCCGCACACTGCTCCTGCCACCCAACAAGCTGTCTTCATTCTGTTTGATATCCCCCTTACAGGAGCTTGGATGTCAGGTGTCCCTAATTCGTTTTGCGACAAGAGAAGTACGGCAGACAACGTAAACTGGTGTTATGGATCGGGTGAAGTTCGGGCGGGCGTTGGGATACGGGGCCCGGCACGCCGCAAAAACGGTGGTGCAGGCGGTGGACGCGGCGACCACCCCGGATCCGACCCCCGGCAAACCGCCGAGTCCGCCGCTCCAAGCGGCCGCGCCGCCTGGAGCGCGGGCGGGGGCAGGGCCGCGACGCATCCCCGATGCGCAGACAGTGAAAGCAGCGGCAGAGCAGGCGAAGAGCTCGCTGGTGACGCCGGTTGTGCGGTTTTCGAGCGTCCTGTGGCTGCAGCTGACAGGTGTGTTCTTTGCGCTGGTCGCCGTCACGATGGCGCTGGCCGCCTGGAAGGCACGGGCGGGGCTTCATTCGGCGCCTGACTCGTTCGGCGCAATGAAGGTGTACGCCTACGTCGCCGTCAGCGCGCTGTTCGCGTATTTCACAGTGAGCAGTTTCGTGCGCGCGGCGCGGAAGTAGAGATGTCGACGCGCTTGCGCTACACGCAGAATGGTCATGACAATTTACACTCAGTGATTGCCGCTGTTGGAAGGCTGCACAAGGACTTCTGATATGACCTCGATCCCTGCAACCGCACTTCGCCGCACTGCCCTTCATGCAACTCATCACGCGCACAAGGCGCGCATGGTCGACTTCGGCGGATGGGATATGCCCGTCCAGTACAAGGGTTTGATTGAGGAGCACATCGCTGTGCGGACGGCGGTGGGACTTTTCGACGTCTCGCACATGGGCGACATTCAATTGCGCGGTCCGAACTCGCTTGCCGCAGTGCAGAAGTTGTTGATGAACGATGCGAGCAGGCTGCAGACGGGGCAGGCGCACTACTCGGCCATGCTGTATCCGAATGGAACCTTTGTCGACGACGTAGTGCTGCACAGGCTGGGCGACAACGACTTCCTGATCGTAATTAACGCCGGCACGCGCGAGAAGGACGTGCGTTGGGTGCGGCAGACGATCGGCAACATGAGCGGCTTGCACATCACAGACGTGAGCGACTACTACACGCAGCTCGCGATCCAGGGACCGAAAGCAAAGGACACGCTGCAGAAGCTTACCAAGGTGGACCTGACGCCGATCAAGAACTATTGGTTCACGTGGGGAACCGTCGCCGGCTGTCACAACGTGCTGATTGCGCGTACGGGCTACACGGGCGAGGACGGGTTCGAGATTTATATTCCAGCGGACGAACCTACGAGCGCGCGTGTGTGGGGAGAGGTGCTGGAGGCCGGTGCGGAGTTCGGGATCATGCCGTGCGGCCTGGGCGCGCGAAACACACTGCGGCTGGAGGCCGCGATGGCGCTCTACGGGCACGAGATCTCAGACACGATCAACGTCTTTGAAGCTGGGCTGGGGCGCTATTGCAAGCTGGATAAGGGCTCGGACTTTGTTGGGAGAGACGCGCTGATGGAGGTCGAGAAGAGCGGTGGACCGAAGCGCAAGCTCGTCGGGCTGGAGATGATCGAGCGCGGTATCGGGCGCGATGGATACCCGGTGTTGTCACTCGAGGGCGAGCGGATCGGCGAAATCACCTCGGGTTCGCCCGCGCCATTTCTGAAGAAGAACATAGCGCTGGCGTATGTGCCGGTGGCCTACGCGGAAATTGGCACCGAAGTCGGCGTGGAGATTCGTGGACAGTCAGTCAAGGCGAAGGTGGTACCGACACCGTTTTACAAACGGCCGAAGCCGACCCAGAACGTCGCCGAACTGCACGTGCCGGTCAGTTAGACAACCTCGCCTGCGCGGCGAGGCCGACGGCCTTGAGGCCGCGGCGGAGTTCGGCGCGCTCCGCAGGAGGAATGCCGGACATGACCTCGTTCAGATCGCGTTCGTGGCGAACATAAAGGCGCTTGATCAGCGCGGTCCCCTGCGTAGTGAGTTGCGCGCGACGCACGCGGCGGTCTTGCTTATCCGCGACGCGTTCTACGAAAACACGTTCCTCGAGGCGATCAATCGCGGCCGTCATCGAGGCATTGGTAATAAGCGCGGCCTCACAGAGCTCAGACATCGTCAGCGGGCCTTTGTGCAGCAAGGCCTCGAGGATCATGAAGTCCGAGAGGCCGATGTCAAGCGCGGCGATCGACCGCTCGACGAAGGCGGCCATGGAGCGATAGGCACGCGCGAGCACCACCCAGAGGGCGGCGCTCGACGTCTCGTGGGTGGACACCGTATTTGCAGGCATGGCTGACTCGTGAGTTCGTTTCATTTTGCGTGAGCCTCGTTTGTGAGCGGGAACGCCTCGCGAACCAGGGTCCGCGCGAGTTCAAGCTCTTCCGCAGTGATGGTGTGCGGCCGGCCGGGATAACGGCGTGCGGTGACCACAGCTCCCATGCGCTCCAGCTCGGCGGCGGAGGCTTGTACGCGCCGCCACGGCACGTGCGGGTCCGGGTCGCCGCTCAGGAACAGCGCGGGCGTACCGGCCAGCGAGCCCTCATGATGCAGGCTCGCGTCCGGAGGACCGATGAGGCCGCCGGTGAAGGCGATGAGACCGGCATAGCGCGCGGGATTCGAAGCGACGAATTCCGTTGCGAGACACGCCCCTTGCGAAAAGCCGGCGATGACAATGCGATCGCGAGTGATGCCCGCGGATTCGATGCTCGCGACGACAGAAGCTATCTTCGCGAGGGCGGAGCTCAGATACGGCTCATTCGACTCGCGCGGCGCGAGAAAGGAGTTCGGATACCAGGTGTGTCCGGCGGCCTGTGGCGCGAGATAGGCGAGGCCCTCGCGACGG
>DATNGO010000065.1:0-3070 GCA_035605855.1 Acidobacteriaceae bacterium | reverse complement strand
TTCGTTGGCGGGCTCCGGATGCAACAGGTTGTAGACACCGGCGGAGCCGCAGCAGAGCGATGCCTCTGCAATCTCTTCGACGACGAGGTTGGGGATTTGCGCGAGGAGTTTGCGCGGCTGCTGCCAGATACCTTGCGCGTGTCGAAGGTGGCAGGCGTCGTGATAGGCGACCCGGAGTGCGATAGGTGAGCGCGGGGCGATGGGGTCGACGGCGGAGAGGACTTCGCTGATGTCCTTGCACCTGGCGGAAAAGGCAGCAGCGCGCGCGGTCCAGGCGGGATCATCGCGGAGGAGGTGCGCGTACTCCTTCATGGTGCTGCCGCAGCCGGCGGCGTTGATGACGATGGTGTCGACGTTGGCGGCTTCGAAGGTGGCGATCATCTTCTTCGCGTAGTTGGCGGCAGGAGTGTCGAGACCGGAGTGGACCATGAGCGCGCCGCAGCAGGATTGCGATTGCGGGATGACGACCTCAAAGCCTTCGGCGGCGAGGACGCGCGCGGTGGCAGCGTTGACGTGCGCGAAGTAGGCGCTCTGCACGCAGCCGGTGAGCATGCCGACGCGTCCGCGCGATTTGTTCGCTGAGCTGACGGTGCGCGGGAGCGAGTGGAAGGGGTTGAGCGGGACGGGCGGGAGCAGGGCCTCCATCGATTGCAGGCGCGCGGGAAGGAGTTTGAGCAGGCCGGTCCGCCGGATGAGTTTTTGTAATCCGGTGCGCTGGTAGAGCGCGAGTGGGAAGCCGAGAACACGCAGGCGTTTCGGGTGAGGAAACGTCGCGAAGAGGAGCTTGCGGAAGAGGCGGTCGGAGAGTGAGCGCGAACTGAGGCGTTGAGCCTGGCGTTCGACCTGGCCGCGTGTGTCTTCGATGAGCTTGTTGTATTCGACGCCGGAGGGGCACGCGGTCATGCAGGCCATGCATCCGAGGCAGTTGTCGATGTGAGTCTGAAAGACGTCGTCCAGTGGAGCTTCGCCGAGCGCGGCTTTGCGCATCATCCAGATGCGGCCGCGTGGCGAGTCCATTTCTTCACCCCAGAGGACGTAGGTGGGACAGGCGGGAAGACAGAAGCCGCAGTGCACGCACTTGTCCATGACGGCGGGTTCGGGTGCGTTGTGCGCGTCGAACGAACTGGGGCGCGTAGAGGTGGAGATTTGTGTGAGCGCGGATTGTGTGGCGAGGCCCGCGGCTTCCTGGGCAGGCTTGACCTCGTGAGGATGCGACATCAGATGCCTCCTGCGAAGCGGCCGGGGTTGAGGATGCAGGCGGGATCGAACTCGTGCTTGATGGCGCGCATGAGTTCGATGGCGGGCGGTGGATCGCCCCAGGAGTTGACGGAGTGCGGGAGAAGGCCGCGGCGAAGAAGGACGGCGCTGCCGCCGTGTGCGCGCAGGCGCGAACGGAGATCGCCGGTAAGTGTCGCGAGGTTTTCCGGTGTTGCGGAGAAGGCGACGGTGAGGATGCCGGTGGGTTCGGCAATGCAGAGCGCGCGTGTGTTGGGCTGCGCATTGAGCACCGCGGAGGCACCGACGATCGCAGCGAGCTTCGAGGGAAGGCTGCTGACTTTGAGTACGGTGGCGTCGGGTTCGGAGAAGAGGCGCTCGCGTGCGGACCAGGCATTGGCGTCGGAGGGGCTGAGTGTGCAGTCGTGCGCGAGGGCGCGGAGTTGCTGCTCCTGGTTGCGCAGGGCGTCAGGTTCGGAGGCGAGTTGGATGTCGAGTGCAATGTCATTTTCTTCGTTGCGAAGCTGCATGGCTTCGAGGCTCAGGGGCGCGGCAGTGATGCGATGCATGAGGTCGGCGAGCTGGGTGATGGAAGCCGAGTGTGCCGTGAGGCTGAGGGTGTTGGTCGCGAGCGGATGCAGACGGAAGGTGACCTCTGTGATGACGCCGAGTGTGCCGAAGGAGCCGGTGAGGAGCTTGGGGAGATCGTAACCGGCGACGTTTTTGACGACCTTGCCGCCGCTGCGTGCGATGGTGCCGTCGGCAAGAACGATGGTCATGCCGATAACGAGATCGCGAAGCGAGCCGTAGCGGCGGCGGAGGACTCCGCTGTCGTTGGTGGCGATAATGCCGCCGACGGTGGCGCGATCAGGGAAGACGGGATCGAGTGCGACGCGCTGATTGTGGCGCGCGAGTTCGCGCTGCATGGCGGACCATGGGGTGCCGGCGGCGACGGTGGCGGTCATGTCCTGCCAGATGTGTTCGCGGATGCCCGTCAGGCGCGTGGTCGAGATCTGAAGACGCGGTGCGACGCGCGAGCCCCAGGTGAGCTTGGTTCGGCCGCCGGTCGTTTCGACTGCGAGGGATTCAGTAGTGGCGGCGCGGAGGATGGATGCGACTTCTTCGGTGTTCGCGGGCGAGAGGACTGTGGCGCCGTCGAACTGGTGTGCTTCGATATTGAGCTGGGCGAGCATCAGAAGATCTCCGCGAGGCCGGCGGCTTCGATGGGATGCGGGACGTAGGAGCCGCGTGAGCGCTCGCCGCACAGGCGCGGTGTGGGAAAGAGCTTCTCGGGATTCGCGATGTTGTGTGGATCGAAGGCGTGACGCACGCGGTGCATGGTGCCGAGGTCGGGTTCGGCGAACATGTAGCTCATGACGCATTGCTTCTCTCGGCCGACGCCGTGCTCGCCGGTGATGGAGCCGCCGGCATCCACGCAGAGCTCGAGAATCTTGTAGGAGAGATCAAGTGCGCGCTCCTCTTCGCCTTCGTGTGAGCCGTCGTAGAGAACCATGGGATGAAGGTTGCCATCGCCGGCGTGAAAGACGTTGGCGATGCGGAGGCCGGTCTCGGCTGACATGCGCGCCATCTCGTCGAGAATGCGCGGGAGGGCGGTGCGCGGGATGACGCCATCCTGCACGATGTAGTTGGGCGAGACGCGGCCCATGGCGGCGAAGGCAGCCTTGCGACCCTTCCAGACGAGAGCGCGTTCGGTGTCGGACTGCGCGAGGCGCTGTTCCCATGCGCCGTTCTTTGTGCAAAGCTCGCGGACGCGCTGCATCTGTGTGTTGACTTCGTCGATGGGGCCGTCGAGCTCGACGAGCAAAAGACATTCGCAATCCGGGTAGCCGGCGTG
>DATNGO010000064.1:0-27225 GCA_035605855.1 Acidobacteriaceae bacterium | reverse complement strand
TGGTGTTGCGGCTGGCGGGGTAGCCCCCACCCCGTCACTTTTTGCACAAAGTCTTGATTCTTATCGGCTTAGGGTTGGACTTCAGGTGCAAAGTCTTGATTCCAGGCTAGTTATATGTAAAGTATCTGGAATCAGTAAGTTAAGAACTGCTGATCCGGGGTTGGTGGAACCGGCTCGCAACCCGGGCGGCCCAGCTTCGAGCAAAACCTCTATATATCTATTTTACGAAAGCCTCTATATATCTATTTTACGAAATTGGGCTCATTAACCTGCAACAAGTTTTCCTCGCAGAAGTTATTGATTCTGAGAGGGATAGGGAGATTCCCACAGGAGCACAGGCTTGACAAGGTTTTGGGATGATCCGGAATTGGCTCAAGGGCTGAAGCTCTCGGTAGCGTCGGGGCCTTGCGGACGGGCTGAAGCCCTTTCAAGGCCGGATCGGCCGGTGAAAAGAAGACGGGCTGGGAGTGATCCCAGCCCGTGAAGGGTAAAGCTTACCGGCGTCCGCCGCCGTGTGAGCCGCCGCCACCGCCGCCGCTGTAGCCGCCTCCGCCGCCGTGGAAGCCACCGCCTCCTCCTCCGCCGCTGTAGCCACCGCCGCCGTGGAAGCCGCCGCCTCCTCCGCCAGAAGGTGCGCTGTAGTGGGGAGCGGGTGCGCTCTGCGGGCGACTGTAGTTACCGGACGGGGCCGACGGGCGGTTGAATGAGGGTTGTGCGCCACGGTTATAGCTGGGCTGTGCTCCGCCGAAGCTCTGCGGGCTGCGGTTGTAGTTGGGCTGCGCACCGCCGAAGCTCTGCGGGCTGCGGTTGTAGTTGGGTTGCGCTCCGCCGAAGCTCTGCGGGGCGGTGTGCTGATAGCTGGGCTGCGCGCCGCCGAAGTTCTGGGGGCCGCGGTTGTAGTTAGGTTGCGCTCCGCCGGAGCTCTGCGGCGCGGTGTGCTGATAGCTGGGCTGCGTTCCGCCGAAGTTCTGCTGGCGGTTGTAGCTGGGCTGTGCTCCGCCGGAGCTCTGCGGGGCGGTGTGCTGATAGCTGGGCTGCGTTCCCCCGAAGGTCTGGCCGCGGTTATAGGTGTTCACCGCGCCGCGATTGTCAGCGCCCTGCTGGCCGCGATTCTCGAAGTTCTGCTGGCCGTGGTTTGAGAAGCCCTGCTGCTGGCCACGATTGTCAGGGCCCTGCTGGCCGCGATTCTCGAAGCCCTGCTGGCCGCGGTTGGTGAAACCCTGTTGCTGGCCGCGATTGTCAGAGCCCTGCTGGCCGCGATTCTCGAAGCCTTGCCGGCCGCGGTTTGAGAAGCCCTGCTGCTCACGGTTGGCGAAGCCATTGTTGCCGCGGTTGGGGAAGGACTGGGTGCCATGGATTGTGGAGCCGCGGAAGCCGGCGTTGTGGATGGCGTACTCGGCGGGCGGATGAGCGTTGAAGCTGTTGCCGCCAGGACGTCCGTTGAAGCCCGCGTAGGTGCGGTCGTAGAAGTGGCCGTGGAAGTGGTTGTCGAAGTGGTTGTAGGCACGGTTGTACCAGAAATGTCCGCCGTTCCAGTAGCCGCCGTAGAAGCCGGTTCCGAAGTAGCCGAAGCCGTAGTTGATGCCGCCGTAGTAGCCGACGGTGCGTCCCCAGCAGCCGGGGTGCCAGTAGTAGAGGCCGGTGTCGAAGCCCCACCAACCGGGGGTCCAGAGGGCGTCTTCATAAGGCGGGAGAACCCAGGCGCCGTCGACCCAGTAGTAGCCGTCGGGTCCCCAGGCCCAGTAGCCGGGGGTCCAGATGTAGCCGTCGCCGGGCATAGGGGGCTGGTCGTAGACGGGGATGGCGGGAGGAGCGTAGGCGGCGGAGAGATAGTCCTGGGCGGGATAATCCTGCGCCTGAAGGGGATAGCCCTGGGCCTGAGGTGGATAGTCCTGGGCCTGGGGTGGATAGTCTTGCGCTGGATAGTCTTGCGTCTGAGGTGGATAGTCTTGCGCTGGGTAGTTTTGGGCGTGGGCCTGGGGCGCGGGTGCAAGGAGGAGGGCTGCTCCGGCGAGCGCGGCGGATGTGAGAAGGTTGCGGGCTGTACCACGAGATGGGCGCTGGATCTGCATAGGGTGCCTTCCGGTGGTGGCCTCGCTTCCCAGCTTTATAGGGTTTGCGGGTGTGCACCGAGGAGTTCCGGCCGGGTTTTTTTCCAGGGCCGGGACTCAGTTGATTAGACACGTGTCGAACGGTGTAGTTGCGGGAGAACTCGCAGGAGGGGATGAAGGCCAGTGTGGGGACAGGGCGGGTGACGATAACTTCATACAGGCCCACCTGCCAGGGGCCAGGTAGAGTGTTGAAGCAAACGGAGTGCTTTTTATAGAAGATGAACCGGGCTATTCACTCATCCGTATTATCCCGACGTATTATCCCGAAGTATTATCCCCAAAGGAGTCCTATGCCCATGCTCGGCATCGTTCAGCGATATTTCGGTGTGCTCGCGGCTCTTCTCGTCTTTATGACTGGCACGCACGCGCGCCCACAGGCCCCCATTGTGGAAGAACCCAACTACAAGCCAACGCTCACCTTTGACGTCGCTGTCATTCGGCTGGCACCACCGCCGGACGCCAACTTCCACGTATCCGTTTCGAGCCCACCGCACTCCAGTCGTTTCGAAGCTACGAACCTTCCGATGAAGGCGCTCGTGCAGATTGCGTACGGCTTCGATGCGCCGGTTGTCGGCGCACCGGACTGGGTGGCGAACACGTTCTACGACATCAACGCGCGCTCGGACGAAGCTGCTGATGCCAGGCTGGCCAAGATCACGGATAACGAGGTGCGGCTGGAAAAGCGAAACGCGATTCGCGTGTTGCTGACCGAGCGCCTGGGCCTGAAGACACACCTTGAGACGCGCAACAGCTCCATCTACAACCTGGTTGTGGCGAAGGGAGGGGTGAAGATGCAGCCTGTTCCCCGGCCGGCTGAGGGCGAGGCGCCGGCCGCGCCGCCACCGGCGAACGTCCAGGCCCATGGTTCACGACATGGTCTGGAGTTCGTCGGATCGAATGCAGGGATGCGGGCTGTCGCCGGCGCGCTGAGTTCGATGGTGGAAGCCCCCGTGGTGGACAAGACCGGTCTGTTGGGCACCTACAATTACACGCTTCAGTTCGGGCGCGAGTGGTCCGCGAACGATCCCGAGGGCTGGCCCTCGATCTTCACTGCGGTGCAGGAACAGCTTGGGCTCAAGCTGGAATCGGTGCACGAGCCCGTGCCCAATCTTGTGATCGACCATATCGCGAAACCTACCGAAAACTGAGAGGCGCCGAGCCGCGGCACACACCGTCTGAATACTTACTCCAATTCATCGGAGTCGAGGTCGCTCCTGATGTCTTCCGATGGAGTCGAGTTGAGACTCAGTTGTTCTTCGTTGGGTTCTGGCGATGGGTGAAGAGGTCCTTGGGGCACATGACGTGGACGCCGTCGTTGGTGTCGACGAGCTGGGTGATGTCGACGTCGCAGGCCACGGAGATGAGGGCGTAGGCGTCGTCGCGGGAGAGATGCGGGGCGTCGGGGATTTGCTCGGAGAGAAAAGTGATCATGTTGCGGACGGCCATCTCGGTGGCGGTCTTGAGGTCGGGCGAGAAACCCATGGCGATGTAGTAGCGCGAGGTCTCGGCGCGAGGCCAGAGCAGGCGGGAGGCTTGATTCTGGTCTGGGGAAGCGTTGGGTTTGGCTTTGTGGACGATGAACTGAAAGGTGCCGGTGAGGAAGGTTTCAAGCGCGGTGATGTCGACCTCGCCGTTGCCCTGGCTGGCGTGGCCGTCGCCGGCTTCGAAGAGTGCGCCGGGCGCGTTGACGGGGTAGAAGATGACGGAGCCTTCGGTGAGCTCCTTATTGTCCATGTTGCCGCCGTGCATCCAGGGTGGGGCGGAGTTCCACTTGCCGGCGGACTCGGGTGGAGCAACGCCCATGGAGCCGAAGAAGGGGTGCAGCGGGATGTCGATGATCACCCCTCTCGGGTCTGATGACCCGCCGGGGACCCCGGTGCCGGGTGCGAAGTGCGCGATCATGTGCGTGCGATCGAGCGGGATGATTCTGGTGCGGCCGTAGGGGAAGTCGTCGGGGAGGAAGCCGCGGCCGGCGCCGAAGCCGTTGCAGGCGAAGTCGGTGTCGAGCTGGATGTGGAGGACGCGGACCTCGAGGACGTCGCCGGGTTCGGCTTCCGCGATGGCGACGGGGCCGGTGAGGATGTGGCCGCCGGGGCCGCGGTCTTCTTTGGGAACTTCCTTGTAGAGGCGGCCGAGCCAATCAGGGATTTGGGATGTGGGGACGCCTTCGTGCTCGAGGCGCTCGGGCGGGCCGCAGGTGGAGGCGGTCTGCATGATGACGGTGTCGCCGGAGTGGACGGTGAGCGCGGGCTTGGCGTGCGCGGAGTAGAAGCCCCAGGCGACGGTGGTGGGAGTGGCGAGGAGGGTTTCGGTTTTTTGCGCGAGGGAAGGTGCGGCGATGAGAAGCAGAGCGGGGAGCAGTCGGCGAGTGGTTGTCATCGGTGAGGATGAGGATAGCGCAGGACGGATGGGTATTTTGCGCGCTCATTCAGACCTGTCATCGAAGCCCGGCGTCGTATCGAGACTTTCTTCGAAAATATATTGCGTCATCGAAGGCTCCAGCCATTCCCCACTCTCTTCGAGAGCACGAGGAGTTTCGGCATGCGCACAGGATCGTCCCTCGAATATGCTTTCGCCTTCCCAATCAAAATGGTAAAGTGGGCCGCGGTTTGCAGATCAATCACTCGGGTCATTGTGAATAGCGTGGCGACGCCTGCTGTTGGCTTCCTGATCGAACGGACCTGGGAAGAGGGGGAGCGCAGCCACGCCGGGACCAAATTTTTCAGAGAGAGAGTGAGAGAGTCCCATGGCACCCAAGAAGGCCGTTCCAGCCAAGAATGCGGTTGCATCGCAACAGAAGCCTCTGTGTCTCAATCCGCCGCGGCCGCTTCCTCAACTGTCGCCCACGGTGGCCGCCAATCCTAACCGGGCGTATGCAATTCTCAGTACTCAATCGAAATGGAACAATGGGACAGTACTCCACTATTGCTTTTTTACGAGTGGGAAGTATTCCGTCCCCAAGGTCCAGGCCGACGCTGTCCGCGACGCCTTTGCTAAATGGAAGGCCGTGGGGATTGGGCTCGATTTCCTGGAGGTTCAGAAGCTGGCCGAGGCTGAGGTTCGCATCGGCTATTCCGTAAAAGAGGGCGCCTCGCAATCGGCGGTGGGCAGAGATGTCTTGACTGTTCCACTCACTCAGCCAACCACCCAATATGGCTGGGACCTGACTTCTGTGTATGGTCGCGGCACCGCGTTGCATGAGCTTGGCCATGTGCTGGGCATGGAGCATGAACATCAGAGCCCGTTCGCCGGGATCACATGGAATGAGGACGCGGTGTACACATCGCTCGGTGGACCGCCCAACAACTGGAGCCGCAGTGCTACCTATCAGAACATTTTGCAGAAGCTGACACCGCAGCAGGTTCAAGGCTCGACCTGGGATCCGGATTCGATCATGGAGTACGAGTTTGAGGCCGGCTTGATCGAGAAGCCGGTGCAGTACCAGGGTGGGCTTACTCCGCCGGGCACCTTGTCGGCGAGCGACAAGAGCTGGGTTCTGCAGTGGTATCCAGCGATGCCCAAAAAGCTTTCAACACTGCAGCCGCTGAAGCCGGCCTCGGCGGATCTGACGTCGGGTCAGCAGATGGATTATGCCATCAAACCGACGGAATCGCGACCCTACACAATCGAATCCAAGGGCGCGACGGACAGCGTGCTGACCTTGTTTGAAGATATTGATGGAGTGCCTAAGTTCCTGGCAGGGGACGACGATAGCGGCACCGAACGAAAAGCTGCGATCACCCAAAAACTTTTCGCGGGGCGAAACTATGTAGCGCGGCTGCGAGTTGTGTATCCAGGCCAGTCCGGAACGACTTCTCTGATGCTGTCCTGAAGCGATAGCGCGAGAAGGCGGCTGCCAATCAGAAGCCGATCCCCTTCGACCCCAGCTTCGGGGATGACAGAACAATCCGGCTGGATTTGCTGGTTGGCGGCGGCGGTTCTGGTTTCCTCAAGGATGACGGGAAACTCGACGTGATCGACGACGAGGACTTTGTTTTGGCTCGGCCGTCCAGGCACGAGCGTGAGGCCGAGATCGGCGTTGAGGGCGAGAGGAAGCATACCCCCGGGGGCTAAGGCCCCTCTTCTTTTTCGCGTCTGAGAGGCCCGAGCCTGAAGGCTCGGGTTACCTGGAAGCCGGTCAGCGGGGGCTGCTAATCCGCGGCTCTGTTCGTGCAGAATGGAGTGGGGATTTGTGGAGATGAGCTTGCCGGAACATGCAATGTTTGCGTCGTCGCAGAGGGTGCACTTTATCGGGATTGGTGGGATCGGGATGAGCGGGATCGCGGAGATCCTGCTGACGATGGGGTATGCGGTTTCGGGGTCGGACTTGAGGGCGTCGGCGACAACAGAGAGATTAGAGCGGCTGGGTGCGACGGTGTATGTGGGGCACGGGCGGGAGAATGCGCGGGCGTGCGATGTGGTGGTGACGAGCTCGGCGGTGGCGAAGGATAACCCGGAGGTGCTGGAGGCGAGGGCGCGGAAGACGCCGGTGATTCAGCGGGCGGAGATGCTGGCGGAGCTGATGCGGCTGAAGTACGGCATCGCCATCGCGGGGATGCATGGGAAGACGACGACGACGAGCATGATTGCGGCGGTGCTGGCGGGCGGAGGGCTGGACCCGACGGTGGTGGTGGGCGGGCGCGTGGATGCGATGGGGTCGAATGCGCGGCTGGGGCGTAGCCAGTATCTGGTTGCGGAGGCGGATGAGAGCGATCGCTCGTTTTTGAAGCTGAGTCCGGTGCTGGCGGTGGTAACGAACCTGGATCGCGAGCACATGGAGGCGTACCGCGATATGGAGGATGTCGAGGCGGCGTTTGTGGAGTTCATGGAGAAGGTGCCGTTTTATGGAGCGGTGACGGCGTGTGCGGATGATGCTCGGCTGAAGGCGGTGCTGCCGCGCGTGGGGCGGAAGGTGTTTACGTACGGGGTTAGTGGCGGTGTGGATTTCGGGTTGCGCGTGCGTGAGGCGCGCGCGGGGTGTCATGCGAGCTTCGAGGTCGATGCGCAGGGATTGCTGCTGGGGCCGTTCGATCTGAATGTGCCGGGGAGGCATAACCTGCTGAACGCGACGGCGGCGGTGGCGATTGGGGTGCAACTGGGGATTGCTCCGGAGGCGATTGCAGAGGCGCTGCATGGATTTCGGGGTGTCGACCGGCGGTTTCAGATCAAGGGCAAAGAGCGCGGCGTGACGGTGGTGGATGATTACGGGCATCATCCGACGGAGATCAAGGCCACGCTGCAGGCGGCCAGGGAGTGTGGATATAAGCGCGTGCTGGTGTTGTTTCAGCCGCACCGGTACACGCGGACGCGGGATTTGATGGAAGAGTTTGCGGGGGCGTTTGGGGATGCGGACGCCGTGGAGGTGCTGGATATCTATGCGGCGAGCGAAGAGCCGATTGCGGGAGTGACGGGCGAGGCGCTGGCGCAGAGGATCCGTGGTCCGCGAGTGGAGTATGCGGCGAGTGTGGAGGAGGCGGTAGAGAGGTTGGTGTCTCAGGCCGATGAGGGGGATTTGATCATGACGCTGGGGGCGGGGAGTGTGTCGCAGGCGGGGGCGGTGGTGCTGGAGAGGTTGGGTCGCGCCTGAGGAAGGCATACCCCAGGGGCTAAAGCTTTCCGGACTTGAGAGACCCGAGGAGACCCTGGGCTGAAGCCCAGGGCTACCAGCCTCGGGGTACCTAGAAGTGAAAGCAGATTCTCTCCGAGATAACAGAAAGAAAGGCAAAAGCAACGGCGGTCGCGCGCTACCACGCGCGATACCACCACCCTGCCCGGCTGTGCCGGTCGAGGGTGGGGCACCCGGATTCGGATCGAGCGATTGATAGGGGACTCAATTCGTGGCCAGGTGCTAGAGTAGGGCGGAAATCAGAACGCTGTGGTGCAGGGAGCAGGGTGCTCGATATGCGCTGGGGTGTGGTGTTTGTTCTTTCGTTGAGTGTGAGTGTTGGGGCGCAGCAGGCGGCGCCAGGATCGCAGCAGAAGGCTGCAACTCCGCCGCCGGGGGTGCCGGCGCCGCAGCATAAGTCGAGCTTCGATGCGGAACGGCTGCAGGCGGATGAGGCCTATGTTCACGGCAAACACCCACAGGCGCTGCCGCTGTATGAGGATCTCTGCGAGCAGGACCAGACGATTGCGTTGTTCGCGGAGAGGCACGGCACGCTGCTGCTAGAGAAGGCGGAGACGACCCAGGATCCGAAGGAGCGGGCCGAGCTTGAGAACGATGGGATCGCCGAGTTGCACAGGGCGCAGAAGCTGGGGGACAACAGCCCGTTGCTGATCCAGACTCTGTATAACGCGTCGAAGACGCCGGTGGGAGCGGCGGCTGGCGCGCCGATGGGAATGCTGCCGCTGACGGTGGGGTATACGCATGTGGGGTCGGCGGCTGCGGATGCGTTTTACCGGCAGGGGGAGCAGGCGTTCGGGCAGCAGGATTTTGCCGGCGCAGCCAAGCTGTATGTGAAGGCGAGCGAGGCTGATCCGCAGTGGTACCTGGCGGCGCTGAATGCGGGTGATTCGTACTTCCGGATGAGGGACTTCAAGAACGCGGGCGTGTGGTTTCAGAAGGCGGTGGCGATCGATCCGAACCGCGAGACGGCGTACCGGTACTGGGGCGATGCGCTGTGGGCTTCGGGCGACAAGATGGGCGCGAAGGCGAAGTTTGTCGATGCGATCATCGCGGAGCCGTTCACGGGTGGGACGTGGTCGAAGCTGGAGCAGTGGGCGGGAGCGACGAAGACGCCGTTCATTGTGGTGCGCGTGCACCGGCCGGAGTTCACGACGGCGGATGGAAAGCTGAAGATGGATGCGGCGCTGGAGAAGGAGACGGGCGACGGGCACGCGTCGTGGCTGGTGTATGAGCGTGTGCGGGTGTCGTATGGAGCGCGGACGCCAGGGCAGCTGGTGATGGCCGGGGCGAGCACGGCGAATGGACAGTTCACACCAAACGGCTATGTGCACACGCTGGATGAGGAGATGGCGGCGCTCAATGCGATGCTCGACGATGTGCAGAAAAAGGTGGCGGCCGGGACGGTGACGGAGGCGAAGATGGAGCCGGGGATCCGGGCGATGCTGGAGCTCAGGAAGAATGGGTTGCTGGAGCCGTTTGTGATGCTGAACTTTCATGATGCGGGGTTGAGGCATGGATATCCGGCGTACCGGGCGGCGCACCGGGAGGCGCTGGTGCGGTATTTGAATTCGGTGGTGGCGGTGGGGGTGGTGAAGTAGAGATTGACCGTCGCGAGAAGCAGATCCCCTACGGGGATGACAACGAGAAAGGCGTCGCGCGCTACCACGCGCGATACCCCATCCTGTCTCGCTTCCCCACCCCAGCGAACAAGTTCGCCGGGGCCCCGGTTTCGCGAGCCGAGGGTGGGGCACCCGATGGTTGTGTGACTCGCAGGTGTGAGTTCCTGCGGGGGTACCCCGGGGTACGAGGTGGGTTTTCCGCGGGGGTGCGGCCGGTATAGTTGAGGCTGGCGATTTGTCCGCGGCCCTTGAGCAGTTTCCTGATACGGGGCGTTGGCCGAGAGACGAGAAGGCCGTTTTCCTTGAGAGAAAACGGCATCAGCATCTCCGCTCCGCTGACACCTTCAGAAAACTGCTCGAGCTCGGCTGGCCGGAGATGAAGATGGGTTCGAAGCGCGGGACGACAGCGGGTGCAGGGGTGCTTGAGGCGCCAGAGGATAGGTCCACCTACGAGGTGGGGACGCCGCGTCGTCGGGCCAAGCGGAGTGCGCGGGAGGCTGCGAGCTATAGCGTACCGGAGGACGAGGATCCGGACGAATATTCGGATGTCTATGACGAGCCGGCGTTTAGACGCCAGGGTGGATCGCTGAGGGTGAAGGTTCGCAAAGGGCTGCCGAAGAGTTGGGTGGGGCGCGGCCTCTTTATGCTGGGATTCCTGGCGGTGGTGGGGGTGATCTTTGCCGGGTTGGCGGGGCTGCGGAGCGCGCTGCTGCACGACAGCCGGTTTGTGATGACGACCTCGGCCGACGTTGAGATTACGGGGAACCACAATGTGACGCGGGCGGAGGTGCTGAGCGTCTTTGGCGCGGACCTGGAGCGGAATATCTTTCGCGTGCCGCTGAACGAGCGGCGAGCGGACCTGGAGCGGCTGCCGTGGGTGGCGCATGCGACGGTGATGCGGTTGCTGCCGAACCGGCTTCGTATTGCGGTGACGGAGCGGACGCCGGTGGCGTTTGTGCGGCATGGGAGCCAGATTGGACTTGTCGACGCGAACGGTGTGTTGCTGGATATGCCGCCGGATGCGGCGGGCGATCCGCACTACTCGTTCCCGGTGCTGACGGGGCTGTCTGGCAGCGATCCGCTGTCGACGAGGGCGGCGCGGATGGCGATCTATCAGCGGTTTCTGCAGGAGCTGGGCGCAAAGAACTCGAGCACGATCAGCGAGGCGGACGTCTCCAACCCGGAGGACCTGAAGGCGGTGGTGTCGAGTGGCGGAAGCGACATCCTGGTGCACTTCGGGGATGAGGATTTTCTGCACAGGTACCAGGAGTTTGAGCAGCATCTGCCGGATTGGAAGCAACAGTATCCGAAGCTGGCCGCGGCGGACATGCGCTATGAGCGGCAGGTGGTTCTGGAGATGCAGCCGGGGACGGGCGTTCCGATGAAGAGCGATTCCGGTGCGGCGGCGGCTGCGACGAGTGCGGCCGCGGCTTCTTCGGCTCCAGCTTCTTCGGCTCCAGCGACGACGACAGCCCCGATGGCGGCACCGAATACAGTACTTGCACCGAATACCGTACTTAAGGCGCCGGTGAAGGCTCCGAAAGCTGCGGTAAAGCCGGTTCCCCATGCGTCGGTGCCGGCGAAGGCGAGACCCGCGAGCGCTGCCGGCGCAAGTTTTGCTGGTAAAAGTAAGACCGGCAATGGCAGAATCTTTGCTGATCTGGCAGCAGCGCATCGGGCCCAGGAGGCTCGTGCGAAGCATGTGGCCGGAGCCGCGGGCCGATGAACCCGGCAGGTGAGCCATGAATCCGAAGAGCGACACCCTGATTACCGTGCTCGACGCCGGCAGCTCCAAGAGCTGCGTGATGGTGGCGGAGCTGGCAGATGGAGTGCTGCGCTATCGCGGGCATGGGATTCAGCCGTCGCGCGGGATGCGGAAGGGTGTGATCTCGGACCTGGGACCGGCGGCGGCGGCGATCAACGATGCGGCGCTGACGGCGGAGCGCGCGACCAAGTCTCCGATCGAGACGGCGGTGGTGGGTATCGGCGGGCCGCATATTCGGGGGATGAACTCGCAGGGCGGCATCACGATGGGCTCGCGGATGAAGGAGATTACGAAGGAGGACGTGCGGGCGGCGATTGACCGCGCGCGGTCGGTTGGCCTGGCGCCGGACCGCGAGGTGCTGCATCTGCTGCCGCAGCAGTTCATCCTGGATGACCAGGCGGGGATTCACGATCCGGTGGGCATGGTCGGCAACAGACTTGAGGTGTGCCTGCATATGTCGACGTGCTCGGGGAGCGCGGCGCAGAGCGTGATTACGTGCGCGAACCGGGCGGGGCTTGAGGTGGTGGATACGGTGTTTGAGGGGCTGGCCTCGGCGGAGGCGGTGCTGAGCGCGGATGAGCGCGAGCTGGGCGTGTGCCTGGCGGATATCGGCGCGAGCTCGACGGAGCTGGTGGTGTTCTTTGAGGGCTCGGTGGCGCACACGGCGGTGCTGCCGATTGGCGGCGACCACTTCACGAATGATCTTGCCGTGGGCCTGCATGTGAGCGTGGAGGAGGCCGAAGGGCTGAAGCGGACGTACGGCAACTGCGTGGTGACGGCGGTGCCGCAGTTGAACGAGATCGAAGTAGGCGGCGACCTGGCGACCGGTGGAGGGCCGGCGCGGTTGGTGAGACAGCGGTTCCTGGCAGAGATCCTGGAGCCGCGGGCGCGCGAGCTGCTGATGATGATGCGCGACAATCTGCGCGCGGGCGGGGTGCTGGAGGCGATGGGCGCGGGCTGCGTGTTTACGGGCGGCGGAGCGCACCTGACCGGGCTGCTGGACCACGCGGAGAGCCTGCTGCGCGTGCCTGCGCGGATCGGCTACCCGGTGCCGCTGAGCCGCATGCCCGCAGAGCTGGCGCAGCCGGAGTTTTCGACGGCGATCGGGATGCTGCTGTACACGCATCGCACGCAGGTGAGGAAGGCGAGCGAGGAGCAGGGGCTCAGGCAGAAGCTGAAGTCGATTTTTGCGGGGAGTTTCTGAGGCCGTTGGGAGGAATCAAAGCCCGGCTGACGGTAAACTGGTGACCATGAAGTTTTGCAAGTGGTTTGGAGTCGTCCTCCTTGGTCTGGGATGCAGCATCACCGCGAACGCTCAGCTCGGTGTTTACGCTACGGCAACTGGTAACTGGTTTGGAGGGGTGACGTGCCCGTCGTTTGCAAGCCCCTGCGCGCAGACCAGCGGCAGAACAAATCCCTTTGGCGGTAACTTTGGGGTCTACTATGATTTTCGCAACCTTGGTCCCGTGCGGTTGGGTGTCGATGCGCGGGGAGCGGTGGGGGGCTCGAACAAGCGGGCTGACAGCTCGTCCGGTGGCAAGGGTATCGTGCGCCAGTACGAGGCTCTTGGCGGTGTAAGAGGAACGTTCCGCACGCCGTTGCACTGGCTTCGCCCTTATGCGGAGATTGCCGGTGGAATTTCCCGCAACAACGCAAACGGGCTGTATACAAATACGGTTACTACAAACAATGGCGTGACGCAGTCGGTTCTCAGCTTCAACCCGGCGGTTTATACCGATTACGGCCTGGTTAAGGGATTTGTGGGACTGGATATTCCGCTGCTGCCTTACCTGAGCTTCCGGGCGATTGAGCTGGGTGAGGGTGTGGCCTTTGGATCGGCTCCAACGTTACAGACAATTACCGGGACAAGTACGGTGGTGAATACACGCAGTCCGGACAGCCATGGCGTTCAGTCCATCGGTGCGGGCATTGTGATTACCATCCCGTTCACCAGGTAAAAAATCGTGCGCTCCTGCGTCCACTACGACTTTCGTTCGCCGGGTCCAGTCTGCCTGGGTGTTGACGTGCGAGAGAGTGTCCTGAAGTCTAACAAAGGTGCGACGAACTACTCTTCGAGCGCGTAGCTTGTGTGTCATTTTGCGGCACCGGACGGACTGCGTGGCGAATTCAAGAGCCCGGATCGCTGACTGCAACCGTACGCTCGGCGGGCGGCCGGTTTCACGCGCTCGAATGCAGCGGAGACGGAGCTCAGGAGATGCAGCATCCAACGTATTGAGGTCGGCGTCGTGTTCCATGCGGAAGGCCGGATCACCCCAGCGAGCAAACTACCACCCCAGCAAACAAGTTTGCTGGGGACCCCGGTGCTCGCCGGGGATGCCGAGCCGGGAGCTGGAACGCAAATTGTCGCCTGGCACGAATCCAGCAAGATACGAGGTGGCTCGCTTTGCCTAAGGTGTTTTCTCTCAGCTCATGCACAATCACAACAGGCGGCCCCCATCGCCTGAGGAGACACGAGTATGTCGAACCAGCCTGAGGATGCGATTCGCATCCACTACCACGATGAAGCGCAACGGAATGCGCGCATCAAGGTGATTGGCGTGGGCGGCGGCGGCGGCAACGCCGTGAACCGTATGATTGCGGCGAACCTGGAGGGCGTGGAGTTTATCGCGGCCAACACGGACGTCCAGGCCCTTGAGAGCTCGCAGGCCCCCGTAAAACTGCAGCTTGGTGTGAAGTTGACGAGTGGACTCGGCGCAGGCGCGAACCCGGACATCGGACGGCGCGCGGCACTGGAGGACTCGGACAAGATCATTGAGGCGCTGGAAGGCGCGGACATGGTGTTTGTGACCGCAGGCCTGGGCGGCGGCACAGGCACAGGCGCGGCTCCGGTGATTGCCTCGCTGGCGAGCGAGATGGGCGCGCTGACGGTTGCGGTCGTGACGCAGCCCTTCAGCTTCGAAGGCAAGCGGCGCATGAAGCAGGCCGAGCGCGGCATGCAGGAGCTGCTGGAGTCGGTCGATACGCTGATTGTGATTCCGAACGAGAAGCTGCTGGCGGTGGCTCGCGATGCCGGCTTCTTCGAGAGCTTCCGCATTGCGGACGATGTGTTGCGGCAGGGCGTGCAGGGCATCTCGGACATCATCACGATTCCGGGCGTGATCAACCGCGACTTTGCGGATGTGCGCACGACGATGGCGGGGATGGGCTACTCGGTGATGGGCACCGCGGTGAGGAGCGGGCCGGAGCGTGCGAAGGAAGCGGCTGCGGCTGCGATGGCGAGCCCGCTGCTGGAGTCCGGCGCGATCGACGGAGCGAAGGGCATCCTGATCAACATTACGGGCTCAAGCAACCTTAAACTGAACGAGGTGTTTGAAGCATCGACGATCATCCAGAACGCTGCGCACGAGGACGCGAACATCATCTTCGGCGCGGTGCAGGATGAGTCGATGGGCGACGATGTGAAGATCACGGTGATCGCGACGGGGTTCCGCGAGGGGATGCCGCAGCGCAGGGAGCGCATGCTGCAGGGAGCAGCTTTGCCGGCTTCGCGAGTTGAGCCGCCGCCACCGCCGCGGATTGCGCAGCGTCCGCCAGCGACACCGGCGCCGGCACCGTTTGCGAGCGAGATTTATGCCGCTGAAGAGCGGCCGGAGCCTGTGCAGGAGAAGCCTGCTGCGCGCAGGAAGAGCCGCGACGAGAAGTCGTTTATGTCGGTCGTGCCGGAGCGCGAGCCGGTTGCGGTGCAACCGCCGCCGCCGCCACCTGCGCCCACGCCTGCACCTGTGGCGCGCGCAGAGGAGCCTCAGCGGATTACGCCTCCCGCCGAACCGTTGCGGAATACGCCGCAGGCGGAGCCATTGCGGATTACACCGAGTGAGCCGGCGCGCGTGACCTCAAGCGAGCCGCTGCGGGTGCCGAACGAGCCGCTGAGGATTACGCCGCCGCGCGAACCCGAGCCGGAACGCATGCATGGAGCGTATGTTCCGGCGGCTTCGGCCGAGCCGAAGCCAGAGCTGGTTCCGGTGCCTGCGTCAGTGTTCGACGATGACTTTTTCCGCAAGTCGAATGAGGAGCTAAGGCCTGCGCCGGAGCCGCGGTCGTGGGAGGCCTCTCGGGAGACGAGGGATAGCCGGGCGGAGAGCTCGCGGGATCAGGAAAACGTCGGCGCAGAGCCGCAGAAGACGCACTGGCCGGAGGCGAAGGTCCCGAGCTTCGCGGGGTATGCTGGAGGAGGCTCTTCCTCTTCCGAAGAGGACGAGCTGGATATTCCGGCGTTCCTTCGCAGGAGCCGGTAATGGTGCACCGAGGCACTGAATATTGAGCAGGGGAGCAGGCCGGAGTACATGAAGCTGAGAATCACAGGGATCGCTCTTAGTCTGCTGGCGGGCGCCGGTCTTGCGTTCGGGTCGCCCGAGCATCACGTTGTTCGCCACGGCACGAAGACACATGCGGCTGCGAGGACGGTCGCACGCACATCGGTGCGCTCGCACGCAGCGGCTTCGCATACGGTGCTTCGCCGTGTGGTAGTGCACGGTCATGTGCGCTATGTTCGCCGGTCGCTGGTGTATCACCCGTACGAGCGGTTCACGACGAGCAGCTTCGCCGACAACCTGACGCAGGGTGACGTGACGACCGGTGAGGATTTGACGGTGCGCGCGGCGGCGGTTGAGGCGCTGGGCAACATGAACGGCACGGTGCTGGCGATCGATCCTTCGAACGGACGCATCCTGGCGATGGTGAACCAGAAGCTGGCGCTGAGCGCGGGCGCAGAGCCTTGCTCGACGATCAAGGTCGCGGTGGCGCTGGCGGCGTTGAAAGAAGGCCTGGTCAAGGCGGACACACCGGTGAACCTGGGTGGGCATTACTCGCTGGACCTTACGCACGCGCTGGCGAAGTCGGTGAATCTGTACTTTGAGGTGCTGGGACGCGCGATGGGCTTTGAGCGCGTGAAGCACTATGCGAACGAGTTTGGGCTGGGCGAGCTGGCAGGCTATGACATTCCTGGTGAACAACTGGGCGTGTATCCGGACGTGGAGCTGCCACAGTCGGCTGGTGGTGTGGGCAGGATGTGCTCGTTTGGCGAAAGCATCTCGATGACGCCGCTGCAGCTGGGCGCGCTGGTCTCGGCGATTGCGAACGGTGGGACGCTGTACTACCTGCAGCATCCGACGACGCCGGAAGAGGTTGCGGCGTTTGAACCGAAGGTGAAGCGCGAGCTCGACATCCAGAATGTGATACCGGAGATTCTCCCGGGCATGCGCGGCGCGGTGGACTTCACGAACGGCACGGCGCGATCGCTGCACGAGAACTTTGTGCAGTTTCCGGTCTTCGGCAAGACCGGCACGTGCTCGAACAACGGCACGAGGTATGGGTGGTTCGTGTCGTATGGCCAGGCGCCGACGGGGCCGATTGTGACGGTGGTCTTCCTGGAGGGCGGACGGCCGACCTTTGGGCCAAAGGCCGCGGAGCTGACAGGCGAGTTCTACCGTGCGATGTATGAGCGGAACTACTTCGCTCCGAAGCCGGAGCAGCCGACAACACAGTCGGCGATGACGACGGCGACGGGGAATTAGTCCGCTTCGCTAGCCAACGTTTTCAGGTTCAATTCAGGTTGCTTCGGTCTGCGGTTGCCCGCATCTGTCCTATTTAGGGGACAATGACGGGATGGAGATTCTGACCGCAGCGCAAATGAATGCGATCGATCGCGACTCGGGTGAGCGCGGCGTACCCGTGCGCGTGCTGATGGACAACGCGGGCGAGGCCGTGGCGCGGTTCTGCCGCGAACGATACCCTGGTCTGGCGGTCGTGGTGCTTTGCGGCAAAGGCAACAACGGCGGTGATGGAGCCGTGGCCGCGCGCGTGCTGGTGGAAATGCAGACTGCGGTGAAGCTTGTGCTGCTTGGCTCCCTGGAAGAGACGCGCGGTGATGCCGGGTCTGCGCTCGCGCGCGCGAAGGAGACCGAAGGTCTCGAGTTCGTGGAAGCAAAGGATGAGACGGCACTGTGCGAGGCGCTGAAAGATGCAGCGCTGATTGTGGATGCCGTGGTGGGAACTGGATTCAAGCCGCCACTCCCACCCCAACCAGCAGGAAACGCTGGCCGGGGACCCGGGCTGCGTGGGTTGGCAGCTGTGGCGCGCGATATCATCGCAGCGATGCGCGTGCCGGTGGTTGCCGTGGATCTGCCCAGTGGATGGGATGCGGATTCGACCGCGCAGACTTCGGCGGATGAGAGCGGTTTGGCGCAGGCGTTTCGCGCGGATGCGGTGGTGACCTTCGTCGCGCCCAAGATGGCGCATGTGTTCGGTCATCTGACGCCTGGCAACAGCTTCGGGCCGGTGGTGGTGGCGCCGATCGGCACTCCGTTGGAGTCGATGCCGCCACACACGGAGCTGCATTGGGCTGGGACGGCAAAGCGAGTGACGGAGCGCCGGCGCGATGTGAATGGCAACAAGGGGCGGTTCGGTCATGTGCTGATCGTTGGCGGAAGCGTGGGCAAGGCGGGCGCGCCCTCGATGGCGAGTGTGGCGGCGATGCGCGCGGGCGCAGGGCTGACGACCGCGGCGGTTCCGCGGTCGGTGTTGTCGACAGTGGCTGGAGTTGCGCCGGAATTGATGTGCGCTCCACTTGAAGAAGCGAGCGGGTTGAGTCTGGAGCAGCTTGAGCAAGAGTTGCTGGCGAAGCTGCTGAAGGGCATGACGGTCGTCGGCATCGGGCCGGGGCTGGGGCAGGAGGGAACGACGCCGGAGTTTGTGCGCGCGTTTGTGGAGCGCGTGTCGCTGCCGATGGTGATCGATGCGGATGCACTGAATGCGTTGGCCGGACGGGCGGCGCTGTTGAAGCGTCTGGCGAACGCGACCGATGCGAAGGGAAAGCGGCGAACGATCGTGCTGACCCCGCATCCGGGCGAGATGGCGCGGCTGGTGGAGTCGAGCGTGAAAGAGGTTGAGGCGGACCGCGCAGGATTGGCGCGGCGCTTCGCAATGGAGAACGGCGTGACGCTGGTGCTGAAGGGATGGCGCACGATCATCGCGCATCCTGACGGAAGCGTTGCGGTGAACACGACGGGCAATCCTGCCATGGCGAAGGGTGGAAGCGGCGACATTCTTACGGGGATCGTTGCGGCGATGCTGGCGCAATATCCGGAGCGAGTTGACCAGGCGGTGGAGGCTGCGGTGTTTCTGCATGGGCTCGCCGCGGACTTTGCGACGCTGGCGCAGGACGAGCACACGGTCCTGGCGACGGACACGATTGATCATCTGTGGCAGGCGTTTCGCGCGCGGGTGGAGGATGAGGATGGATTCACCTGGATTGCAGGACTCGCCGGACGTGCGGGAGCCGGGAGCAGCCGCGGTGCCTGAGTTCACGCGCGAGAAGCGGCTGCGCACGCGAAGCGCAAATGGAACGCTTGCATTGGGCGAGATGCTGACGGAGTTGTTGCGGGCCCCGAAGCTGGTGCTGCTGCGCGGTGACCTGGGTGCGGGAAAGACCACGCTGGTGAAGGGAATCGTCTCGTCGCTGGGAGCGGCAGAGCCGGACGATGTGGCAAGCCCTACGTTCACACTGGTGCACGAGTACAACGGCCGCAAACTGACGGTGTATCACCTGGATCTGTACCGGCTGGAGAATGACTCGCAGCTGGAGGCGCTGGGAATCTCCGAGATGCTGGACCGCCAGGACGCGTTGCTGCTGGTGGAGTGGGGCGAGCGCTTTCCGTCGCTGGTGGCGCGTGCGGATGCCGAGGTGACCATCACGATGGGAGAGAACGAGACGGAGCGCCTGCTGATGGTTCGATGGCGCGACTGAATATCTCCCCCTTAAACACGCCGAGCGCCGAAGGCGAAACTTGCATCGCCGGCGGCGCTCCCTGATTTGCAACGCTGTTTTGTCAGGTTGAGTCAGGCGGAGTGTCTCCAGTCAGCATTGGTGCGTGCACGGATGCCGATGAAGGAAGGAACGAATACGGTGAGAGCGGCGAAAGTGGCAATCAGAAGGTCGTACATACGTGTCTCCTCATAACGCTCGCAGTGACTGCGGCGCTGAACCCTGGCGGGGTTGTAGTGGTGTCATCAGTGCGGGCGGTGATGAGGTCTTGACTCAGCCGTCACATTCACTGGCGGAAAATTTGTAGGGCCCCGTGGCGCGGTTGCTGACCTTTTTCTGTCGCATCCGACCGCCTCGTACACATACCCATACGAATGAGATGTTGGGTTAGTTCCGCCGGTTCAGGGGAAATTGCAAATTTCGCACAGAAAGCCGATTATCGGCCATTTATCCTGCTGATTTATAAGGGGATTCTTACTTATACGTACGACGGGGTGGTTTGGTTCCAGCTTTTCTGAAGCGGTAGATCGCGCAGAGTTCATCGCCGGTTGAGCCATATTCCTTCTGCTCGGCGATGGCGGCGAGGTCGGCGACGTGATCTTCCGGCGACATCGGCACGTTGCCCAGCCAGATGCGATCGAACGCGGGATGCTGATCGAGCAGGGAGTCGTGCTCGGCGTTTACATAGAAGAGATCGAAGGGCCGCGGGTGTGCGGTGAGGTCCTTCTCGACGTGGCGAAGGAAGCGGCGCAGCAGTCGATCTTCGAAGGGATGAAAGAGGTGCGCGAGCAGCGGCTCCTGAGGAAGAGGCATGCGCGTCGCGTCGTCTTGATGCAGCGCGAGCGGAGCAAGCATCGTGGATTGCTGCGTGCTCTCCCAGACGCCGAAGTTTCGGCGCGCGATCTCAGCGAGCTTCGGATTCAGTTCGACGCCTTCGACGCGAAGGAAGGGATACTCGGAGGCGACGAGCATCGCGCGGCCTTTGCCGGCACCGACGTCGAGAAAGATAGTGCGCTCGATGGGTGCGAGCGGATGGAGCTCACGCAGCCAGAGATCGAGCAGAGCGCTCAGAATGCTGGGGGCGATGCCATAGTATGCGGTGAGGTCGGCTGGGTCGGCGGTGGTGCCACGCGCGATTACAGTGCCAGAAAGAAGGCCGGAGGTCTCAGTGCCGTGGGCGACGTCGAAGGGATGAACGGCCGGCTTGCGAGGGGGCATGGTCAGGGCCGGCCGCCGAGAATGGGGAAGAGCGCGGGAAGCATTTCGATTTCGGTGCGCGAGATCTCGGGCAGACCGGCGAGACGGTTCTCGATCTGCGCGCGGAGTTGTGCGTTGCGGGTGTCATCGGAGCCTGGCGCGCGGAGTGTGATGTGCGCTATGTAACGCAATGGCACGCCGCGCACCAATGCGCCGGGAGCTTCAGTGTCCTGCATGAGCGCGGCAGATTGCACGAGGCCGAGATCGACGATATTGCGCTGCTGCAGCGTGTCATAGCAATCGCGGAGCGCGTTGACGAGATCGGCGTCTGTCATTGGTGAAAAACTTAGCGGCTCACGTCGCGATGCTGCCCGACGCAGTTGTTGAGGTGCTGTGCGCTGCGCTGCCGCCATGCGTCCTGCGAGCCGGCGTGGGAGTTCTCCCGATAGAAGAGCAGCCACGTCTGGCAGCCGTCGAGGTCGGGCTTCTCCTGCGCGGAGGCGGAGGCCGCCTGCTGCTTAAACTGCTGCAGGGCAGGCTGAAACTGATCGTCGCCAGCGTCGCGGAGCACGGCTGCTCTGTCGAAAGCCTGCCATGCGGGCGATTGCGAGACAGGGCCGACGCTGACCGAGCTATTGGTTGGCGCGATGACGCGCTGCGACGCGCGGTGCATGCGCACGAGGTTGTAAATACCGAGCGCGAGGATGATGACGATGAGGACGTAGTGGCGTAGGCGAAAGCGCATGAGGTGTCCTTAGTGTGTGCGCTCGACGAGATAGAGAGCCAGGGCCTTGAGCGGATCGGCGGCCGAGCCGAAGGGCTCGAGTGCGGCGAAGGCGTCCTGGATGAGTTCGCTGGCATCCTTGCGCGAGCGCTCCAGGCCGAAGACAGCGGGCCATGTGGCTTTGTCGGCGGCGGTGTCCTTGCCTGCGGTCTTGCCGAGCTGCTCGGAGGTCTGTGTAACGTCGAGCACGTCATCGATGATCTGGAACGCGAGGCCGGCCTTTTCGCCGAAGGTGCGAAGGCGCGCGATGGTGTCCTGAGCGGTGCAGGCGAGGCGCGCGGAGCCTTCCTTGCTCGAGAAGCAGTGGTCGAGCCCGACCAGACCGCCGCAGACGATGGAAGTGGTGATCAGCGCGCCGGTTTTCGCGCGGTGAATGCGCTCGACGAGTTCAGCGGTGGGCTTGTGGCCTTCGCTTTCAATGTCCATCACCTGTCCGCCGATCATGCCGGGTGGCAGCGCGCCGCCGACACCAGTGCCGATGGCGAAGGAGAACTCGCGCACAATGTCGACGACCGTAGCGGGTGAGGCGGCGAGCTGTGCGATGGTCTGGAAGGCGAGGGTCTGCAGCGCGTCGCCGGCGAGGATGGCGATGGCTTCGCCGAAGGCGACGTGGCAGGTGGGTTTCCCGCGGCGAAGATCGTCGTTGTCGAGCGCGGGCAGATCGTCGTGGATGAGCGAGTAGGTGTGCACCATCTCGATCGCTGCACCGAGGTTGGGTGCGGCCGGCGGAAGCTCATGCGCGACGCAGCGCGCCGCCTCCATGCAGAGGATAGGACGCAGGCGTTTGCCGCCCGCAAAGGTGGAGTGCCGCATGGCGCGGTGAATGGAATGAGGTTCAATGGTCGGGGCCGGCAGCAGACGCTCCAGAGCGTCGTCAGCAAGCGCGGCGCCAGTTTTCAAGAGCGAAAGCACATCGGCGGTCATGCGTCAGGCTTGATTGTACGCGAGCGCATGAGGAGCGCTCCAAGCACGAAGAGCGCGAGAAGACTGAGTACATCGCCGAGGGTCTGGTCCCTGGTGCGGTGCCAGTGGATGTCGATGACGGACGCGCCGGAGGGCAGCGCGATTGCCAGCAGCCCGTCGTCGCGCTGGAGATGTTGTGTCACGAGCGCACCGTTGCGGAAGACCTGCCACGCAGGGAAGTCGCGCAAATTGAGGACGAGTATTTCGGGCTGCGAAAGATTGAGCTGGAGATGACGCGGAGCGACGCCGCTCACGGTCTGCGCGACAGGCGGCGGTGTGTCGTAGTTGAGGATGGTGGCGGCGGGGTTGGGCATGGTGCCGGGTGCGAAGGCTACGGCGGTGGTCGATAGCCAATAGCCGGGATCATCCCAGCGAAGGACGTCGTTGTCAGCGTTGGTGGGGGTGTACTCGTCGGTGGGTTCAACACCGTGGTGCGAGGCAAAGAGTTGTGCGCGTATGGAGGGAACATCCAGCGCCTCGCACGGCTGGCGAAAGGCGGAGATCTTCCATGCGGTCATGCCGGCGACGAAGATGAGCGCGGCGATCGTCGCGGATGCGAGGGAGGTTTTCGTGGTGGGGATCGAGCGCAGAGCGAGTGCGATGGTGAGTGCGAGTGCAGCGCCGAGCACGCACAGCAGCCGCCATGGGAACTGCAGGAAGGCAAGCTCCGGCAGATGATGCCAGAGAGGAAGCGTGACCGGCGTGAGCAGAAGGGCGATGCAGAGGGTGAGGGTGGCGAGTATCGGCAGCGGCGTTGCCGGGTCGCCTGTGTTGGTACCGAAGCGCTTCTGACGCAATGCAAATGCGACCGCGAGTGCAACGGCGGCGGAGATGAGCATGCTGATGGCGATGAGGCTTGCGGTGTGGAGGACCTGGTCGTGGGGGCCGTCGCCGGTGTGGCCGAAGAGGAAGTTGTCCTCGATGCGCATGTTGGGAATGATGGCCATGGCGACCTGCACGTAGCGGCGCTCGTACGCCGCGGGCACGAGATAAAACGCGGCGAGGGCGAGCCCCAGTGCACCGCCGGCGCCAAAGCGAAACAGCAGCATCTTCACGGCTGCTCCCGATCGCCCATAGAGTGCGAAGGCAATGCGCGCGACGGCGATCAGCAACAGCGTATAGATGCCGATGACCGCTGCAGGCGCGTTGGTGAGCCAGAGCAACGCAGTCGGCACGGCGATGCCGGCGATGCGTGGCTTTTCGCGCAGCGCTGCGCGAAGCAACAGTGGAATCCACACGGCGGCGAGCAGCTCGCCGTATGCGGTTCGCTCGAACGCAGTGAAGAGCATGTAAGGGCTGGCGATGTAGATAGCAACTGCAAGAAGCGCAACGGCGGTAGAGACGTAGTCGCGCGCCAGCAGGTACATTGCGATCCCGGCACCCAGCAGTGCGACTGCAGTGAAGACGATGGGCGCGGCGGAGAGCGGCATCGTGAGCGCGAGCAGCGCGCCGAATATCCACGAGAGCGGCGGGTAGAAGAGGAAGCGGGGCTCACCTGCGTTCCATGCCGCCGTGACGGTCCACGCGGGATCGAGCGTGCCCTGGCGCATCTGCGCTGCGGCATCCAGCCAGCTCTCGATGTGGAACTCAAAGTCGTGTCCGCAGGAACAGCCGTGCGCGATGAGCGGAGCGACGACGACAAGCGCGAGCAGCGGAAGCAGGATCGCGGGCCATGCTCGCGCAAAGCCCTCCGGGGAACGACGCATGCTGTCAGCTTAGCTGAGCGGAAGAAGAAGGAGCGTTCTATTGGTGCGCTGGAATCAGTGTGAGCGAATGTTCTGCGCGGTCGTTTTCGAGCGGGAGTGAGAACGTGGTTCCGCGCAGCCAGGGTTGGAACTGATCGAGATACCAGAGCGAACTCAGGTTGCCGGATTCGCCGGTTGCGATGTTGGCAACGGTTGCGGAGGCGTCGGAGAGATCAGCGGTGAAGCGCTCGCTGGGCCCGAAGCTGGTCTCGATCGCGTCGATTGTGGTTGGGCTGCCGCCGGCCGGTTGTGCACCGCTTCCGGTCGCCGTCCCAAGCAGCCAGTTAAGAAACGGATGCCCGCCGAAGAGGGGATGCTCGATCTCGATGTAATGGATGGAGCCGTACTGCCAATTCGAGAGATCTCGCGGAGCGTGCGCCACGTGGAGGCCTTGCTCGACGACGGAGGTCAGCAGGTCGTTCCAGTTCGCGACTCCGCGCGGCAGCCAACGCTTCGGCATGTGATTGAGGAGACCCTCGAGCGCGGAGTTGCTCTCACCCCAGGCGTAGAGGTGAGCGAAGCGAATCGCGTCTGCGCGTGATCCGCCGTCGTGCGCGAGAATCTGCGGCGCGAGCAGCGCCGGCCACAGACGATCGTGTGCGGCGGCGACGATCGCTGCGGCGGGCGAGCTTGCGCTCATCTCTCCGGGCCATGTGCGCAGCAGGTCGGCGGCCTGGCGCAGTCTGGCTGAGTCACTGCCGCGCGCTGCGGTGGAGGAGTGATCGATGGCGTAGGCGAGCTTGTGCGCAAGCACGAGATCGAACTCCGAGTGCTGATCGAGTTCGATCCCGAGCATCTGCTGAGGCGTCCACGTGGAGTGTGATCCGAGTAACCGATAAATGCGCTCAACACGATACGGATCGATCCAGTCGTTGCTGAGCGCGTAGGGATAGTCGTCCGTCGTGATGCGTGCGTTTGCGGTGCCGAGGAGGCCGGAGGCCGGATCTTGAATCGCCGGCAGTTCGTTGTAAGGCACGTAGCCGGACCAGATCTGCGACTCATCGAGAGCATCGGCAGGCGTCGGCGCGATAGGCGAGCCGACAGTGTAACTGCCGGTCTGTTCGGGGGCGATCTGGGGTTGCGAGTTGTCCGTCTTCGGCGGCGGCAACGGCTGCTTGTGCGGCGCGCTGTGGGTGGCCGCAGGGGACGATGGAATCGCGTCCTCGCCTTCCTCCTCTTCGGATTCCGGCTCGGGTGCAGGCAGCACGAAGTTCGGCTTGGCCCGGGGGTGTTGCACAGCGGGTCCGCGAATCGGGATGCGGCCGATAGCGTGATATCCGATGTGGCCCTGATCGTCGCCGTAGATGAGGTTGAGCGAAGGGCCACCGAAGTTTGCAAAGCTGGCGACGAGCGAAGCGCCGTCGCTGACGCTGTCGGCTGCAAAGAATGAATCATCAACGCAGGCCGGATCATAGATCGTCCACTGCAGCGAAATTGTGCGGTGCTCGGATGGAATCAGGGGCGTGATGACGGGAGTCTCCATCATCGCCGTGCCCGCGACGTGCGCGACGGTGAGGACATCGAGCGAGACGTCACGGCCGCCACGCACTACGATGTGCTCGGTGTGATGCTGCATCGGTGACCAGGTGCCATCGGGCTGCTCGTACTGGAGGTTCGAGCCAGAGCCCCGAGTGTGTTCGACGCGCACATCCTGAATGTCACCGCCCAGGTTCGTGAAGCTCCAGGCGACGTGCGCGTTGCGTCCGACGATGACCCATGGAAGACCGGGCAGCGTGAATCCAACGACGTCCAGTGGCGGTGCTCCGCCGGGATTCGCCGAGAGATGCAGTGCAGCCTCGTACCAGATGTCGGGGACACGAAGGTTGAGGTGCATGTCGTTCGAGACGAGTGGCTTTCCTGATGCCGAGTGCGCGCCCGAGACAGCCCAGTTGTTCGAGCCGGCGCGACAGTCGTTGCACGCCGAGCTTGCGGCAGTAAGCGCGAGAAGGTCCTCGGGTTTTGCGGAGCTCGAAGGAAGTTCGAGTCGCGACTGCGTCTTGTCGAGCGGGATCTCTTCGATCTCGTGCGGCGTGGTGAGGTCGGTTCGTGGCTGCATCGGCGGATGATCGCGCCAGGAGCCGACAGGATAAAGATCGGCGAGCAGAGGCTGTGGAAGATGCCGTGCGAGCGCCTCGCGATCGAGCTTGTGCGGGAAGCTCGTCGATAAATCCTGCCACATCACCAGCGAGACAAGCAGCGAATCGCGCGGCGTCCACGGGCGCGGCGTGTAGTGCAGCAGATGAAACTCCAGCGGCAGCCGGTCGCGGTGGCTGTCGATGAAGGCATTGACGCCGCGTGCGTAGGCCTCGAGCTCGCGTCGCTGATCCGGTGGAAGCGAAGCGGCGCCGCGGTCGGCCGCTGCGCGGAGCTGCAGATAACGCTGCATCTTGTCGTGCAGGACGAGGCCGGGGCCGAGAATCTCGGCGAGCTCTCCGGCGGCGTGACGGCGCAGCGTGTCCATCTGCCACAGGCGATCCTGCGCGGTGATGTAACCCTGCGCGAAGAGCAGATCTTCCATGCTGGAGGCGTGAATGGATGGAACGCCCTGCGCATTGCGCGCGACGGTGACCGGTGCGTGGAGACCGTCGACCGGGAGTGTGCCGTCCACGGCAGGCAGCACGGCTCGCATCACGTGTCGCGACCAGATCGCCCCGGCGGCTGCGAGTCCGGCCACGATGATGAAGAGGATGATGAATGCAAGCAAGAGTCTGCGAAGAACTCTTCTGCCTCTGCCGGACGTGGGAGCGTCCAGGCGTCGACGATCAACGTCCTCGCGTGTGAGCAGACGCGGCTCCGCGTCTGACTCCGGCCTCAGTGCAGCGAGCCGGTCGCCTCGTTCCCGCTCCAGCGGCGTTCCACTCGCATCGTTCGTCAAGCTCATCCTTCAGCTGAGTTTACCTGTGGCATGAGATGCGTTTCCTCGTCCATCGAGTGGGCCAGGAAGGAGGTGCGGGTGCGCGGAAGCGTGAAGGCGGCGATGAGTACGATGCAAAGCATCACGAGAAGAACGAAGATGCTGCCTTCCGGACCCGTAGCACCGCCGCTCAGCCAGGCGGGACCGGCGGGGTGAGTGGAGAGCAGGCGGTGGGTGCTGATGCCGCCACTGTCTGCGACGCCGAAGAGGAAGGACTGCGCCCAGTCCCACGCAGCGTGCAGACCGATGGCCCACCACAGCGAGCCGGTGCGCCACAGGCTGAAGGCGAACATCAGGCCCGCACTACCGGCACAGAGAAGGCCGATGGGGGACTCGCCAGGATTCAGGTCATGCACGAAGCCAAAGCCGAAGGAGATGAGCACGGCCGCGCTCCAGAAACCGATTGCCTCAACGTGGCGGCTGGTGGGCGAGACATGGCGGACGAGTCCCGCCAGGCAATTTGTCAGGCCGAACTGCAGATAGCCGCGGAAGAGAAACTCCTCAAAGAAGCCGACGCCGACAAAGCCGATTGCCCACACGAAGCCATAGCCAACCGCAGACAGCGGGCGCAGCAGAACGCCGGCGAAGACGAGGTGGTGCGTGCTCCACAGGATGACGATGAGCAGCGACTGAAAGATGAGCCCCAGCAGAGCGCCGATGAGCAGCCAGTACAAGCGACGAGGCGTGCGCGCGAGACCGTAATCGAAGGCGCTGCGGT
>DATNGO010000063.1:0-5036 GCA_035605855.1 Acidobacteriaceae bacterium | reverse complement strand
TTTGGCAAAGGGTTCGAGGCCCATGCGGATGACGGGATTGAGGTAGCTGAAGAGGATGATGCCGGCGTTGGGGCGAGCGTCGCGGATCTCGCGGCAGATGCCCAGGACGTCGACGAGGCGCGTGCCGCGGGCGACGGCGCGTTCGCTGGCGCGCTGGATGACGGGGCCGTCGGCGAGCGGATCGCTGAAGGGGACGCCGAGTTCAATGACGTCGGCGCTGGCGTCGATCGCGGCGATGGCCATGTCGCGCGTGGTAGCGAGCGAGGGGTCGCCTGCGGTGAGGTAGATGACGAGGCCAGGTTTGTGGTCGAAGCGAATCACAGGGCAAGCTCCTTGGTCAGAATGCCCATGTCTTTGTCGCCGCGACCGGAGACGTTGACCATGAGGATTTTTTCCTTGCCCATCTTCGGTGCGAGCTTGATGGCTTCGGCGATGGCGTGTGCGGATTCGAGGGCGGGGATGATGCCTTCGGTGCGGGAGAGGAGTTTGGTGGCTTCGAGGGCTTCGGTGTCGGTGGCGGAGGTGTAGCGGGCGCGGCCGGTGTCGTGCAGCATGGCGTGCTCGGGACCGACGGAGGCGTAGTCGAGGCCTGCGGAGACGGAGTGCGTCTGCGCAATTTGGCCTGCGTCGTTCTGGAGGACGTAGCTGTAGGTGCCTTGGAGCACGCCGGGGAGACCGCCGGAGAAGCGTGCGGCATGCTCGCCGAGTGCGCTGCCGCGGCCGCCGGCCTCGACGCCGATGAGCTCGACATTCTTCTCGGGGATGTACTCGTAGAAAGCGCCGATGGCGTTGGAGCCTCCGCCTACACAGGCCACGATGGCGTCGGGCAGGCGGCCTTCGTGCTCGAGCATCTGGCGCTTGGATTCGCGAGAGATGATGCGGTGGAAGTCGCGGACCATCGTGGGGTAGGGGTGCGCGCCGAGCGCGGAGCCGAGAATGTAGAAGGTGGAGCGGACGTTGGTGACCCAGTCGCGCATCGCCTCGTTGATGGCGTCCTTGAGCGTGGCTGAGCCGGAGCTGACGCCGCGAACTTCCGCCCCAAGCAGCCGCATGCGGAAGACGTTCAACTCCTGGCGGCGCATGTCTTCTTCGCCCATGTAGACGACGCACTCGAGGCCGAAGAGCGCGCAGACGGTGGCGGTGGCGACACCATGCTGGCCGGCGCCGGTCTCGGCGATGATGCGCTTCTTGCCCATGCGTCTCGCCAGCAACGCCTGACCTAAAGCGTTGTTGATCTTGTGCGCGCCGGTGTGGTGAAGGTCTTCGCGCTTGAGATAGATCTTCGCTCCGCCGAGATTTTCACTGAGGCGCTTGGCGAAGTAGAGAGGCGTGGGACGGCCGCAGTAGTCGTGGAGGAGCAAGGCGAGCTCGGCCTGGAAGGCTTCGTCTGCCTGAGCCTGCGCATACGCGTGCTCGAGCTCGAGCAGGGCAGCCATCAGGGTCTCCGGCACATAGCGGCCGCCGTATTGGCCGAAGCGCCCGGGCGTGGAGACGGCAGGCGTCTGGGCTTCGAGAATCGGGACCGGGCTGGCGAGGTGTGTTGTGCTCATCTTTTTTGCTTTCTGGTGCTCGATCCTTTTGATCAGGGCTAACTCGTGCGCAAGAACGACGAAAGCCGCGACTCTTATTGAGTTCGCGGCTCGGGGCTTTTTGATGCAGTCTGCTGAGGTCTCTCTAGTTCAGCAGAAGTCAGTCCGCCGCGGCCGCTACTGTCCACCAGTAGCGGTACGGAAAAGCAAAGAACGCCTTGGACGACAGAGACATCGCCTTTTACGGTACACCCGGGTGACGAAACTGCGCAAGGGGTTGCCCCAAAGAAATGTTTTTTGAGTGCATTTGGAATGCATCTGGCGCGGGTTTCTGAGGCATCGCACTAGAGGGCCGCAGATACGAAAGCGGGCTTGAAACGCGAGATTTTGCGGAGCATTCCTTCAGCTTTTTGCGGAGCATTCCTTCAGCTTTTGAGGAGAAAACGAATGAAAAAGTTCATGGGTCAGTTGGTAATCGGATCGATGTTGCTTCTGCCGGTCGGCATGCAGGCGCAGCATAGTTACCAGTACGAACATGCCAAACACGTGCAGCAAGAGCATGATGCACACCACCATACAAAGGCAAAGATCGTTGGCGGATCGGCTGTGGGCGGAGCGGTTGTGGGCGGGCTGATGGGTGGACCGAAAGGCGCGGTAATTGGCGCGGGTGTGGGCGCGGGCGGTGGCCTGATCGCTAATCACGCGCGCAAGCAGCATGACATCCACAAGCGCGAGCGCTGCGAAGACGAGGGCCGTTGCCGATAGGACCTAACTCCAACAGCAGCGTTGCGAGAACACGAGGGCCGTTGCCAATGAGGCAACGGCCTGATTCATTCGCGAAGCATCTTGATCGCGAAAAGACTGCCGATTGAAGGTGGAGATTTCAAGGGAGAGTGGTCGCAGACACGAAGCTCGGTGTCGCACGCGGGGAGGTTGCATGTGACAAAGAGCTCCGTGTCTGTCCCCACACGATGGATGCGTGCGGCTCTCGGCCTGGATGCCTTAGTCTGAAAGCGTTTTTGACGAGAAAAAAGTCAGCGTTGCCAAATGGCTAACGATTCATCTTCGGATTGAAGGTGCGGGCAACCCACCAGCCGATAAATGCAAGCTCGGTGAGAAAAACAACCTCGGTGTCGAAGCTGAGGCTTTTGACGTTGGGCGCCGCATAGGGCGCCAGCACGAACAGCGCCAGAACCGCGAGCGGCGCGGAGAGCAGAGCGATCATGGGGCCAAATTGCGGCTTGTAACGGCGACGGCGCAAAGGCTGAGCGACGGCGCGAGCAGCGATCTTTGCGGCGAAGTCTGTCGGAATCTGCACTTCAGGTTTGCGCTCGATGATGCGGTCGATGCGCGACTCCAGATCTGTCGAAGTCCGGGGCTGCGGAGGCGTGAGGTTGTTATTGGGGCTGTTCATCGTGCCTCCAGAGGTTGAGGATAGCGCACCGGCGCTGCGGGAGGCGTCGGTGCGAGTTGCGCGCGAAGGAGCGCGCTCATGCGTTTGCGGCCACGATGCAGGTGCGTGCGGACCGTGTTAATGGGCATCTCGAGCGCGGCGGAGATCGCCTCGTAACTGCAATCCTCCTGGTGATAGAGGACGAGGACAGCGCGCTCGGGTTCGGAAAGTGAGAGCAATGCGGTGTCGACGGCCTCCTGCAACTCGGCGTCAGAAAGAAGTTGTTCAGGGGTGCGGGCGTGGCCGTGAAGGGTGTCGCCGGGAAGGTTCTCGATCCACTCCGCAGAGTCGTCTTCTTCGAAGGAAGCGGGTGCAGTGGCCACGAGCTCGCGGTCGCGGCGGCGGCGCTTCCACTCATCCTGCGCCACGTTGACCACGATTCGGTAGAGGTAGGTGGTGAGGGCGGAGTCGCCGCGGAACTCAGGAAGGGCGCGATAGAGGCGGAGGAAGACCTCCTGGGCGAGATCCTCGACGTGAGGACCTGCGCCTGTCATGCGCGAGAGTGTGCGGAACACCATGGACTGGTGCTCGCGGACCAGAGCTTCAAATGCCTGCGGCGATGTGAGGTCTGCGCGCATCGGGTGCGGAATCCTCAGACTTCAGGATCGCGCAAAAGTTTCATCGGCGCGAGTGAAACTTTCGGGTGGGCGCTCAGTCCAAGGCGCACAGAACGGTCGATTGCGGGCGAATGGACGCCGCTGACCGGGGAGGGTTTTATGTTGGAAGCTCTTGCAATGTATGGAGTGGAGTGGAACAGTCCGTTCATCGTGCCGGTTGCCGGTTGTCTGATGATCCTGGGAATCGTACTTGGCGGCGTGTGGTCCAGTGTCCGGAACCGGGAGATCCAGTCGCGGGAGCGGCTGGAGGCGATTGCAAGGGGCGTGCCGATTCCGCCGACGCCGGAAGAACTGGCCATTACGCATGGCAGACCAACCTCAGATTTGAGGCGGCGGCGCGCAAACATCCGGCTGGCAGGTGTCGTGCTGCTGGCATCTGCGGTTGGACTGATTCTGTTTTTTATCGGCCTGGCGGCGGTGCTGCAGGAGCGGGATGTGCTCTGCGGAGCCGCAGTAGGGTTGATTCCGCTGGCGATCGGCTTCGGATTTCTGATCGACACGAAGATCCAGACGCGGGAGATGGATGAGGTCCGGGCGCAGGGCAATTCGTCGCTCTAGCTAATTTCGCGGCGAGCCTGTCAGGATGTGTTCGATAGACTGGAAGCTCTATGACTTCCAGCAATGACAAGGGCGCCCGGCAGACAGGGGGGCGCCCGTCGCGCGGGGCCGGCACATCGATCAAGGCTGTGCGCGGCACACGCGACCTTCTCCCTGACCAGACGCCGCTGTGGAACCGCGTGGAGGCGACCGCGCGGGCGCTCTTTGCACGCTATGGCTTCGGCGAGATACGCACGCCGGTGTTTGAGGCGACCGAGCTGTTCGCGCGCGGCGTGGGCGAGGAGACGGACATCGTCTCCAAGGAGATGTTCACGTGGGAGGATCGGGCGCGGGCGGCCAGCGAGAAGGCGCAGTCGTTGACCCTGCGGCCGGAGTCGACGGCCGGCGTGGTGCGGGCGTACATCGAGCACAAGATGGGCGAGACCGGCGCGCTCGAGAAGCTCTACTACATTGGGCCGCAGTTCCGGCGCGAGCGGCCGCAGCGGGGACGGTACAGGCAGTTCTGGCAGATTGGGGCGGAGGTGATCGGGCCGCCGAGCTCGGGGTCGGAGTCGCCGCTGCGGGATGCCGAAGTGTTGGAGATGCTCGCTTCGCTGCTGGATGAATTGGGCGTGCGCGAGTGGCGGCTGGAACTGAACTCTGTGGGGAGTGCCGAGGACCGTGCCCGATATAACGCTGCGCTGCGCGAGGCGCTGGCTCCGGTGAAGGACAAACTGTGCCCCGACAATCAGCGGCGCGCGGAGACGAATCCGCTGCGCGTGCTGGACTGCAAAGAGGCGCAGGACCAGGCGACGATTGAGGCGCTGCCGAAGATTGCCGACTTTCTGGATGAGGCTTCGCGCGTGCACTTCGCCGAGGTGAAGGCCGCGCTGGATGCCT
>DATNGO010000062.1:0-6189 GCA_035605855.1 Acidobacteriaceae bacterium | reverse complement strand
GCGCGTGCGCCGGTCTCCTTCTCGCCCAGCGAGCGGCGATCGTCGAAGCCGATCCACGTGCCGGCCGTGATCGACGGAGAGAAGCCGATGAACCATGCGTCGGTGTAGTCGTTGGTCGTTCCGGTCTTGCCACCGAAGGCGTGATTCATCGACGCAGCGGAAGCCGCGGTTCCATGCTGCACCACAGCCTGCAGAAGCAACATCATCTCGCGTGCAACGTCCACTGAGATGACCTCGCGAACCTCCGGCGCACGGTCCTGCAGGGGCGAGCCGTCGGGTGACACCACGCGGCGGATGTAGTGCGGCGTGATGCGAATGCCATCGTTCGGGAAGACACTGTAGGAGCTAACCTGTTCGGCCAGTGTGAGATCGGCTGATCCAATGGCAACCGGAAGAAACGCCGGGATTTCGCTGGTGACTCCGAAGCGATGCGCTACCTCGATCACCTTCCTGATTCCGACCTTGTCGGCAATCCGCAGCGCGGGGATGTTGCGCGATTGCGCGAAGGCGTCGATGAGCGTCATCGAACCCGACCAGCTGCCGCGCTCGTAGTCGTGCGGCGTGTAGGGTCCGCTGGCGGTAAAGAAAGTCGTCGGCGTATCCAGCACCGTATCGTACGGCTTCATGCCCGCTTCCATCGCCGCGGTGTAGTCGTAGATCTTGAACGAGGAACCCACCTGCCGCTCCGCCTGGGTTGCGCGGTTGAACTGGGAGAGCGCGAAGTCGCGGCCACCAACCATCGCCAGCACCTCGCCGTTCGCGTTGTCCATCGCCATCAACGAGGCCTGCGCTCCGCTATCCTGCTGGAGGATGACATGCAGCGCGTTGGAAGGGCCGGCGCTCGTCACCTTGACGTAGACGATGTCGCCCACCTTGGCCAGATTCGTGGCGCGCGTCTCCGTCGTCCAGGCCCAGTCCGGATAGGTCATCGTCGCGTTCTGGTTGCCGATCCGCACCGTCATCCTGGCCGGTGAGACCTCCGTCACGAGCGCATGGAAGTAGGCTCCCTCGACGATCGGCCGGGTCCAGTCAGGGTGCTTGTAGCTCGCCAGGTCCTGCCCCTCGCGCAGCACATTCTCAAGATTGCTCTTCCAGCCGCGCCGTCGCTCGTAGGTGGCTACGTTGTCCAGCACGGCCTTCTCTGCTGCATGCTGAAGATCAAGGTCAAGCGTGGTGTAAACGCGCAGGCCGGCGCCGTGCACCTCGTCGACTCCGTACTCGCGCTCCAGTTGCCGCCGCACCTCTTCGACGAAGTATGGAGCCTCGGTGTTCGCGGGGCGTTCGAGATGCAGACCAAGCGGCGAGGCCATCGCGGTCGCAGCCTGCTGCTGGGTGATCTTGTGGTCCTGCAGCATCTCCTGCAGGACGAGGTTGCGCCGCTTCAATGCGCGATCGGGATGCCGCACGGGCGAGAACTCCTCGGGACCCTTGGGCAGCGCCGCGAGCAGCGCAGCCTCAGGCAGTGTGAGATCGCGCGCATGTTTGGAGAAGTAGGACTCGGAGCCGGCTTCGAAGCCGTACGTGCCGCGGCCGAGGTAGATCTGATTCGCGTAAAGCGTGAAGATCTGCTGCTTGGTAAAGTGGCGCTCGATCTGCAGCGCGAGGAAGATCTCCTGCAGCTTGCGTCCGTAGGTCTTCTCCGTGGAGAGGAAGAGGTTGCGCGTGAGCTGCATGGTGATGGTGGATGCCCCTTGCGCGCGCTTGTCGGAGTGCAGGTCGGCGTACGCCGCACCAATGATTCGAATGAAGTTCACGCCGCCGTTCGTCTCGAAGTTCTTGTCCTCGATGGAGAAGATGGCCTGGCGAAGCACCGGTGGAAATTCCGAGTACGGCACAACGATGCGGCGCTCCAGCGCGAAGGAGCCGAAGATTTTCCCGTGAATGTCGTAGAGCTCGGTGGTCGTGTCGGGGCGGTAGCGCTCGAGATCCGCCATCTGCGGGATGGATACGGTGAAGACCATCACCAGCGAGGCCATAACGCCCAGGACAGCAGCGCCTGTCAGCAGCATGAGGAAAGCGGCTCGGCGGGCGAGCTTCGGCTGACCGGGGGCGGGGTCCATGACCGGGAAGCGGCGCATCGCAGCCCACAGTGGACTGCGCTGGCGTTTCCGCTGGCTGGATGGGGTCTCTGGTTGCCTCAGCGCGGTCTGCACAGCTCCTCCACCCTACCGTGCAGCCTTCCGGCCGCTATGCCGACTTTGCCTTCAGCATCTCAAGCGCCTTCGAAAGCTGATCATCGGGCTGAGTGTGTTTGATTGCAGGCGCCTTCGTCGCGTTGTCAGTGTCGGTGCTGTCGTCTTCCAGATCGAGGGCCGAAGCTACTTGTGTAGCCGGGGTCACCGCATCATCCTCAAACTTTTTGCCGCTGGGTGACGCATACTTTGCGACCGAAAGGATGATGGCTCCGCCATCCGGCAATTCAAAGGTCTTCTGCTGTATACCTTCCCCGAAGGTGCGCTCGCCCACCAGGTCACCGCGCTTGTTGTCCGCGATGGCCGCGGCAACGATTTCAGCCGGCCCTGCAGTTCCGCGATTGACGAGCACGGCAAGCGAGCCAGTTCCATCAATGGTCTTCGACGGGTCCGCGGTGAAGGTCTGTTTCGGGAACTTCTGCCCTTCGAGCGTCGCAATGGTGCCCGACTGCAGGAAGAAGTTGGCCAGGCGGGTCGCTTCGACATCCTCACCCACCGAAACATCGCGCAGGTCGAGGAGAACCTTTTTGGCGCCGGTCTTGCTCATCCCGTGCAACTTCGACTCAATCTCGTTCACGTGGTCCTTGTCGAGGATGTAGGGCTTCAAATAAAGGATCGAGGAGTTGTCGTAGAGGGTTTCGCTGACCGCCGGTTCCGTCACCACGACGCGGTTCAGCACGACCTTCTGCGGCTTGGCCTGACGCGGACGGATGACCGCAAGGTCCAGTTCGCTGCCCGGGGCTCCCTCGAGCATCAGACGGATGACCGCCAGAGAAAGATCGCGGGTGTCCTGGGTGCCGATGGCCTCGATGATGTCGCCATCGTTCAGGTCCGCGCGGTCGGCCGGGCTGCCCGGAACCACGGAGACTACGGTCGCATAGCCATAGCGCTTGGAGACGTTGATTCCGACCTGGGCCTTGCCGCCCTTGTCTTCCTTGTAGGTCTTGTAGTCCGTCGGGCTCAGGTAGCTGGAGTCCGCATCGAGCGACTCGAGCAGGCCGCGCAGCGCGCCGTTAGTGACCGCGTGGATGTTGGGGTCTTCGACGTAGTCATTCTGAATGTGCTGGAGCACCTCGCCGTAGACGTTGATCTGGCGGTACGCGCCCTCCTGCGACTGGTCGCCCGCCGCCGAGACGCCGCGGGTGTTCACCCCCAGGAAGAGGCACAGAACGAAGACGACGGAGATGGCTAGGAGAGAGATCTTGAGGCTCTTGGGCATCGCGGGTTCAGGGCTCCGGGGAACGGCTGCAGGCACGAGTTTACAGACACAGATTAGACGTGCATGCCTAGACGAATGATACTCTCAATGCCGGTGAATGGGCCCGGCTCCAAGGACCCCCTGCTGAGACAGGCTTGTGGTGGCGGTGAGTGGAATCGAACCACTGACCTACGGGTTATGAGTCCGTCGCTCTAACCATCTGAGCTACACCGCCGGAGGGAAAAAGGCTGCATCCAGCGGACCAGCCGCGACGTCAACCCGGACCCCAGATAGTTCGTTCGCTGGGGTGGCAACCTCTAAACTCAATCCTATAAGCGTAGAACACGCAGGTCAAACGTGCAGGGGCTCTTCTCAAACCGCATCGCAACATATAGATACGCCGTGCTGCTGGCGATCCTTTCGGTCGCTGTCCCGGCCATGGCGTTTGCCGAGGAGAGCAGTTGCGCCGCAAATTCCACTGCGCTCAACTGCCGGCTGCTTGGGTTCCTGCACTGGCTGGAGGCCACAGCCTGGGTGTTGGTCATCCTTCTTCTCATCGTGATCGGAGTTGCCATCCACCTTTTCCGCAAGAACCGCGTCAACCGCAAGGAAGGCCGATGAGCCGGGCTCCTGACCGCGTTGTGGCCGTGATTCCTGCGCGGCTCGCCTCGACCCGGCTGCCGCGCAAGGTGCTGCGCGAACTGAACGGCAAGCCCCTGCTGGCATGGGTGGTTGAGGCTGCGTCACGGTGCCCCCAGATCGGCAAGGTCGTCGTGGCGGCGGACTCCGACGAGGTTGCCGAACTCTGCTCGATCTGGGGTTGGGCATGCCTGATGACCTCGCCGGAGCTGCCCAGTGGGAGCGACCGCCTGTTCGCCGTCTCACGCGAGATCGACGCCGATATCTACGTGAACATCCAGGCCGACGAGCCGATGCTGGAACCAGCGCACATCGAGGCGCTGCTGCGTCCATTCGCCGATCCTGCAGTTCCGGTTTCCACGTTGAAGGTTCGCTGTCCCGAGGAATCGATCCGAGATCCGAACGTGGTGAAGGTCGTGACGGCGCAGGATGGACACGCGCTCTACTTCTCTCGCGCTGCGATTCCGTTCAATCGCGATGGTCTGCCGGCGACCCACTGGAAGCACCTGGGGCTTTACGCCTATCGCAAGGAGGCGCTGGCCCGCTTCGCTGCCTTGCCGCCGGGCCAACTCGAGCAGATCGAGCGCCTCGAACAGCTGCGCCTGCTCGAGAACGGCATCGACATCTACGTGAGTGAGTGCCGCGACGACACCATCGGCGTGGATACAGAGGAGGATCTTTATCGCGTCGCTGACCTGCTGGCGCAACGAGGCGGTCGCGGCTAGTTCGTCTCGATCACCACTGCCATTCGCCCATCGCGGCTTTCTGTTCGCACCTTGGTCAACGAGCTCACGATCCAGCTTGCTCCGGCTTCGCGCAGCTCCTCGGCGTTGTGTGTGCCCAGCACGCCGAGCACCCTGCAGCCGGCTGCAACGCCGGCGCGCACGCCGCTCGGTGCATCTTCGAATACCAGGCAGTCCTCCGGTCGCACGCCGAGCAGTTCAGCGCCGCGGCGGTAAGGCTCAGGATCGGGCTTGCCGCGCTTCACCTGGTCGCCGCTGATGATGCGGTCGGGTATGGGAAGCCCAGCGGCCTTCAGTCTTCCTAACAAAAGACGCCGTGTCGCAGATGTAACGATGGCCCAGCGATGAGCCGGCAGACTTTCGAGTAACACTCGAACTCCGGCCAGCACTTCCAGGTCCGCGGTGTCCGCGATCTCAATCTCTTCGATCAGCTTCAGGCCTTCCACCTTGTCGATGTCCGGCTTCAGCTGCGCCATAATGTCGATCGCGCGCACGCCATGCGGAATCTCCACCTTGTCCGGATTCGGCAGACCGTAGTGCTTCGCCCAGCGGCGCCAGCTCCGCAGCACACTGCCGATCGAGCTGACCAGCACCCCGTCCATGTCGAACAACAGCCCGGACACTTCGACTTCAACACTCTGCCCCACTTCAGCGATCACCCTTTTGTCCTTCCATCACAAAGCTCTGCGCTGCGGCGAGAATCATCTGCACGCTCTCCGGGCTGCAACTCTCGCAGTAGACGCGCAGCAGCGGTTCGGTGCCGCTGGCGCGCAGCAGCAGCCAGGTCTCCGCGGCGTTCTTTTTTGTTGCGCACAAGGGATTCTCGAGGAAGAACTTGATGCCGTCCAGCGTCTCCTTGTGCAGCACCTTCATGCCGGCAAACGCAGCGGTTACCGGCGCAATCGCCTTCGCGCGCGCAATCGCCGACTGCTTGATCTCCTCGGCGATGTGCATATCGACGCGCCCGTAGTGGTGTTCGCCGAACTCCTCCTGCAGCGCTGCCACGAGCTGGCCAAGCGTCTTGTTCTCGTCAGCCATAACGTTCGCGAGGAGCAGACTGTTCAGCAGACCGTCACGCTCCGGCAGGTGCTTTGAGATACCGACGCCGCCGGATTCCTCGCCGCCGATGAGGATCGGCTGCGCGAGCATCAGGTCCACCACGTACTTGAAGCCGATGCCATGCTCATGCAGCTTGCGCCCGTGCTTGGCGGCGATGCGGTCAAGCATCTTGGTCGTGTTGAACGCGCGGGTGACGTCGCCGGGCCAGCCCTTGCGCTCCAGCAGCCAGTTGAGCAGCACGGCGTAAATCTTGTGCGCGTCGACGACGTTGCCGTGCTCATCTACCGCACCGATGCGGTCCGCATCACCGTCTGTGATGAGACCGGCGTCACACTTGTGTTCGACGACTGCCTTCTGC
>DATNGO010000061.1:0-5518 GCA_035605855.1 Acidobacteriaceae bacterium | reverse complement strand
CTTGCGCTCGAGGGCTTCGAAGAAGCCGCGAATACCGGGGTAGGTGCCGCGACCGTCGTAGATGAAGCGCTGTTGCGCTTCGGTGAGGTCGTACCAGGGGATGTTGGTGGGAATGCCCTCGGCTTTGGCTGCGCGCTTCATCTCGGCGTGCCATGGCGAGCGGTATTTGGGCTTGGTCCAGGGGTCAATGGCGCCGGCGTCGAGGGATTTGGCGCGGTCGGGGATGATGAGGTTGGGGTCGAAGTCGATGGTATTGCCGAAGCCCTGGCAGCGCGGGCAGGCGCCGTAGGGGTTGTTGAAGCTGAAAAGGCGCGGCTCGGGCTCGCGGTAGGCGCGGTGGCAGGAGGAGCACTCGAAGGCGGAGGAGAAGTACTGCGTACGGCAGACCCTTCGGTCGCCCTCGTTCTCAGATTGGGATGGCAAGGCATGGAAGTGGATCTCGCCGGATTCGCGGTAGCCGGTCTCGATGGCGTCGACGAGGCGGGAGCGGATGTCGGGTGAGATGGCGAGACGGTCGGCGAGGACGAAGATGGGGCGCGCGGAATCGTCGGTGCGAGAAGCGGCGGCGAAGTCGAGTTCGAGGAGAGATTCGGGGGTGGAGAACTCGACGATGCGGCCGGGGGAGTTGGCGTCGAGTTCGGCTTGCCAGAGGCGGTTGTAGCCGCGGCGGCGAAGTTCGGCGAGGCGGTCTTTGAGAGCTTCGGTGAGATCGAAAGCCGGGGGTGTTTCTTTTTTGGCCTTGGTTGATTTCTTCGCGGTGCGTTTGGTGTTTGGCTCGGGCTGGATCTCCTCTGGGACGATTACGGGTCCCTGCATGGGCTCAAGCCTGATGTCGCGGCGTTGGATGGGGAAGAGCGCGTAGACGCGCGTGGCTGGTTCACCTTCCCGCCCACCCAGCGCGAGGACGCGAGTGACGATCTCATCGACGGAGTCGCGACGGACGATGCCGCCGCAGTGCAGGCAGGTAACCGTGCCGCAACGAGCGTAGAGCAGACGGAGGTAGTCGTAGATCTCAGTTGCGGTGGCGACGGTGGAGCGTGGATTGCGTGTCTGATTTTTCTGCTTGATGGCGATGGCGGGCGCGAGGCCATCCATGTAATCGACGTCGGGCTTTTCGATGCGCTCGAGGAACTGGCGCGCGTAGGCCGAGAGCGACTCGAGGTAGCGGCGCTGGCCTTCGGCGTAGACGGTATCGAAGGCCAGCGAGGATTTGCCTGAGCCGGAGACGCCGCTGACGACCGTGAGGGCGTTGTGCGGGATATCGACGTCGATGCCCTTGAGGTTGTGCGTGCGCGCGCCGCGGATGGTGATCTGCGACTGCTCGGTGAGGACCTCGGGGGTGTCGACGACTGGCATGAACTATCTCTTAGCGCCGTGCTGGGGGCGCAACATTTCGATGAGCAGGAGGCAGGCTCCGATGCAGATGGCGGAGTCAGCGATGTTGAAGTCGGGCCAGTGGTAGTGAATGATGTGGACCTCGAGGAAGTCGACGACGTGGGAGAAACGCACACGGTCGTACAGATTGCCGAGCGCGCCGCCGAGGATGAGTGCAAGCGAGAACGAGACCAGCGAGAACTGACGGCCGAACTTCCACAGCAGGCCGAGGACGACGATGACCGCGAAAACCGAGAATGCGACGAGTAGATTGCGCACCATTGCGGGTGAGGTGCTGCCTTCGAAGAGGCTGAAGGCTGCGCCAGTATTGAGCACGTGCGTGAGGCGGAAGACGTGCGGGATGATGACGCGGGCGTGGCCGATGCGAATGTTGTGAATGATCCAGAGCTTGGACCAGCGATCGAGTGCGATGACGATGAGGGCAACGATGAGAGAGATCCAGCGCGCGTCTCGCAGGAGGCCTCGGGTCTTCGGGACGGGCACTACGCGGCCTCCTGAGTGGGTGGGAAGTTGATGGCGTCGAGAGCCTCGGCGCAGCGCGAGCAGACGGAGGGCCAGCGGGCGTCGGAGCCGACGTCAGGGACGACGCGCCAGCAGCGCTCGCACTTGGAGCCTGCGGCGATTTCGGCCCTGATTATCAGCGCCGAGGAGTTCTGTGTGGCATCGACAGATTGCACTGTGACCTGCGAAACGTTCAGGAATTCGGGCAGCGCGTCCTCGTAGCGACGGAGGATCATGCCTTCGTCAGAGCCTTCGGTGACGATGACGGTGACGGCAGCGTCGAGACCTTTGCCGATGGACTTGTTGGCACGCAATATTTCGAGCTCAATGTTGACGAGTTCTCGGATGCGCAGAAGCTGCGCCCAATCCTCTTCGAGTCCGGCGACGCGGCCGGGAACGATGTCGGCGACGTCAGGGAAGAGGGCGAGGTGCACGCTGGGTTCGCGGCCTTCGAGGGCAGGGAGATGCTGCCAGACTTCGTCAGCGGTGAAGCTGAGGATCGGTGCGATGAGCCGTGTGAGCGCTTCAGCGATGCGCCACAGCGCGGTTTGTGCACTCCGACGTGCGGGCGAGTCGGGCGCGAGCGTGTAGAGGCGGTCTTTGATGACGTCGAGATACAGGGCGCTGAGATCGGTATTGATGAACTCGTTGAGCGCCTGGTACGTGCGGTGGAACTCGAACTCGTCGTACGCCCTGCGGATGGCGGCATCGAGTTCTGCGGTGCGCGCAAGGATGTATTGGTCCAGAGGTTGCAGTTGGCTGAAGTGCAGCGCGTGCTGCGGTGGCGAGAAGTCACTGAGGTTGGAGAGCAGGAAGCGCAGCGTATTGCGCAGCTTGCGGTAGTTCTCGCTGACGCGCTGCATGAGGTTCTCGCTGGCGGCGACGTCCTCGCGGAAGTCGACCGAGGCGACCCATAGGCGCACGATCTCGGCGCCGAGGCGGTTGGCGACGTCAACGGGGTCGACACCATTGCCGAGCGACTTCGAGAAGGCCCGGCCCTGTTCGTCGAGCGTCCATCCTGAGGTGATGGTCATGCGGTACGGCGAGCAATCACGCAGGCCAACGGCGTTGAGCAGCGAGGACTGGAACCAGCCGCGATGCTGGTCGCCGCCCTCGGTGTATAGGTCGGCAGGGAAGCGGAGCTCGGGTTCCTGCTCGAGCACGGCAAGCCAGGAAGCACCGGACTCAAACCACACGTCGAGGATGTCCATCTCCTTGCGGAAGTCTTTGCCGCTGCAGTTAGGGCAGGTGATGTTCTTCGGCAGGAGGTCAGCAACCTCGTGACTGTACCAGGCGTCGGCGCCGTCTCTTTCGAAGAGCTTGACGATGGACTTGTTGATGGCCGCATTGTTGAGCGGCTCGTGGCAGGCGTTGCAGAGGAAGACTGCGATGGGCACGCCCCAGATGCGCTGGCGCGAGATGGTCCAGTCGGGGCGCGTGGCGACCATGTTGGAGATGCGCTCCTCGCCCCACGAGGGATCCCACTGGACGCGCTTGATCTCGTCGAGTGCACGCTGGCGGAAGGACGTTTGGTGCGTTCCTTCCTTAGGTGAGAGGACCGGCGTTTCCATGGAGATGAACCACTGCTCCGTCGCGCGGAAGATGAGCGGGTTGTGGCAGCGCCAGCAGTGCGGGTAGGAGTGCTCGAGATTGTGGCGGCCCATGAGCGCGCCGCGCTCCTTGAGCAGGTCGATGATGATGGGGTTCGCTTTGAAGACGAAGACGCCGTCGAAGGGAAGGCCTTCGTAGTTCTGGAGCTTGCCGTGCGGGTCGACGTTGCAGGTGAGAGGGAGACCATACTTTTGCCCGGTCGCGAAGTCGTCGGGGCCGTGTGAGGGCGCGGTGTGTACAGCGCCGGTGCCTTGCTCGGTCGTCACATAGTCGGCGAGCACGCCGAGAATCTCGCGGTCGAGGAACGGGTGCGCGAAGGTGACGCGGTCGAGCTTGTCGCCCTTGAAGCTCGCGATCTCAGTGGCATTCGTCAGGTCGCCGATCTCGTTGCATGCCTCGCGGGTTTGTTCGGCGAGCTCGCGCGCAACGATATAGACGTGCTTGCCGTCGTCAAGGGCGGCATACTCGATCTCCGGATTGAACGCGACGGCCATCGACGCGGGCAGAGTCCAGGGCGTGGTGGTCCAGATGATGGTGTAGACCTCGCGGCCGGCGAGGCGCGGGTCGATATGTTCGGGGCGCGAAGTGAGTTTATAGCGCACGTAGACGGAGGGCGACGTGTGCATCTCGTACTCGACCTCAGCCTCGGCCAGCGCGGTGTGGTCGTGCCAGCACCAGTAGACCGGCTTGAGGCCCTTATAGACGAAACCTTTCTCGTAGAAGCCGTAGAAGGCTTCGGCGATGCGCGACTCGTAGGGAAAGTTCATCGTTGAATACGGGTTGTCCCAGCGACCGAGGACGCCGAGCCGCTTGAACTGCGAGCGCTGCAGGTCGATGTACTTTTGCGCGTACTCGCGGCAGGCCTGGCGCACAGCAATGGGGTCCATCTGCAGCTTGCGTCCGCCGAGTTGCTCATCGACTTTGATCTCGATGGGGAGGCCGTGGCAGTCCCAGCCGGGGACGTAGGGCGAGTCGAAGCCCGCCATTGTTTTTGTTTTTACGATGAAGTCCTTAATGCACTTGTTCAAAGCGTGGCCCAGGTGGATGGCGCCGTTGGCGTATGGCGGACCGTCGTGGAGGATGTATTGCGGGGCGCCGGCGCGGGCGCGGCGGATTTGCTCGTACAGACCAGCGGCCTCCCAAAGGGCGAGGCGCTCGGGCTCGCGCTGGGGCAGGTTCGCCTTCATGGGGAAGTCGGTCTTCGGCAGATTCAGGGTGTCCTTGAGCCGTTTTTTGGTCTGGTTTTCTTGGTTTGCGGGCTGGGCCGCAGCCGGGGGTGCGTCGGGCATGAACTCTCCGTGGCGCGGGATGCCTCAGAGTGCGTCCGGCGGGCATCTCGGCCAAACTTATATTGTAAGGGGAGTGCGAAGGTTACCGTCGCGCACGCCGGGGTACTAGGTTGTGCATGCGACATCTTGCGGCCCGTCTACGTCTATATGGAAAGCAGGAAACCCGGGACCCGTCTACAATTATTGTTCTGGGGTAGTGGCGTCCACGTACTTAATTGTGAGAGCCGCGGAAGGAAGCAGAAGGTTATAGAGGCTCGAACTTCGTCGTCCCATGGCTGACCTGAACGTTTTCCCGACAGAATCCGAACCCAGCACTCCGGCCCCCGTGTTGCGCCCGGCGGATGAAGAGCCGCACATTAGCAGCGAGATCAGGGAAGAGAACATCTTTCAGTCGCTGATCGCGAACATTCGCGACGCCTTCTTTGCGCCCAAGCTTCCGCCGCTGGTCCTGGAGTCGAAACCTATCGCCGTCGCGGACCTCATGGCGACGAAGCGCAGCCCGACCTCGACTGCGGTCGCAGTGGGCATCCACGCTCTTGTTATCGGGTTGATTGCATGGCTGATTGCCGCGAAGGTGCCGTTAGCGGCGCCGGTGAAGCTGGCGGTGACTTCGCTGCTGGAGCCCCCGCCGCCGCCGCCGGTGATGCCCAAGGACACCAAGATCGGCGGCGGTGGAGGCCAGCATGATCTTGGGCCGGTAACCCAGGGCCATCTTCCCAAAC
>DATNGO010000060.1:0-32543 GCA_035605855.1 Acidobacteriaceae bacterium | reverse complement strand
GGCATCGAGCGCATTGCCGAGGATGGGACTGTTTTCTATACAGATCACGCGCGGCAGAGCGTCGCGGAGTTCTGTCCGGAGCTTGCGGAACCTCTTCGTCCGCAGGAGGTGGAGAAGAGGTTCCGGGTTTTGCAGGACGTGGCGCTGGGGCGGTAGTTTGAAGGGGAAGATTTCCCTCAGCGGCTAAAGCCGCATTGATTCGATCGCGTTTGCGGCGCGACTGAAGTCGCGCCCTTTCAAAGCAACTGAACCGCCCGCCCGTGGGAGCGGGTGGGTGCTGAATCGCTTACTGGCGGTTGGCGTTGGGTGAGAAGGCGGTGCTGGCTCCGCCTTCGGGGATGCCTCGTGGATCTGGTTTGACGGTCACGGGTTGCGTGAACGTCTGGCCGCCAACGGTGAGGCGGACGATGTATTCGCCGGGCTGCAGACCAGCTTCGGTGCGTGGCGGACGATTGCCTCGCTCGCGTGGCTGAGGGTTCTGAGGAGCAGAGCCTGCGGGGTGGCAGGCGTCGGCGGGCGGCGGCGTTGCGGGACGGCCGAAGCCTCCGCCACCGAAGCCGCGTGTGGGACGGACATCGAGGGAGACACGGTGTGTGCCGGCCTGGTTTGAAGGTGGCGGTGGCTGGACCTCCCAGATGGCTTGCACGTTGATGGCTTCGGTGTCGATGGGCTTCACGGGCGTGTCGCTGGCGAGGCAGGCGCGCACTTTGCCGGCGGCATCGACGAGCTCGATCTTGAGCGGCGTGGTGGCGTTCTGCTTGAGGAAGTAGTAGGCGACGACGCCGCTCGGAGGGTTGAGTTCCTGCGGTTCCTCGTGAGGCATGGGTGTGCCGTTCATGCCGCCCTGGCGGATGGCGAAGGACTCGCCCGGTGTGAAGAGGAAGGCGTTGGAGGCGGCGATCTTCTGGCCATCGGTTGCGATCTGGCGGAGCGAGCTCATGTCGTCGAGCACCCAGAAGCCGCGGCCGTAGGTGGCGATGGCGAGGTCGTCGCCGTGAACGACGATGTCGCGCACGGAGGTGACGGGCATGTTGAGTTGGAGTGGATGCCAGTGCTCGCCGTCGTCGAAGGAGACGTAGACGCGGAGCTCGGTGGCGGCGTAGAGGAGGCCTTGTTGTTTCGGGTCTTCGCGGACGCAGTTGACGAAGGCGCCGCCGGGGATGCCGCTAGAGATTTCGGTCCAGGTCTTGCCGCCATCGTGCGTGCGATAGATGTACGGACGCGTGTCGGCGAGGCGATGGCGGTCGACGGAGATGTAGGCGGTCTGCTTGTCGAAGTGCCCGGCTTCGACCTGTGAGATCTTGCTCCAGGCGGTGAGGGCGCGAGGCGTGACGTTGTTCCAGTTGGCGCCGTCGTCTGTGGTGAGGTGGACGAGGCCGTCGTCGGTGCCGACCCAGAGCGTCTTGGCGTCGAGCGGCGAGGGGCTGATGGTGTAGACGACGCCGAAGCGATCGGTCTTCGTCTCGTCGATATCTTTTGCAGTGATGGGGTCGAGATTGGAGGGAACTGCGGGATTGATGCGGCTGAGATCAGGACTGATCTTCTCCCAGCTCTTGCCGCGATCGCGACTGCGGAAGACGAATTGATTGGAGTAGTAGAGAGCTTGATCGGCGGGAGAGAAAACCTGCGGGAGTGTCCAGGTCTTGCGGTCTGGGTTGTTCGGATCGGAGGCTGGGAGCTCGCCGGAAGGAAGAGCGATGTTGAGCGACTGATCGCAGACGCGGCCGTTGCCATAGAGAGTGCGCGCGTGCTTCGGATCGGGGTCAGGGACGACGGTGTTGCTTTCGCCGGCGAGGCAGGTGGGCTCCCAGTCGCGGAAGGTGAGCACGCCAAAGGGCGACCAGGTGGCAACGCCGACAGCGCCGGAGTCCTGCTGTGCGCCGTAGAGGTGCAGGGGCCAGTCACTGCTGGCGGCGACGTGGTAGACCTGCGCGGTGGGCTGGTTGTACCAGGTGCTCCAGGTTTGCGCGCCGTCGACGCTGACGACGGCGCCCTGGTCGGTGGAGAGGACCATGCGGTTGCCGTCGTGTGGATTGATCCACATCTGGTGATCGTCGTCGCCACCGGGCGAGCCTTTGACGGGGACGAAGGTTTTGCCGCCGTCGCGGGTTTCGAAGGTGCCGGTATTGCTGACGTAGGCGCGGTCAGGGTTGGTAGGGTCGACGGCGACGGCTTCGAAGTACCAGCCGCGTCCCCAGAGGCGCTGCTCGCTGTTGACGAGCTTCCAGGTGGCACCGGCGTCGTCGGAGATGTAGACGCCGCCGCCGGTGTCGTGCGGTGGCGCCGTCGATTGGCCGGAGGGGCGGATGGGTTTCGCGATGGGAGAGCCGAGGTCGTCGACGACGGCGTAAAGGCGTTTGGGATTGCCGGGCGCGATGGCGATGCCGATTTTGCCGACGAAGTCGTCGGTGGGGAGACCGCCGGTGAGTTTGTGCCAGGAGTCGCCGCCGTCAGTGGATTTGTAGAGGCCACCGCCAGGAAGGTTGGAGGGAGCGTAGACGGACCAGGGTGGACGGCGGGTGCTCCAGAGCGAGGCGTAAAGTGTGCGCGGATGGACTGGATCGATGGCGAGTTCGACGGCGCCGACGTCGTTGGGGCGCTGCGCATCGGAGAGAACTTTTTTCCAGTGTGCGCCGCCGTCGGTAGAGCGATAGACGCCGCGGGTGGGGTTGGCGTCGTAGACATGGCCGAGTGCAGCGACGAAGACGATGTTGGGATTGTGCGGGTCGACGACGATGCGGCCGATCTGGCTGGAGTCCTTGAGGCCGATGAAGGTCCAGGTCTTGCCGGCGTCTGTGGACTTGAAGACACCGATGCCGTAGGAGTGCTGGCTGCGGATGTCGGGCTCGCCGGTGCCGACGTAGATGATATTGGGATCCGATGGAGCGACTGCGATGGCTCCGATGGAACCGATGGGGATGCCTTGATCGCTGATGGGAAACCAGGTGCGGCCGGCGTTTTCGGTCTTCCAGACACCGCCGCCGACCGAGCCCATGTAGAAGGTGTCGGGCTGGCTGGCGACTCCGGCAACAGCGTAGGTGCGGCCTCCGCGCATCGGACCAACATCGCGCCATTCCAAGCCACCGAGCAGAGCGGCTGGGAATTGACTGGCGGAGGTCTCCTGAGCTGGTGCGGGGCTTAGTCCACCGCTGAGTAAGGCGGTCGAAACTGCAGCGAAGACAAGAGGACACAAAGAACGAGATGCAACCCGCATTCCGGCTCCTGGTAAGGGCAGTGTGGCGTGAAAGAGAAGTTGAGATGCCGACTACCCATCGTAGACGAGATGAGACGGATGTGAGTCGTAACTGCATTGGAAGCCGACGAGCGTGGCGGTGAACTGAATCTCGCGTGGACCGCCGAGACGTTTGACGCCGGGAGCGAAGAGAGGCATTCCGGCGGAGAAGAGCGGATGCGAGCTGTCGTCGAATCAGAAGCTCACTTGTGCGGAGAACTGCATGAAGCGCGCGGGGAGTTGGCTCGTGACGCCATAGGTTGGCGCGCCGAAGCCGGCTCCAGCGGAGGTGCCGTTGCCGTAGGTTCCGCTATAGCCGACGAAGTTTGCGTGGTTGAGCACGTTGAAGGCTTCGGCGCGCAGCTCAAGCTGCACGGCCTCGTGGAAGAGCGGGAAGGCGCGGCTGATGTTGGGATCGAGCGAGTAGATGGGGCGGCCGCGTCCTGCGTTGCGTCCGATGACGGCACCGTTGACGACGGGGCGATCGGTGGTTGCACCGGTGTCACCGCTGTTGGTCGTGCCGGCGACGATGTTGTAGGGGAGACCGCTGGCGAGTGTGGCGATGCCGCCGATCTGGATTTTGAAGGGCGCCATGTACTCGCCGCTGAGGACGAGGCGGTGGCGCTGATCGAAGATGGCGGGACCGTACTCGGTGTGCTGGGTGAAGTTGGGATCGTTTGGATTCTGCTGCGTGGTGTCGGGATCGACGTTGTCGAGGGTGTGCGCCCAGGTGTAGCTGGCCAGCATGGAGAAGCCGCGGCTGAAGGTGCGGCGGATGTTGAGATCGAGCGCGTTGTAGTGCAGATAGCCGTTGTTTACGTCGGTCTGGATGACGGCGTAGGGCGGCGTGGCGACGCTGCTCGCTGTACCTTGCTTGCTGCTCGTGTCGCAGGTGAGGTTGTGCTGCGCGTACCAGGAGATCCAGTAGGGGCGAGAGCAGTTGGCCTGCTGCGCAGTGCGCGTGTTGCCGGTCCCGGGGATCGGGTTGTTGTTGGCATCGAGCTTGACGACACCGGTGCCGGTGACGGTGCGGACAAAGGGCGCGGGGCTGTCGACGTCCAGCGGACGGATGATGCGCAGCGTGTGGGTGCCGATGTAGTCGACGCTCATGACCCAGTTGCGCGCGAGGCGCTGCTCGAGGCTGGCAGTGTATTGCTCAGAGTATGGATTGAGCATCGCTGCGGGGTAGCCCTTCAGCACCGATGTCGGGAACCACTGGCTGAGATAGGCCGGCTGGCCGGGGCGCACGTAGAGACTGCGAATGGGAGCTACGGCGCCGGAAGGGAAGGCAGGAAGCGGAGCGGCGGCGATGCTGGTGGGGAAGCCGGCCTGGCCGGGTGTTGCGCTGTAGGTGAAGACTCCGGTTGGCTCTCCGAGTGCGTAGCTGGCGAAGGAGTTGTCGACGATCTGCGAGTAGTAGATGCCGAAGCCGCCGCGAATGACGGTCGATCCATTGCCACGGGTGTCGAAGACGAAGCCGATGCGCGGAGCGAAGTTGAGCTTGGCGTCGGTGAGGGTCTGGCGCTCATAGCGTATGCCGCCGTTCAGTGTCAGGCGCGGGAAGATATGGAAGTCATCCTGCGCGAAGACGGACCAGAGCTGGTCGTCGACGAGGTAGCTGGCGTTGCCGTAGCTCTGCTGATAGTTGGCGACGTTAGCGATGTTATTGAGGTAGGCGGTGCTTTCACAGACGCTGGCGGCCTGGGTACAGGTGTTGTAGGTGAACTTGCCGAGGAAGACCGGGCCGCCGAATTCCTTGCTGTTGCCTCCGTTGTGCGCATTGATGATGCTGGCGCCGGCGATGATCTGATGCCGGCCCAATGTCGCGGCTACGGTATCGGAGAATTCAAATTGGCGGTTCATGAGCAGAGCGTTCTGCGATGTGCCGGAAGTGAAGGTGCCGCCGGAGGAGACAGGCACGACGAACTGCGTACTGTAGACGAGCGGATCGAATTCAGTGATGGGCGAGGCAAGTTGGAACTGGAGGCGTGCGTTGTTGACGAGACCGGCGCCGAGCACAGCTGTCTCGCCGAGCTCGCCCGTGTAGGTGCGGCGGTGGAAGATGCGGGCGACGTTGGCGAGACTGGAGCCACCCACGATACCGTTCGGGTTGGTGTCGGAGAAGCTGTCCATGTTCGCGCGGAGGAAGACACTATTCGTCGCGCTCAGTTGGCGATCGAGGCGGACGAGGCCGAGCCAACCACGATAGTGTCCGACGTAGCTACCTGGGGCGAGCGGCGAGGTGATGGGTGATGCCCTGGCTTCGCGGTTGTACTCAGCGGCAGTGAAGAAGTGAAGAGCGTGGGATGCTCCAATGCCGCCGGAGAGCGAGGCTGCGGTCTGCCCGAGGACGTCGCTGGTGACCTCATTGCCTGTGGTGGCGTTGGAGGTGGTGAAGCCGGCAAGTTGGGCTTGCGCAGCGGAGGGACGCCACAGCTCGAGGAGCTGGCCGTGGAGGCGATCGCCCCCGCTGCGCGTAACGATGTTGACGACGCTGCCGGTGGAAGCGCCGTGTTCGGCCGAGAAGCTGTTGGTGAGGATCGTCATCTGATCGACGGCCATCAGAGGGATGTTGGTGAAGATGGTCTGCCGCCCCCACATGTCGATGGCATTCGCGCCGTCGGCGACGAAGAGCGCCTGGCGGCGACCGGCACCGTTGGTGGTGAAGAGAAACTCATTCATGAAGATGTCGCCCTGATTGATGGCGGGCAGATTGGCGGAGTTAAGGAGGGGGAGATAGGTGATGCGGCGTGCCGGCACCGGCAGGTTCGCGGCCTGTTGTCCCGTGACGAGAATTCCGAGCTGAGGCTGGTCGACGCGGACGTCCGAAGCGACGCCTTCAACGTTCACGGTGGAGACGTCGCCGGCGACGCGGAGGGTGAGATGCAAGAGGGCGCTTGAACCCGCGGCGAGCGTGACGTGGTGCTCATTGGCTTCGGCGAATCCGGTGTGGGTAGCGCTGACGCTGTAATCGCCTGTGACCGGAAGACCAGCGATGGAGAAGCGGCCGGCTGTGCTGCTATTCACGGCGCGGGTCTCGCCAGTCAGGTCGTTGTGGACCTTGATGCGCGCTCCGCTGATGGGAGCCTGGGTGGCATCGACGACTGTGCCCCGGATCGTTGCCGTATCCGGAGTCTGCGCTGCGAGGGACGCGCCCACGAAGCAGCAGAAGAGGACAAAAGTGAAGCGCAGACGCAAACAAACCTCCGAAGCTCAGCCGACGGCCCTGGTGAAAAAATTACGATCCGTTTATCTGGTGGACGAAGGACGATCATGAACGGACGCAAGTTTGTATACAATTTTGCCCCGTCACGTTACACAGGGGCAAACTGCTAATCCTCGTCGCCGGCCTGAATCTGATCTTCGACGTCGTGATCGATCTTAAATGTGTCGATCTGGAGCGCGCTGAGATGTGATTTCACCAGTTGCTCGTTGAGCGACTTCAGGTCCGTGGCCTTGAGCTGGTCCCATTGCTGAATGAGACCAGCGACAGGCTGCTCGAGCGATCTGGCTGCTTCAATCTGCGCGGATGCGCCCGGATGAGATGGTACTGAAAGCTATACCATTCTTCCGAACAGGTTGCTGCGCGGCGAATTGGTGGCAGACCTTTGAGGTTGCATGCAGCAGGTGGGTCATCGCGACGGACTATCGGGTGGTCTTCTGTAACGCAGTCTTCTGTAAATTGATACCCATGGGATTGGCGGCGGGTTTCGAGACGCGATGAGCTTACTGGATCTTTGTTCCTATCTTGGTCTCGGCGCAGTAGGCGCTGTGGTAGTCAATCTCCTAATCGGAATGCTGCTCTCGGTGCGGTACAGCCCGCTGCGATTGTGGCCGCATCGGCACATCAATCTGTTCGCGTTGCACCGGTGGACCGCATACCTGGCGATGGCGCTGGTGCTGGCGCATCCGGCGGTGCTGCTGTTTCTGCATACGCCGCGCTTTCGCGTGGTGGATGTGCTCTGGCCGCTGCATTCTTATCTGCAACCGACGCTGAACACGATCGGGGCGATTTCGCTGTATCTGCTGGCTCTGGTGCTGATCACTTCGCTTCTGCGGACGCGCATTGGCCGGCCTCTGTGGCGGCGGTTGCACTACCTTGTTTTTCCGATGGCGGTCCTGATGTTCGTTCATAGCATTTACACCGACCCGAACCTGAAAGATGGTCATCCCGATCTGCTGGACGGAGGGAAGGTGTTTCTCGAAATTGCGGCACTGCTGATCGTCGCTGCTGTCAGCGTGCGCGTTCGGCTGCACGGCCGCGGGCTGCGACCAGAACGTCTGCGCGAGTCGAGACCGGGTGCCGGCCAATCTGAAGGCACATTTCGCCGATAGCCGGCTTCGCTGTGAATCTAGCCGGCTTCGCTGTGGGTCGAGCCGGCTTCGCTGTGGATCGAGCGCGTATCAGAACAGGTTATGGGGGCTCGCGGGGTGGAGTAAAAGCTTAGTTGTTGACAGGTCTCGCTCGCGATTGAATACTGTTTTGTATACAAATGCATCCGCGAGGCCCTGATGTCTGCGAATCGCCGTGAGTTCTTGTTGGGCGCCGCCACGGTGGCGGCCACTACTTCTTTTCCTTCGCTCGGCCTGGCGTTAGGCCGCCCCCAGACTGACGCTGCTGCGCAGGCTGCTGATGGCGCCTCGCCGTTTCTTCTCGAGTTTGATGGAGCTGCGCTGACCAGCCTCAAGTTCGCCGGCGATGCCTTTCCGACAAACTATGTGGCGACCGGACAAAAGCTTGGTCACGTTGAGGTCACCTGGCGGCGGCCCAACGGTTCGTGGCAGAGCTTCCAGTCGGCGGATGCCACGGCCCAAACCTCTCCGGGTACGTATCACGCACACGATGACAGCGGCGAAGCGCTTGCGGTGGCAGTTCATCTCGGGCCGCAAAACAGCTCCGAAGCCCAAAGCAGCGTTCTTCGCTGGAGCATCTCATTGCGCAACCTGTCCTCTGATCCAATCGAGATCGGTGACGTCGCGCTTCCATTGCCGATGCACTCCAGCTTCGGCGGCAAAGAACCTCCCACCGCCTCTGTCCTGAAGCACAGCTTCATCTCCGGGCACGGTTCGTTTCTCTTCTGGATGCGGTCGAACAGTGTGGGACCGTACCTGGTGATGACGCCGGAGCGGGAGACGCATCTGGAGTATTGGGATCACACGCCGTTTCGTCCGAGGCCGGCTCAGGCACAGGTTCCAGGGCAGACAGTGGCGCAGGCGCCAAACACGGTCGCGAGGGTTGGACAGCGGCCGGCGTTTCGCGCGTATGTGCACTCGGTAGCGGTGGGCGAGGCGGTACAGGCTGCGGGTGGGCGTTGGCGCCAGCCTCGTACAAGTGCCACGCTCGCTCCCGCCGGCAAAACAGGATCTGAGCGCGAGTATGCCTTCCAGTTCGCGTGGGCGAAAGACTATGCGGGGGTGCGGCAGCGGCTTGCGGATGCTGGACTGATCGATGTGGAGGTCGCGCCCAGCATGACCGTGCCGTCGGATCTCTCCACCTGCGTTGCTGTCCGGTCGCGTGACCGGATCGAGAGCGTCGTCGCGGAGCATGCAGAGCAGACAACGATCGAATCCCTTGGCGAGCGTAATGGGCGTGCGTTCTATCGCGTGAAGTTCAGCCGGCTCGGGGAGAACCTGCTGACGGTGAATCAGGCTGGGGGGCGAGCGACGCGGCTGGAGTTCTTTGCAACCGAGCCTTTGGAGACGCTGATCCACAAACGCGCAGCATTCATCACCAGGAATCAGATCCGGGATGCGAGCAAGTGGTACAACGGTCTGCTCGCTGAGTGGGCCATGGACACACACGTTCAGCTCAGTCCTGACAACTATGACCGCATCAAGGGCTGGCGCATCTATGAGGTCACGTGCGATGACCCGGGTTTGAGCAAGCCTGCGTACCTCTCGAGCAAGAATGCAGAGTTCCCCATCGCAACCGAAGTGGAAGCGTTGGATTATTACATCGAGCACTTCGTCTGGGGCGGCCTGCAGCGAACCACCGAGGAGAGCTACAGCTACGGCATCTACGGCATCCCCGACTGGAAACAAAATCGCGACAGCAGCGACCCTGGTAACAAGGGCAAGCTCCACATCTGGCGGTGCTACGACTATCCGCACATCATCGTGATGTATTTCAGCATGTACAAAATCGCCCGCGATTATCCGGGCTTGAGGATGAAGCTCGACAAGGCAACTTATCTGGAGCGAGCGTATGGAACGGCGCTCGGCATGTTCACCATTCCAATGGAAGTCACCAAATGGTCTGCATACAGAACGGGGTTCTATAACGAAGTCGTCATTCCGCAACTCATCGAAGAGCTGGATTCTGTGGGCAAGCACGACGAAGCTGCGCAACTGCGGACGCACTGGGAGAAGAAGGTGGCGTTCTTCGTCAGTGGCGGACCGAATCTCTTCGGCTCAGAGTATGCCTTCGACTCCACGGGCTTCGAATCGACGCAGGCCATTGCACGATACGCGCTGGATCACCCGCAGACACCGGGCACGACACCCGAGGCCTGCATGAAGTTTGCCGAGACGCAGATCCGCGCCAACCTCTTCTGCCGCGGTGTCGTGGAGAAGGCGTACTACTACTATGGCAGCGACTATCGTGGAGGAGCGGGCGATGCTTTCACGCTGACCTACATGTCACCCATGGGTGGCTGGGGCGTGCTCGACCACGCGCTGCACGACCGCCGCGAGCCGGACGCTACTATCCGTCTGGGATTCGCATCCATCGTCAGCTCGTGGTCACTCATGAATACAGGCACGCAGGAAACTGGCTTCGGCTACTGGTTCCCCAGCGAGGCAAACGATGGTGGAACAGGTGGAGGCTTCGAGCCGGCGGCGTACGGCATGACATGGCTTGGACAACCGCACCACCGCGGCCCCTGGTACTACTCGTCTGAAACCGACCTGGGTTACTGCGGTGCGCTGCGGGCCGCCTCCACCATCGTTGCCGACGACCCTGTCTTCGGCCGCTTCTGCTTTGGCGGCGAGATGCGCGCTGAAAACGCTGCTCTGCAGATCATTCCCCGCGATGGAGTGCGCCGTCGCCTGCATCTGCGGACGGAAGGCCAGCAGGTAGACTTCGAACTGGCCGGCGCACGGTTTGCCAAAGAACAACCGATCCATTGGTCCACCGAAGGGCAAAGAATCGCCTTCGCGCTGGAGACGGAACCTACTGGCAGTGGAGAAGTCCAAATCACGATCACGGGTTTGCCTGCACAAACCTACAAGGTGATCTGCGGCCAGCAGAAGAGTTCGTTCCATCCTGACGCAACCAAACTTCTGCGCCTCCGCATTCCGGCAGGGACCTCGAAGGCCACCGTGGAGATGCTTCGCAGCTAAGCTCACAGCCGGTGCCTGTCGTTCTCAAGAAGGATGGTTCCGTTCAGCGTGTTCTGAAATGGGCGTTTGAAGCGTTGTCCTGTTCCCGCCAGACGTAGCCTGTCGACGCGGGCATCCGCACACGCAGATGGGGGAGTTTGCCGTTGTCGCGCGTGGTCAGGCGAAAGACGGCCCCATTACCGGATGCCGCAAAATAGATATCCGCACGCACGATGCCATGGTCTGTGAGGACGGGCCAGTTGTGCGCCTCTAACTTCTTCCAACTGGGCGGAAGGCGCGGAAGGAGGACGGTTGTGCCAGGATCTGAATCATCAACACCCAGAACCAGCCGGGCCACCTTGAGCGGCTCCGCGACGTTGACTAAGTTCAATGCGCCGCAGCCTGCCGCTAGAGTTACTTTGCCCACTGCCAGAGGTGAGTAATAACGTTCGTAGAAGAAATACGGTGAAGTGCGCGACAGCTTGTACTCGGGGATTGGGCGGTAGGTTGCTTCGGCGAGCCATTGCAGGGCTTTGTCGGCCATCTGGAGATGATCGGTCAGCAACATCGTCTGCAGCGCATACCCTTGTCCATAAGAAGGACTGGTAAGCACGCCGCCGCCGATCGCATCAAATTGAGTCCAAATGCCGTATCGATCAAACTGCTGTTTTCTTTCAGGTTCCTCATAGATCTTCTCGAAGGTCTTCTCGCTGTGCTGGAGTACGTCAGGTTCAGTGACGGCCGGCTGCATTCCAAGGACATCCGAGCTCATCGGGACTACACCGTTCATTCCGCCGAATCCGAGATTGACCTTGGCCATCAGTACACGAGGCTCGGCCTCCAAAGTCTTCGGATCCACGGCCCAAAGCCAGGAGCCGTCGGGTGCAACGAGGTATTTCTCCATGCTGGCGCGCAATTTCGTCGCCAGCAGTGCGTCCTGCGTCGATTGCTCTTTTAGTCCCAGCGTTTTCTCCATGCGCGAGACGGCATCGAGAGCGAGTCGCACAAGGTTGTTCTGCACCAGGTTGTCGCAGGCGCCGGAGACCTTCATTCCGCAACCGAACTCACCGGTTCCTGAAAGCAGCGGCTGTTTGCTCAAGAGATATCTGAAGTAAGCAACCGGCGATGTGTCACCCAGGAGAAAGGACTGGATCTCGTGCCGTGTTGGGCTGTCGGCGGGGAGACGCTCCCACAGCAGCACCATGCCGATCACGATCGCTGAACTTCCATCCAACTCGGTACCGGAACTTTTCTTGCCCCCGCGAAAGTATCGAGGATAGGAGTAGAAGCCGTCCTTATTCCGATCGACGAGCTGGATCAGGCAATGGGCCAGGAGGGCGGCGTGCTCGTAATCGCCCCACATGGTGAGCTCGCGAAGGTATGTGCCTGCGTCGCGCGTCCACATGGTGCCGTTCCAGGGCTGTCCGGCCGGCGAGGCGTTTACAAAGCCTGCGGGCTCGCCGTTGGAGGGAACTGAAACGAAGTCCTTGTCCAGTACGCCTTGAAATGATGCGTCGATCTCCTTTGTGAAGAGAACCGCGCTTTGGGTTCCGGAGAATGACAGGGAAGCGACATGGCCGGCCGGCGAGTTCGAGCGAACCGCGGTCTGGGCGAAGGACGTGTGAAAGGACACGAGAGCGAGCGCGGCAATTCGAATGTAAGAACTGAAAAGGATTGCCATCGTGCTCGCCTGGTTTGCGGTCAATTTTGTCTGGCAGGCTCCCATGCCCAATCAGGCGTGGGAGCCTTGTAAGGGCGGGGGGCAGCTCCCGCCGGCGTACTCGCGTCTCCCTTATGTTGTTTGAGGTTTGTGTAGGCCTCGATGACATTGGGCGGGAAGGTCGTCATCATAGAGTCGAGATCTTTCTGGAGCTCGACTACGAGATCCGGATACAGATGAGCGACGTCATAGCTCTCCTCAGGGTCTTGGGAGAGATCGTAGAGTTCGGGGTGTTGAAGCCATGCGCTGCTGCGGGCAGCGGTGCTGCGGTCATTGACGTAGATCTCGCCTTTCTCGCATTGCGCTACGCGGAGCTTCATCGAGCCTTTGCGAATGCAATGAATATCATTGCCTCCCTGGCCCATGGGGCTGAAGTAGAGGATGTGCTTGCGGGGGAGATCCTTGTCCTCTCCGAAGAGAATGGGCGAGATGTCGATGCCATCGAGCGGCTTCTCAGGAAGGCTCAGGCCGCACTGCGCAACGAGCGTGGGCAGAACGTCCAGATTCGAACACCATGCGTTTGCGACGGAGCCGGCAGGTATATGACCCGGCCATCTGGCAATGAAGGGAACGCGGAAACCACCTTCAAAGGTGGATGCCTTACGCCCGCGCAATGCGCCCGGATTGCCCTGATACCAGGGGCCATGATCGCTGGTGAAGCAGATGAGAGTTTCGTCGGTGAGGCCTTTGTGCTCGAGCGCGCGGACGACCTCGCCGACGCTCCAGTCGATCTCCGCAATGCAGTCACCGACGTTGCCGAATTTTGTCTTGCCGCGGAATCGCGCAGAGCCGCGGGCGGGTTCGTGAGGGTAGGAGAACGCCATGTAGAGGAAGAACGGATCGCCCTGATTCTCGCCGATGTACTTGACGGCCTCCTCGGTGTAACGAGGCGTGAGCAGCGTGCGATCGGTGTCCTCTTCGAGGTTGGTGAGATCGCGTATCAGCGGAAGCGGCTTCATGTCGATGCTGTAGGGGACGCCATAGAACGAGTCGAAGCCACGGTTGGTGGGCAGGTACTGGGGTTGGCTCCCGAGATGCCATTTGCCAATGGCCTTGGTTTTGTAACCGTGAGTGTGAAACAGGTTCGACGCGAGGGTCTCGTCGACCGAGGTCCCGAAAGCTCCCCGCGGGCCAAAGGCTCCGGTCGTTGCGCAACGGGTTCCGTAGCGGCCGGTGAGCACGGCGGCGCGTGAAGCAGAGCAGATGGGATGCCCTGCGTTGAAATGCGTGAACCGCATCCCGTGAGCGGCGAGCGCGTCGAGATTTGGCGTCGGCAGCTTCGAGCCGTAGCATCCGAGGTCGCCGAAGCCAAGATCATCGCAGATCATGAAGACGACGTTGGGACGCCGCCTGGATCTGGCCGGCGAAGAGGAGCGTTTGGATACAGATGCCGGCGGCAGCGGAGCCGCTAGCGCGGAGATGGCTGTACTCGATGCGATTCCGGAAGAAAGCAGAGCGAGAAAGTTGCGGCGATTGACCATTCGTTCCTCAGCGAAGCATTGAGTTGTGAGCGTTGAGAATATTCACGCGTAGATCAGGTGGCAACAAACTGCCGGGAGAAGTGTAATCGATTGCGAATGATTGACAAGCTCTTATTCCGACCCATAGCATCGCCGCACCGAATTTCTTGTGACCGAGAGGAGCCGCAGCTTGCGCGAAAACCTGGAGCCTTCCATGAATCTTTCTTATCTTCACCGGTTTGTGGATGTGCTTTGCGGGATCGCTCTGGCGGCATGTGTCGTTGGCTCAAGTCTCCCGCTGCGAGCACAGACGGACGCTCCGGGAAGCAAGGTATTTCAGATTGGAGTGTTCGATCGCTCGCCGCTCGGATTTCGCGGCGGACAGCCCAAGGAGCCGGTGACGTTTGTGGTGGGGGCAAGCGATCCCGCGAAAGATTGGTATGGGACGCAACCGGCGTCTTCCGTAGCCGAAGGAAAGAGCGCGGAGGCTGCTGCGGCGCCACGCACGATTCAGTTCGCGATACAGGGTGAGCCTGCGACGAAGTATCGACTGCATCTTGCCCTGGTGCTCGGAGATCGCGCGGTGCCGGCCATCGCAGTGACGATCAATGGCCGGCGCGGGGTCTTCTATCTTTCGTCGAAGTTGAACTCTGTTCTGGGCGGCATGGACGACCAGTTTGAGTCGGCGTATGTGCCGGCAGATGTCTCGATTCAGTTTCCGGGAAGCTATCTGCACAAAGGAACTAACTCGATTGCGCTCGAGGTGCTTCGTGTGGACGAGCCTGCGAATCTCCCTGCTGGACTGAACTACGATGCGATTGAGTTGGATAGCTTGCAAGCGACGTCCGCGAGCGCGCAGGCATCCATCCAGCCGACAGTCTTTTACAAACGCGATGGAGACAAGTTGACGGAGCTCGTCGATGTCTTCGTGCAGGATAGCGCCCGGAACGGCGAACTGGACCTGGAGTTGAACGGGGCACACTACAAACAGCCGCTTCACGCGAAGAACGGTTTTGGCGAGGAGCGGTTTGAGTTCGACGTGCCGGAGTTTACGGCGGGAACGCAGGCGCATCTTTCGTGGACGGGAGCGGGGAAGACGAACCATCTGGATGCGGCCATCGATCCCCAGAAGAAGTGGAATGTGCTACTCGTCCCTCATATTCATCTGGACATCGGATATTCGGATTACCAGGCAAAGGTGGCCGCGATCCAGGACCGCGCCCTGGACGAGGCGATGGATTTTACCAAGCAGGTCCCGGAGTTCCGTTACAGCACGGACGGCTCGTGGGTGCTGGACCAGTTTATGCAGACGCGCTCAGCAGCCGATCGCGAGCGCCTTCTGACAGCGATGCGGAAGCAGCAGATCTTTGTTCCCGCCGAATATGCGAACTTGCTGACGGGCTTGCCGACGACGGAGACGCTGATCCGGTCGCTCTACTACAGCGCCAACTTCAGCCGCGAGCATGGTACGCCGTTCAACTACGCGAACATCACCGACGTTCCTTCGTATGGATGGTCGTACGCTTCGGTGCTCGCCGCGGCGGGGATTAAGTACTTTGTCGCGGGACCCAATGGGCGAGAGACGCATGCCCCGGTGTTAATTCAAGGTCACTTGAATGAAAGCTCGCCGTTCTGGTGGGAGGGGCCGGATGGCAAGAAGGTTCTGTTCTGGTATGCGCGCCACTACTGGGAGATGGGAATCTACTTCGGCACACCTCCGGATCCTTCGGTGGCCTATCAGACGGTACCGCTACTGTTGGCGCCATATCAGCGGCCGGGATATCGCTCCGATTCGATGATCGTATTCGGATCACAGCAAGAGAATACGGACCTGTTTGTGCAGCAGGCGACCTTTGCAAAGACATGGAATGAGAGGTACGCCTACCCGAAGATGGAGTACTCGGGCTTCTATGACGCCATGAAGAGGATTGCGGCTCCGTTCGGCGATGAGATTCCAACGGTGCGCGGGGATGGCGGACCTTATTGGGAAGATGGCATCGCCTCGGCTGCGGAACTGGAAGCGACAGAGCGAAGAACGGAGAGTCGCGCGCCTTCTGCCGAGCAACTGGCGACGGTGAGCTCGCTGGTGAATCCACGTCTCGCGCCTGACAAGGACCGGCTGGATCGCATGTGGCGCGATATGGTGCTGATGGACGAGCACACCTGGACCTCGCACGACAGCGTGAATGATTCGACGAGCGATGAGACAGCGGTTCAATCTGCGGTGAAGAAGCGCTATGCCGTTGACGCCTCGTCGATTGCGGACTTTGTCGCGAAGAACAGCATGGCGAGCCTGGCGGATTCGATCTCGGCGGGGCGCGGCACCCTGATCGTGTTCAACACTCTCAACTGGAAGCGCAGCGGCGCTGTGACCTTCGACTTGCGGCATGGTGAGGAGATCGTCGATTCATCGACGGGTAACGTCGTGGCCGTGGAGACGCTGCATAACGGAAACGCTTTCAATCACGTGCGGTTCGTGGCGCGCGATGTTCCAGGGAACGGTTACAAGGTCCTGGAGCTGCGCAAGGGCCCGGCCGCCCATGAGCCGAAGGCGACACCGTCAACGGTCCTCGAGAACTCTTTCTATCGCGTCACTCTTGATCCTTCGACAGGGGCTGTGCAGGGCATCTTCGATAAAGAATTGAAGAAGGAGCTGGTGAACCAGAGCAGTCCGTATAAGTTTGGGCAGTATCTGTATGTTACGGGCGGCGATAAGAAGCCGAACTCGATGCAGACATACAGGATGGCGCCCTTGCCTCCCGAGCTGCAGGTGACGGGCGCGCGCGAGGGCCGTCTGATCTCGTCGATGCACACACCGGAGGGCTGGGTGGCCCGCATGGAGAGCACGGATGTCAACACACCCTCAGTACGCGTCGAGATTCGGCTGCCTGAACATGAGAAGAAGATCGAGTTTGTAGAGGACATTACAAAGCAAAAGGTTTTGACGAAGGAAGCGGTCTACTTTGCCTTTCCCTTTGCGATGGACCATCCGGAGTTCAACTACGAGATTCAGAACGGCGTTGTGAATCCGGCGAAGGACATGTATCCGGGAGCGGGGCACGAATGGTTCTCGGTGCAGCATTGGGTGTCGGTACAGCAGGATGGGGTTTCGGGTACCGTGATGCCGCTGGACGCTGGGTTGGTGACGCTGGGTGATATCTACCGCGGACTTTGGCCGGCACATTTCGCGGATCGCACGGGAACGGTCTTTTCGTATGCGATGAACAACACCTGGAACACGAACTACGAGGCAGGGCAGGGAGGAGAGACGGAGCTTCGCTATGTTGTCACGAGTGCGCCGTCGACCGACCCGGTTGCGCTGAGCCGCATGGGCTGGGAGGAGGCGACACCGCTCGAGTCCGATGAGATCACACGGCAGGACAAGGCCGCCGACTCGCCACGCACATTGAACGGAACGCAAGGAAGGTTTCTGGAGATCGACGATCCGGACGTTGTGGTCGAGGCATGGAAACCTGCGGAGGATGGAAAGGGCACGATTCTGAGGCTGCTTGATCTCGGCAGTAGGGAGCGATCGGTGACCGTGCGAACGGCCCTTATGAATTTGTCGGGTGCTGTCGAGACGGATGCGGTTGAACGCGACCAACACGCGTTGCCGTTAGAGGGCACGCACGGCTTTCGCGTCTCCGTTCACCCACACGAAATTGTCACTGTGAGGATGCTTGCGAAGGATGCGACTGCCGAATGATGAGATGCCTGGAGGCTCGACCTCAGGAAAAACATCTATCGCGCGGAGCTCGCAGTGCTTAGTGAGTAATTGATCGCTCCGAGCTTCCCCGTCCCCTCGTCGCGTACCAGAAAACGCACTCGCACTGCCGGACCTTTGGTCGGAATGTCGACGAGCAGGCTGACCGTGCTTGTGGCAGGTTTGCCGGCGGACGTTTCATTCACCTGTAGCGTAGAGATCTTGAGGGCTCCGTCCACGGCTGCCTTTTTGCTGAAGGTCTTGGCCGCAACTGTAACCCGCGTGTTGAGCTTGCCCGGACCGCTCTCCTGCCATGTAAGATCTCCTGCATTAAGAATCATCCGAAACTCGTTCGGGTTTCCGGCTACCGGCTCTACGCTCATGTGCACCGCGTCATAGACCATCATGCTCTGCGCTGCCACGGTAAAGTTGAGTCGCTGCAGGTCAGGCTGCTTCTCTGTTGCCGCAGCCGGTGGAGCATCAGCGGAAGCAGAATAGTAACCCTGGCGTGTCTCCGCTCTTAGCCCCGGCTGCTTCACCACGACGCGGATATTGTGAAACGTGACGATGTCCGTACGTGGCACCGAAGGCCTGTAAGCGAGAGTGTAGAAGCTGGCTCCATCGCGGGCGCTTCTCGCAATCACCTTATCTACGTCATTGCGGCCAAAGAACGCATGCCCACCGGTGGCCCTTGCCATGGCGTCAAAGTCGACCTCCTGGGCGAAGGGGTCGTCGGCGAATCCGTCCGAATCAAGAACCGGTGGCTCGGTTGAGACACCCGCCGGATCCAATGTGTACAGGGAGACGCGCGAATCGCGGAGCGCGTTCGTGCACGCCTCGATCACCTGCTTCAGCGCTTGACTCTGTGGCGCCGTGAGTCCCGACGGATCGAAGGGAGGAAAGCCGCGCCCGATCCACAGCAGGCTCTTATGTCCCGGATGGCCTGAGGTCGCTTCAGCCATCTCCAGCAACGCCATGAAGGAGGCGTCGAACTGCTCGACCTGCCAACTCGTGCCCTCCGTATGCCAGGGGTAGGCGATGAAATGCCGGTCGAGAGCTGAGAGCATATCTTTCTTTGAGGTTGTGTAATCGCTCAGCAGAGTGAGCCGGTTCAAATCCACCGCAGCCAGCAGCGTAGGATGCTCCAGCGTGTCGCCCTGGCCATCAAGAAACCGCTTCACCGAATAGCGCGCGAACGCCTCATCCTGAAAGCGCGTGTTGATCTCATCCAGCACGATGAGGGTCACAGGAGCATCCGGCTCCGCGCGGTCCAGCTCGGCGGTGGAATGAATGGCTGGGCTTAGCGCAGTATGCGACGGCGGCGGAGTGAGCGAGTCAATGACCTGCGGAATCTTGTCCTCATAGATTTGAAAGTCGTCCCGCTTGAGGTTGGTGACGGGCTCGCCCTTACTGTCGGTCACCACCAGGTCCAGGACGATCTCCTGGGCCTTTACCTGCAATGTGTACGCATTGGGTTGTTGCCCGCTCGGGAGCCTGGGCTCCGAGGCCGGTTGTTGTGCGGCAGCAAACGCTGCGGTCGTTGCCATGGTTAGAAGGATTGCGCAGCGCTGGCTCACCGTAAGAACTCCTCCCCTGGCACCTTTGTGTTTACCCGTGCTTGTCCTGAACCATTTGCCGGTTCTCAGTCGGCCCTCTCTCCGCTAACTCCAAACAACACTGGCCCGGCCGGTCGTGTTTCGCACCAGGCCGCGGAAGGTCCATTGAGCCACTTTTCCTCTTGGGATCCCTTCAAAATTGACGAAAACATCATCATTTCCACGAACAGGGCGTACGGAATCGATTGACATCAATTATGACAGTTTGTTACAAACTGTCGGCGTCCACATTACGACATATTTGAACACTCTGGCTCCGCTCTCCCGGGGCTCAGTGCAGGATCAACCCGCCCCTAGCCCCGGCCTGGCAGGAAAGAGACACATCGCATTATTGCGATTAAGAACACAGGAGCGTCACCAAGGCATGAGCGCCAAATACAGCTCGCTTCCTACTGAGGCGCAAATGAAGCGCAGGTTGATACAGTCTGCCAACTCAGGTCCAGAGTCGCATCCCCGCGTTATTTCGACGCAACACGTCAAGGAGATTGCAGGCATGCTTTGCAGACACGGACACACCGCGCTCCACGGCACTCTGTTTTCGAGAGCGCTGATGGCGTTCCTCTTCATCGCCGGGCTCATCTTCTCTGGCGTGCCAGGCTACGGTCAGCTGAACGAAACCGGAACGATCACGGGCTCGGTCACGGATCAGACCGGCGCGGTCGTTCCGGGCGCAGCGGTCGTCGTCACGAACGTAAGTACAGGGGTCAGCACTCCGCTCAAGAGCAACGCCTCAGGTGAATTTACGCAGGTCGGTCTCAATGTGGGCAACTACTCGGTCAAGGTGAGCATGGAGGGATTCGGCACCTACGAGCAGAACAATTTTTATCTGGCCCCCACCTCGACCTACACCGTAAAGGTCGTCTTGAAGCCTGGCGAGACGGTCACAGCGGTGGACGTCGCGGCGGATGCGGTCGTTCCCGAGCTGACCACCAGTGAAATCTCTACCGAGATCCCGGGTAAGGAATCGAGCATGCTTGCCCTGAACGGGCGCAACTATCAGGAGCTCGCTACGCTGATGCCGGGTGTCGTGAACCTCTCGGCCGGCACCAGTATTGCTACCGGAGGTTATGTCGCCAACAATTCGGTCTCCGTCAATGGCATGGGAAAAAGCAGCGTGTTCTATACGCTGGACGGCATCTGGAACGAGGAGACGGGCGACCTGCTGACCAACACCGTCACGCCTCCTCCGGAAGCGATCGACCAGACGAAGGTGCTCCAGAACAACTATTCGGTCCAATACAACATGATGGGCGGCGCCATGTTCATGGTGCACACCAAGAGTGGCACAGCCCAGTTTCACGGCCAAGCCTGGTACTTTGTCCGCAACGGCAAATTCAATGCACTGAACTACTTTTACAACGCGCAACAGGCCGCTTTGAACAGCTCTACAGGCGCGCAGACAAAGAGCCTCAATCCGCCCTTCCGCTGGAATATTGGAGGCTTGGGTCTGGGCGGTCCGCTGTTTATTCCTCATGTCTACAATACCAACCGCGACAAGACCTTCTTTTACATCAATGGGCAGTATGTGAAGCAGGTCACCTACACTGTCGCATCGGCGACCTTTCCCACCGCGGACGAAATCAATGGCATCTTCCCCTCGGAGATTCATGATCCCGTCACGCAGAATGACTACCCGGTGTCGCCGGGCGGCCCGGCCGGAAATCAATGGACGATCCCCCAGAACAAAATCGTGCCTCAGGCACAGGCTCTTCTCAGGGCGTTCGTTCCGCCAGGCATCCAGACCGTTCCCTGCACGCCGTCTCCGGGCAACCAGTGCGACGTCGTTCAGCGGTCTACCAATGACTATCAGCTCACGAATCCGAGCCTCTTCAAGCAGTTGAATGTCATGGGCAAAATCGACCACGTCATCAACGACAGGTTCCGTCTCACAGGCGAGTATTTCCGCGAAGGAGTCCGAAATCAGCTCCCGTCCGCAAGCCGCATGGGATCGTTGTCTCCCTACAACTGGGACCTCTTCTACAACAATGATTCCGCCGCGCAGGTTCACCTGAACGAGCGAATCGGCCAAACGATGCTCAATCAAATCAGTGTCGCCATGGACCGTTATGTCGTGACGCACACCTACGGCGGCATTCACCTCAACTCACAGGTTCCCGGCTATTCATCGCAACTGCCCTATCCCGGAACGATCATTGGACTGGCTGGTCAGTGGCTTCCGCAGATTACCTTTTCGAACGGCTGGACCAACTTCGGGACCAACTCCACGGATACACAATGGCGTACGGCCTACCTGGCCGAAACGCTGACCGACAACTGGAGCTGGTCGCGCGGGAAGCACAACCTGGCCGCGGGTGGAACCTTCCTGCTCGGCCGCTCCCGTATTAACACGCAGGCTGTAAATAACACAGGGACGTTCAACTTCAATGGAAATTACACGGGAACTCCCATCGCGGATTTCCTTGTGGGCGCCGCGAACACCTTCGTTCAGGGCAGCGCCATGGTTCGCAAGAAGCTCACCTATCCGATCTACTCTCCGTATGCGGAAGATGTGTGGAAGGTACTTCCCCGGCTCACTCTCACGGCAGGCATCCGCTACTCGTACATGCCTTTCGCGAAGGCGGACCAGGGTTATGCAACAGCTTTTGATCCCGCGAAGTTTGATCCCAGTGCGGCTCCCGGTGTTACACAGACCGGCGCGCTGATCCTGACACCCAACTACAACCCGGTTAACGGTCTTATCTATAACGGGCTCAACGGAATTCCCCTCAACCTTTCCAACGCGCATAAGAACTACATCTCACCGTCCGTTGGTTTTGCATGGGATGTCTATGGCAATGGGCGCATCGCTATTCGTGGCGGTTATGCAATCAACTATCTGAAGTCGGGCTCGAGCAGCGATTGTCAGGACAGCTGTATTGGCCAGCCTGCTGTAACGCAGATCAACCTCACAGGTTCGAACTTTCCTAACCCGCTCAATGGTCAGACGACGATCCCTTCAGCTCCGAATGTCTTTGGCGAAGACATCCACAACATTCAGGCAGCCAAAATTCACAGTTACAGCCTGAGTGTGCAACAGGAGTTCGGATCCAACTGGTGGATCGAGATTGCCGGCGCCGGTGTGGCCGGGCGCAATCTTCCCCTGGAGCTGAACATTAATCAAATGCAGCCCTACCAGGGTTTCGACTACAACCCCGAAATCAACAAGGGTGGAATCAGTACCGCGTACTACGCTCCCCACCAGGGATACGCGACCATCAACTACGCAACTTCCACCGGCATCGCGAACTGGAATGCATTGGAGACCAGCATCCGTCATCCGGTCGGCCACGATCTCACCCTCCGCGCGCAATTCACCTGGTCTCACGGGCTCGCCGATGTACCCAGCCAGCAGGGTTACGCCGACGAGAACTCCGGCGTGCAGGATGCCTACAATCCCATGAAGGACTACGGAAACACTCAGCTGAATCAACACCTGAGCTTTTCGTCTGCTCTCATCTACCATCTGCCCTGGTTTACACAGACGGGTTGGAGCAAGAAGGCCCTTGGCGGCTGGGAGTTTTCTTCGGTTGTCGCGTTTTTGTCAGGGCTCTCGTACTCTGCGGGTCTTTCCACCGCGAATCACGGTATTACCACCCGCCCGAACATGAATCCTGCCGTTCCGTTGCAGCGATTCAAAGGTGGCCATCCAATAAATCCCGCCAGCTCCGGAACTCTGCCGCACGGCCCCTTCTTCAGTACTTGCTCGTTCATCGTGCCCAATGTCGATCCCACGCAGAACTTTTGCACTCCGGGAGCGACAGGGAACAACTTCAACGGCATGTTTGGCAATGCGCCCGTCGGCAATATTCTCGGCCCGGGCGCAATCATCAACAATGTCACGTTATTCAAAATCTTCCAGGTGACTGAGAAGCTGGATCTTCGCTTCCGCGCCGAAGCGTTCAACATGGTCAACCATCCGAACTTCGGCAGCCCTGACGTGACCCTGGGTGACGCCAACTTTGGTGCGTACAGATCGGCACTCGACCCGCGACAGATCGAGTTTGCCTTCGAACTCAGGTGGTAAGTGCCGGCGAGGATCTTTGAAATGCGAACAGTGGAGATTGAGATGGGCAATGCCAAAGTTTCACCCAGGAGCCGCCTCCTTGCCGTCGTGGCCGCGATGCTTTCGTTCGGCCTGATATTCACCGGCGGATGCAGCAGCCCCAAGCTCGTGGATGCTTTCGTCACGATTGTTCCCGGTAACACCACGGTGGGCACGGGAGCAACCTTCACGATGTACACATCGGCCAGCCCCAAGGGCGTCACCTGGGCTGTCTCCAAGACCACGGGATGCACTGGCAATGCATGCGGCACGCTCTCCGGCGCCACGGACACAAGCGTGGTTTACAACGCACCGGTGTCCATGTCCAGCAGCGCGATGAGTGTCACGATTACGGCGACATCCAAAACCGACACCTCCATCTCGGCGTCTCAGACACTCACGGTTTATCCGGTGAGTGTGCAGATTTCGGGACCATCCAACACGACCGTCGTTCCTCTGACCGCGGCTGTGTTCAACGCATCAGTGCCGGGTGATCTCTCCAACTCGGGCGTCACCTGGACAATCACCGGGCCAACCTGCGTAGGCACCACTGAAGGCTGCGGATCGTTTCGCAAATCAAACACGTCGCAGGCGACCTTCGTCGCGCCGCCGGCTCCGCAGTTCGAGAACGTTACGGTCACGGCGACATCCATCTACGCGCCCGGCGAAAGTGCATCGATCACGTTGAGCATTCCGAAGCTCGCCATCTACGTGTACTCCCCGTCCGTGCTGCCGGCAGCCATCGCTCTCGCCCCTGGTAAAACTGCTGATCCGAATAAACCCACCTATAGTGCTACGGTCCAGGTGTTCGGCAACACGAAGCCCTATACCTTCGCCTTTACCAACCTGCCCTCCTGGCTAACGGTGACGTCGCCGGCGAAACCCAGCGACTCCAGCGAGTCCTTCACCCTCTCAGGAACGCCTCCGGCGGGGACGCAAGGCACCGTTTACCCGACCGTCACGGTCACAGATTCAAGCTCACCGAACCCTGTGATCAGCGGACAGCCCTTCGCCATCACAACCTATTCTGCTCCACCTACTGGTGATGCTCTCCTGAACGGTTCCTATGCCTTCTACGCTACCGGATGGACGGACGGAACCTCGGTGCAGACGACCTACAACGGAATCGAATACATCGGCTCTTTTACAGCCGATGGCAACGGCAACATCACGGGCGGCGAACTCGACGTCAACGACCCCAACACAGGTATCACAAGCTACAGCACCCTCGGCGGAACCTATAACATCCAGTACGGTCTGGATAACAACAAAAACCCTCTGCCCGGATATCAGACTGGCGTCATCACGCTCGTTCCACCGGGTAAGCCGCCATTCCCCATCACTCTGGCGGTAAGCCTTTCATCTATCCAGAATTTAGGTACTTCCACTACGCCGAATAATGTTGCTACTCAGGGTCACTTTGTGGAGTTCGACGACACCACCGGCATTGGGGCTAACGTCACCCCGAACTCGAGCGGCGTTCGCGCGCAGGGCAGCATGGCCCTGCAATCGGCCAATGTCCTTAATTCAGCAGTCAACGGCGGGACCAAAGACAACCCCGTTACGACCCCATTTACAGGAAGCTACGCCTTCGGAATGGCCGGTTTCTCCGCCGTCGCGGATACCACGGTCACCTGCTATGGCGTACACACCTGCGGTCCCATCTCGCTTGCAGGCTCCATGGTCTTCGGCTCCAAGGGCGCCATCACCTCCGGTATTGAGGATGTGACAGTCGCCGAAAACAACGGCAGCGCCATCGCGCTCTCAGGCTCGGTGGACAACTCTGGCGACACAGACGCATCAGGTCGCGCCACGGCGAGCATCCTCGCCGCTGCCAACTCGCACATGCCGGATTGGCCCAGCAACTTCGCCATCTATGCAATCGATCCACAAAACTTCTACTTCATGTCGATCGATCCCTATACAACGAACAGTCTGGTTGCGGGTCGAGCCCAACAGCAGAATCTCGCAAACATTGCGAGCAATCCTTTCAGCAGTCAGAATCTGCTTCTTTATGGCAATGTCACCTCAACGACCTCCTTCAGTACAAAAGGTCCCAACGGGCAAATCCGTGTGGAGCTTCAGCTCCTGACGCCCGCCCCGACTGGTCCGACCGCAGGGAAGTTGGCCGGGTTCCAGTGGGTCAACGCGTCTGGAACATACACGGCGAACGGTGGACAGCCCGGCACCGTCGGGGCCTTCAGCTACACGGTCGCCCCTGCAACCGGTCGGGTTACTACTTCAACGACAGGCGAACCCTATCTCTATCTGGTTGATACGAATCTGGGCTTTGGCACGCAATATTCAACCGCCAATAATACGGCTGCCGGCTTGTTCGAATTCCAGCCGCAGACCGCGACCACCCTCAGCAAAGGCTTCTATAGCTACTACGTCTACAACGGAACGTCGCAGGTTGCTCCGATGGAAACGGGCATACTGCAGGTACCCGACGGTGGTGTGCTGGACAATGGCACGACAGTCACCATTCCATCCGGCACCGACTACACCTCCTTCGGTACTCTCGCGAATGTCTATCAGGCGGGGGAGCCGATCCTCTTCACGGGCCCCATCACCGGAACGCTCACCGAATCGGGTGGCATGTTCAACCAGAAACAGATCATTCTCCCCGGTCAAATGCAGGGTTGTGGACAGCAGACGCCGCAAGGCGCGGGCTGGGTCATTTCCTCAACGTCCTTCGTCTGCACACCCGGCGGCGGATCATTTGCAGGAATCCACATCTTCAAGCAGTAGCGGAATACAAGAGCCCGGTTCGCTTGCGGCTGCGATGCAACTTGCATCGCAGTCGCCTATCGGGCTGGGCTTTGCAATTGATCTCGATCACGTCCTGAAGCTTGCGTCCTCCACCTGAAGCCCCTCGAAAACGCCCCTTGCTTATAGGCCGAAAAAAAGTACCCCCCTCCCCGTTAACTCACCTGTAATCAAGAATTTGGCTTTAAACTGCTGATTCCAGGGAAGTTAACGACACTCATACGTAAAGTCCACCCCTAACTCGAATAGGGTGAAGACTTTGCGCACATTCGGGGGGAGGGGGCCTAGCGTGAGGCTACGCCCAGCAACATGATGTCGCCGCTAATGCCCGAGTCCGGCAGTACCGGTGGTGGCCCGAAACGGCTGGGCGGCACGCCGGAAAGAATGCGCTGATTGGCGGGCAAACTGCGGTCACCGAGGATGCGATTCGTCCATTCATTCGTCACGGCAATCTCCAGCTTGTTGGAACCTGCGTGGAGTGTGCCGGTGACGTCTACGTTGTAGGGCGGGGCCCATGTGAGACCCGCAGGCTTGCCGTTGATCCTGACTCGGGCGATGTCGCGAACGCCAGAGAGGTGAAGGACCAGGTGCTTTACGCGAAGCGCAGAGGAAGGCACGGTGAAGGTAGTGGAATAGGTTGCCGTGCCGGAGAAAAACTTGACTCCAGGATCTGAGTTCTCCGTCCAAAAGCTGAGTTTGCCGAGACGGATACTTGCGGGTGCACCGAAGTGCGGGGGAAACGTCACAGTCCACGGACCCTGGATCGTCATGACAGTGTGAAGCGCGGGCGCAGCTGCAGCGGCCGGCGGTTGCCCGTGGTTGCGAAGCACAATGAAGACGGATTCGCGGGCAGCAAGATCGAGTTGAACGGTGGTAAAGCCCGACTGCTGAGTGTAGGCCGCGGGTTGCATGCCCGGCTGGCGATTGCCTGAATAGTTCTCGACGCTTGCGCCGGTAGTTGCGGCCGCTGCGGCGGCTGAGCCGTCCATCGGCCGCCAGACTTGTACGTTCGATCCTGTGGCTCGCAGACGAACTGTCATGTGTGCGGGCTGGTCGGACTGATTCGCTACGAAGTACGCATCGCCCTTGGAGAGACGACGATGAATCCACGCTGGAGCCTGGTCCGGGTAGCCTGCGGAGGCGAAGTCTGGGTCGATATGCAGACGAGCGAGCAGGTCGCTGAGAGCGAGGCCTGAGTAGACTGTGCCTTTGCCGAAGTGATGCTGATTGTCGGTGATTCCGTCGGTGTCGCCCCAGAGATCGGTGGCGAGTGCGCGGATTTCATCATCGGCGTTGGGATAGTGTTCGAGGCTCGGCGAAGCCGTGGGGCGTGGACCGAGAATGATTGCGCCAGCGGACACCAATTCGTGAAGCTTGCGGAGAACTTCAGGGGTCATCTCTTGTGTAGGCGGCAGGACTAACACGCGGTAGGTCATGCCGCTGTCGAGATGAATTCCGTCTGCGTCAGCGCTGGTGTGATGAAGCAGAATGTCGGTATTGATGTAGTCGTAGTCATAGCCCGCTGGCAGCGCAGGTTTAAGGCCGGAACCCCAGAACGGCATCGTCGATGGCGCGCCTTCGGGTAACAGGTAAGCGAGATCCGCGACGAAGCTGCCCTGCTGGAGCATGTACGAGACGCGCGCCACGTAATCCATGAAAGGGCGAGCCTCTTCAGCCCAGGTGATGTTGCGATTGATGTGCGTGCCCACCATGGTGTTGCCGGGTGGAGTGTCGAGCGGTTGCTGCGCCGAGGTGTGAAAGACCAGACGGTTGACGCCCTGAGCGAACCAGTAGTCTGCGATCTTCTTCAGAGTGAAGGGTGACTCATAGCCGCCGCCGGTGAAGGACTCCGTCGCGACGATAGGTTTGCCATAGACGTGCGCAGTGGACGCCGCGCCGCGAACGTCGACGTAGTACATCGACTCGGGATGCAGTGCGTGCACCCAGAACTCCGCCATGGGGATATCGATCCTGCTCTTGTTGAGCAGAGTGTCCTCGGGGATTTCGAGCGCGACGCCCGAGGCCTCGGCGTAGTCCTCCATGCCTCGCTTATGCAATTCGTCGGACATGGTTCCGTAAAACTCATCCGCGTACATGTCGGCGAGAGTGCGGCGGAAGTCCCAGAGGAAACGATCGCTCAGATCGGCGCTCCCCACTACGCGACCAGCGAGCACGGGCAGCCACGGCCGCGGGTCGTAACCACGGCGGCGGGTGAACTGCGCGATCATGTCGTCAGTCCAGTTCTGCATCCCGGCTTCCCAACTGTCCATGGTCATGTAGTGCGTGGTCGAGCCGAGCAGGGAACCGAGATGCTGCTGCAGGGGATCGACGTAGCCGGAGAAGTATTGACGCACATAGGCCGCGTTGAGTTTGTCGACCTCATAACCGCTTCCCGCAGGGACCGAGGGGCGATTGCGGGCGCCGGTAAGTGAGTAGCCCATGCGCAGGATCGTCCAGTGTCCGGCCGGAACATCCCAGTCGAGCGTGCCGTCAGGACGCATGCGTGAGGTGATGTCGATGACGTCGTCAGGGTTGATCTCAGCGGAAGGGGTCGCAGATGGAGTTGGTACAACATCGTACACATCCATCAGACTGCCGAACGCGCCTTTGTCCTCCCAGCGCCTTACGCGAGCGTCGCTGTAGAAGATCGCTTCAGTGACCACATAGTTGCTTGCGGGGACCAGCGGGCCACCGTGAATTACGGCAGCAGGAGTAAGGCCAGCAGCATCGAGCTCGACCCGGAAGTAGCGCGCGGTTGTTGCGGGAAAAGCGTAGGTGCGGATGGAGGCACCGTGATAGCCCTGCGGTCCGGGCATCGTGAGGATTGTGTGGAATGTGCGGCCGTCATTACCAGCGAGAATCCTGCCGACCGGAATGCGGCCATGCGCGCCAAAGGAAAGGGCTCGTGCCGTAAAAGGCTGATCGAACTCATACTGCAGCCATGCGGGCGAGCCGCCCTTAGGAGCAGTGATTGTGATGGATGTATTGAGGCTGTCGTCGAGCAGAGGTGCGCTGTCGATAGAACCGTCGTTGGTCGTGGCGTGCGGATGCAGCGATGCCATGGGCACCGAGTCCTGTGGTGTGAGGTAGGCGATGACGGCCGAGTCACGGTAGAAGTGCGGGGCGTCTGGGCGGGCACCTGCGGTTGAATCGCGCACTGGTCCCTCGTTCGAAGGTGGCGAGGGAAGCTGGCCATCGAAGCGCCTGGGACCGTCGATCGTGGTCTCGCTCCAGACGAGTTTTTTCATCGCCATGGACTGCGTGACCCATGGACCGCCGGCTTCGCTCCAGCCGGCACAGCTGAAGATGCTCATCTCGAGATTGAGGCGGCGCGCTTCTTCAGCGGCATGACGAACGGCGTGGTACCACTCCTCGGTGCCGAAGTGAATCTTTGGTTCAACCTCCTGGCCTCCGCCGGCTGAGACATCAGTGAGTTGAAAGCCGCCGATGCCGACGCGCTTCATCCACTCGAGGTCTTTGGTGATGCCAGTTTCAGTGACGTTGCCGTTGGTCCAGTGCCACCAGGTGCGCGGTCGCGCAGAATCGGGCGGGCTCTTGAAGCCAGTGAGGAGAGGGTCGGATGTCGTTTGCGCAGCGGCTGTGAAGGCCAGAGCCGCCAGGGCGAGGGCCGCAAAGACGCATCTCATCTAGCGCTCCGGATGAAGGCTCTGCTTGAGGAACTTAAGGTAGATGTCCCAGTCGCTGGGCACCATGCCGTGACCACCTTCGTGCATGTAGTAGTTGAGACCATTGGTGAGTATGGGCTGTTTCGGCGCAGGCCATACATCTGTGCCGAGGTCCTGCTTGCCGAGAAGCTTGTATACCGGTCCGGCGGCGACCTCTGCAAGAAACTCGCCTTTGGGATCAGACCAGAAGTCCGTGCTGCCCGTTTGCAGCAGAAGGGGGCGCGGTGCGATGAGTGCGACGAGCATATTCGCATCCATGGGAGCTTTGTCCGGGAAGCCACCCCACTTCGCGTAGTTCGCGGCGAACTGGTAGGGGTAACGCGTGGGCGCGGTGAGATGCGCGATGGTCTCGCCGTAATCGCGATGGCTCAGCGCCGCGCCACCCTCGCCGGAACAACTTGCGATGACCGCGGCGAAGCGCTCGTCGTGCGCACCCGCCCACATCACGGTTTTGCCGAGGCGAGAGACACCGTGAATAGCCACACGTTTTGCGTCGACGCCGTTGTCGGTTTCGAAGTAGTCTTCAACGCGGCTCATGCCCCAGGCCCATGCAGCGATGGATCCCCAGGCATCCGGTGCGCGATTCTGTTCAGTGCCGCCGGAGCCCGCATAGACTGCGCGAATGCCGTTGCTGAAACCGGTCAGGTAGTCGGGATCGACGTCGCCGTAGTAGAAGGTGGCGACTCCGATGCCGGCCTCGAGAAGCGGCTCGACGTTGAGGCGACCAAAGCCGCGTCCGGCGGGGGGCGTGATGCGGGTATTCGTCTTGGGATTCCAAACGGTCTCAGGTTTGATACCGTGATCGTTGACTGCATTCTGCACGGCACCGAAGTTGATGCTGAGAAACATCGGAACAGGCTTGGTGGCGCCTGCGGGCAGATACATGAGCAGCTGAATCGCAGGGCCTGTGTGGCCGGGAGTGAGATAGATCATCACCTGCTTGCGAATCGCCTTGCCGTTGAGCGCAGGAGTGCCCTTGTCGAAAACGTCGAAGGATTCGGCGGCAGGGCGGCCCGGCGCCTTGCCGTATTGCTGGGTTTCGAAGATGGAGACGATCTCCGGACGGCGCTTCTTTGTCCAGGTCTTCGCGTCACGGACAGGTTTGCCGTTGTCCAGCACGAGTGCATCGGGAAGGGTATAGGCGCCAACTTTTGTCTGGTCGTAGTTCACGGGAATGCCGGCGACTACAGTTGGCGCCGGCTTCGGAGGCGGGGGCGCCTCCTGTGCGATAAGAGCCGTTGAAAGGGTCAGCGTGATGAGGCAAACGACGGCAGTTCGAAGGGAAGTGAAGGTCACTCGATTTTCCATTGTGGATTCGAATCGGAAACAGTTTCGAGAGGAACACTAGTGCGAATGCAGGGACGTTGTCAATCATGTCGCCGCGCCGATGCAGTTGCACGGATGCAAGGTGAATGCAGATGGGGTTCAGTGGCCGTCGGTTGGAGCGGGTTGCTGTGCCGCACGGTTCGCGGCTTGTTCAGGAACTCCGACGACGTTGGGCCCCAGCTCAACCTGTGTGCGGATGACGTTGTCGGCGACCAGCCTGCCAAAGACCTGCTTGCCATGCTCGTTGAGGTGGGTCCGATCTGGTTTTACGGCGCCGTTCTCTGCTTTAGCGTCCGGATGGGCCTGGGCATCGAACTGATCGGCTTGTTGCTGGTCCATTCCGGCGAGCAGGCGACGCGACACGCTTAGCAGGTCGACGATCGTGACATCCTCCTGCTCGGCGACCTGGCGCATAGCCGCCGCGTAGTCGCCGAGGCCGTCATCCTGAATGAGCGCGCCGTCTCTGTAATTGCGGCGACTCAGAGGAGTTACCAGGATGGGGATGCCGCCGATAGCGCGAACGTCATTAATGAAGCGGTGCAGGTTGGCGGGGAAGGTGGTTTGGGGATCTGTGTGAAGTGATAGGGCCGGTTTCTGGTCGTTGTGGCCAAACTGAATGAAGTAATACTGGCCGCGCTCTGCCTGTGCCTTTGCCCAGAGGCCTTCGTCGATGTAGCTCTTTGTACTGCGGCCGTTGCGTGCGAGGTCAACGCAGGTGACATTCGGTGTCAGCGTCGCGCAGAAGCCCGGACCCCAGCCGCCTTCTTCGGCGACGGTTGAGTCCCCGACCAACACGATTTTGAAGGGCTCTTGATGTATCACGCGCATCGCGAGCTTGCCTTGCTCGGGCAGTTCTGCCGGCTGGGGCCGCACATATTTAGCAAGCGCCGGCACGGCCTTTCCAAGATCGACGGCAACCATGCGGCCGAAGACATAGCTTCCTTGCCAGTTGAGATGAGTTTTGTCGGGTATGGTTCGGCCGTCGGTGTCCTTCTTTGTGATTCCGAGCGCCTGGCCCGCAGAAGCGCCGATCTTGTCGAGATAGGCGATGCTCTCGGATTGAAGATCTATCAACGGCACACGCATGGTAGCTGCTACTCGCTTCATTGCGTCGGCGTGCGCGAGCAGATCGCTATGGATCTTGCCGTCCGGGCCGAAGTAACGGCGCGTAAGTGGAGTGACGAGGATGGGACGAATGCCAGAGGCCCGCGCTTCGCTGACGAATTGGCGGAGATTCTGCTCGTACTCGGCCATCGTCGTTTGTCGCGGAAGGTGGTCGGACGACTCCATGTCGTTGTGACCGAACTGGATCAGCATGTAATCCGGTTTGGTGGCCAGGCTCCTGGCCCAGAATCCATCTGCGCGGAAGGTCTTCGTGCTGGCTCCGCCATGGGCCATATTGAGGCAGTCGACGAGAGCTGTGAGGTTCGCACAAAAGCCGCGGCCATAACCAGCGTTATTTGTCTGGGTGGAATCGCCAATCAGTTCAATCCGTACCGTCGGACCAGTTTTGAGAATAGCGCGCGCCGAGGAACGAGCGAGAACCCTGGAGTTCTGTCCATAATGAAAGCTCAGAACGATCAGGACAAATGTAGTCGCGAGGCCTCTTGTGCGGAGCCGGAAGAACATGATGCAGCGATTGTTACATCGTGTCTATGAAAGTGCGAAG
>DATNGO010000059.1:0-36432 GCA_035605855.1 Acidobacteriaceae bacterium | reverse complement strand
CTGTCGATTTGGGGCCAGCGGAGGCTGCCGTAGCCGAAGCCGGGGTCGACGGGAGGGCCGCTGGTTGGGGCATTGCCGGGTTTGAAGAGGAAGTGCGAGCGGGGAAAGATGACGGTGCTGCCGAGGGGCGCGATCTTGTCCTTGGCGAGGTCGTGCGCGCGAGTGAGGTACTGGTTCTGAAGGCACTGCGTCTGGTTAGCGGCGACGCCTTTGCCGCTGGCGGGGCAGACGAGGTCGATCCAGTGCAGCCATTCGCGCTGGTCGGATTGGACGAGCGCGGCGGATTCGGGGGAGAGGCGGGCGCGGAGGTTCTTGTAGTTGGCGCCGATTTCGGCGTCGAGTGCGGAGAGGCGGGTGTCGGAGCAGACGGCTTTTTCGCGGGGGGATTGGGCGAGCTTGCAGTCGAAGGTCTGGGCGGAGGCGAGAGAGGTGAGGGCGAGGATCAGCAGAGAGAGCGCGGCTCGCATGGGGGACATGGTACTCCGCGCGAACCCGCCCATCTCCGAATGAAGGCTGCAATCGTTCCTACGGTAACCAGCGGCCGTGACCTTTATTCCGTTGACTCGGCATGCGACGTTCATGATGATGGCTCGACATTCCTACCGCAGCCCAGTTGAACAAGAAGGGATTCCATTGGCCTATCTGAAGGTCGCGGCTTTGGCGCTATTCGGCGTTGCCGTGACCATGAAGTTCGTCTACATCGTCGTGAAGACGGTGCGCATTACGGTGCTGAAGGTTGACCTGCCTATGGCAGGCTTCGACAGCGAGCCAGAGACGGAAGCCGTGATTCCAGAGGAGCCTGCTGTGCATGAAGTCGCTGTGCACGATCTCCCTGTGAGAGAGGCGCCTGCAATGGGAGAGCTGCCGGCCGGCTGAGTTGACGGACTGTCAATCCGCTGCGCGTTGCCGGTATGCGGTTGCCGGATGCGGGCTTGGAGATGGGGATTGGGCGAGCTTGCAGTCGAAGCTCTGGGCGGAGGCGAGAGAGGTGAGGGCGAGAATCAGCAGAGAGAGCGCGGCTCGCATGGGGGACATGGTACTCGCGTGGCGTTGGGGGTGCGCGGAGATTCTGCGAAGGGCGTTGGGCGGACAGCTTTGAGCTGCGAGCTGCGAGCTGCGGGCTTTTGGCTGCGAGCTTTTGGCTGCGAGCTTTGAACTGCGGGCTGCGGGCTGCGGGCTGCGGGCTGCGGGCTGCGGGCTGTGGATTCGCGAACGGGAGAGCCCTGGTGCTTGCGAAAGATCCTGCCATAAGATTTGCGCGATCAGTTTTCAGTTTTCAGTTTTCAGTTTTCAGTTGCCAGTTGCCAGTTTTCAGTTTTCAGTTGCCAGTTTTCAGTTGTCAGTTGTCAGTTGTCAGTTTTCAGTTGTCAGTTTTCAGTTTTCAGTTGTCAGTTTCAGTTGCCAGTTAAAACGCGGGGCTCTGGTGGAAGCGGTTAAACTGGAGGAACGGGGTTTTGTCGCTGGGATTGCCAGGGGGAAGCCCGTCTTTCGGCCTGATAAGTCTATGTTTTTCTAATTATGCATATTGCACTTCGCGTTCTTTTCTGGGTGGCGGCCGTCGGGTCGGTGACGTCTTCGATTTACTGCGGCATGGTGGTGGCGGCGGCGGCGCGGTTTGCGCTAAGGCGGCGGCGCGAGGAGCGCAGGCCGGCGGACTTTCTGCCAGGGCTGAGCGTGCTGAAGCCGGTGCATGGCACCGAAGAGGGCATGGAACGAAATTTCGAGACGTTCTTCGAGCAGGATTATCCGGAGTACGAGCTGCTGTTCTGCGCGCGGCATGATGCGGACGAGGGCCTGCGCCTGGCCAAGCGGGTGGGCGAGCGGTATCCGAAGGTGAATGCGAAGTTTGTGACGTGCGGCGAGCCGATGCCGAAGTTTCATAACGCGAAGGTGTTCTCTCTGGAGAAGTTGAACGCCGAAGCGAAGAACGATCTGTTTATCACGAGCGATGCGGATGTGCGGGTGCGGCCGAACTATCTGCGCGCGATGGTGCAGACGTTGAAGGATCCGAATGTGGGACTGGCGAGCTGCGTGTACCTGGGGACGGCGCATGAGGGTGCGGGGTTTTCGTCGCGGCTGGATGCGGTGGGCAAGAGTGTGGAAATGACGAGCGGAGTGCTGGTGGCGGACATGATCGAGGGCACGAAATTTGCCCTGGGCGCGACGATGGCGGTAAGGCGCAAGAGCTTTCAGGATGTGGGTGGTTTCGCGGAGCTGGGGCAGTTTTATGCCGACGACTTTGTGCTGGGCAACAGGCTGGCGGCGCAGGGTACAGGCGTGATGATGGCGACGCATGTGATCCGGTTGATGGTGCAGAACTCGCCGTTCGCGCTGAGCTTCCGGAACCAGCTGCGGTGGATGCAGAGCACGCGGCGTTCACGGCCGTGGGGACACCTGGGCAGCGGACTGACGTTCGCGATGCCGTTTGGTTTGCTGGGATTTTTGTGGGGATTGCTGAGCGGGCACGTGGCGCTGGGGCTGGTGTGGTTGATCGCCATGGTGGTGAACCGGTTTGTGCAGGCGGGCGCGGTGCTGACAGCGCTGGGGGATTCGGAGTGGGTTTCGAATACGGCGATTTATCCGCTGCGGGATCTGCTGGGCAGTGTGTTGTGGGCGGCGAGCTATGGTGGGGAAAACTTTTATTACAGAGGGAAGGTTTACAAGCTGAAGGAAGGCGGAAGGGTGGAGGCGCCGGAAGGCGAGTAGTTAGTGGTTAGTAGTTAGTGGTTAGTGAAAGGCGGGCTGGTTTGGCAGTTTCTTCTTTACGAAGTTCGGTGGCGTGGCAGAAGGCGATGGAGCTGGCAACAGCGGTATACGGAGCCACACGCAAGTTTCCGGCGGATGAGCGATTTGGATTGACGAATCAGTTGCGCAGAGCTGCGGTTTCGGTTTCGAGCAATATTGCGGAGGGACGTGGGAGGCTGACGCAGCGCGACTTTTAGAGCTTTCTTGGCGTGGCGCGCGATCGGCGCTGGAGGTCGAGACTCAGCTTGAGCTGGCAATGACACCAGGGTTTGGAGATCGCCGTGAGATTGAATCGGCGCAACAACTCGTGGTTGAAGAGGGCACGATTCTGAACGCGTCGATTGCGACGATCCGCAAAAACATCTCAGCGAAAACTCACTAACTACTAACGACTAACTGCTAACTACTTCAGCGGTTGGTGAGGAGGGTTTTGCCGCCGGAGTCGGCGAGGTCGATGACCGGGCCGGAGGGGGCGAGGTCGCGCTGGCGGGTGGTGGGGTTGTAGGTGAGCAGAAAGATGCGGTGGGGGCCGGACCACATCTGGCGGAGAGCTTTGTCGTCCAGGAAAATGTGTGGGGCGTTGGGGAAGAAGCTGCCGAACCAGGGGCCGTTGATGCGGCCGTTGACGAGGAGCGCGGGCTGGCGGGTGTAGAAGAGCAGCGAGGAGCCGGAGGTGAGCTCGCCGTCGATGAGGATGAGGTCGCCGGGGCGCTTTTGCGCGTTGATGGCGAGGGCGATGTCTCGGGAGCCGAGGATGGGGTTGAAGCGGACGTAGCCTTCATGCGCGGCGACGAGGATGGCGGTCATAGCAGCGGCGAGGAGGAGGTTCGCAGGGAAGGTGCGGGATAGCTTGTCGAGCCCGGAGCTGTGGCGGCGGAGGAGGTGCTGGATGGGACCGAGCACGAGCGCGGAGAGGGCGACGACGGTGAGGGGCCAGCGGAAGAAACCCATCGCGGAGCCGGTGAGGTCGAAGATGTGGCCGAGCGAGAGATTGTAGAGCGCGGGGTTGGAGCTGAGCAGGTCGTTGAGTGTGACGCCGGGGCGCGGGCGGGGCGCGGTGAGGGCGAAGTATCCGCAGACGAGGAAGAGCAGCGTGCCGACGGGGACGAGGAAGAAGAGTGAGCCGCGGAGGACGCGTTGGGGCGCGTTGTCTGCGAAAGGGATGGGCGAGGGTGCGACAGCGCGGTCAGCCGCGGCGAGCAGGCCTCCGACGAGGAGAGCGAGGGCGGGAAGCGCGGGGAGGTGGTAGTACTCCTGCCGCGAGGAGATGGTGAAGAAGCCGAGGATGATGCCGGCCCAGAGGAGAAGAGCGAGGGAGGCTTGGTTGAGGCGGGTGCGTGCGTCGCGTGCGAAGCGCAGCTGCTTGATGGCTCCGAGAACCGCGGAGGGAAGGAAGGCGGTCCAGGGAAAGAGCCAGAGGAGGAGCAGAAGCCAGAAGAGCGGGATGGGGACCTGGCCGTAGTCGTGGGGGATGCGGCGGCCGAGGAAGCGGGCGATGTGCTCGTTGTAGAGGTAGAACCAGGCCCAGCCGGCGCGTGAGGGGAGGCCGAGGCCGGTGGGCATGGCGATGGCCGGGTTGCGGAGCGCGGCGAGGATGTGCCAGGGGAAGGCGATGGCGAGGAAGAGGAGGGTTGAGGGGATGATGCTGAGCTTGCGGAGGAGAAGGAGTTCGCGCGTGAAGGCTAGGTAGAGCAGAGCGAAGGCGAGGGGGAAGACGATGCCGATGAGGCCCTTGGTGAGCACGCTGAGCGCGAGGATCAAGGCGAAGCCGAGCATGGGGAGGAGTGGGGAGCCGGAGATCGTGCGAACCCACCCGTCCGCTTTCACCCTTGCGAGCAAGCTCGCCAGGGACCCCGGCGAACGTACAGATGGGGCACCCGGAGATTTGGCCGCCGGGCGTTTCTCGCGCGCTTCCACGCGCGATACCCCACCCTGTCTTCCTGCGGAAGCCGAGGGTGGGGCACCCGGAGTTGGGGTGATGGCGGTGGATGCGCGGGCGCGGTCGAGGGCGATGAGGAAGAGGTGGACGGCGAGGGTCATCCAGAGGGCGATGAGGATGTCCGGGATGTAGAAGCGGGTGTAGAGGTAGGGGCCGAGGGAGAGCGCCATCGCGAGGGCAGCGTAGAGGCCGCCGCGGTCGGGCGCGTGCGCGGGCGAAATGGCGGCGAAGAGGCGGATGCCGAGCGCGTAGACAGCGAAGAGAAGAGCGAGAACGCCAAGGGCAAGCGGGAGGCGTGCGGCCCAGTCGTGGACGCCGAAGAGGTGCATCCCGCCGGCGGCCATCCAGTACATGAGGGGCGGCTTGTCGAAGAAGCGGATGCCGTCGATGAAGGGCGTGACGTAGTTGTGGCGGAGCATCATCTCGCGGGCGATCTCGATGTAGACGGAGTCGACGTCGTCGAGCAGGCCAGGGGAGAAGATGCCGCCGAACTGGAGGATGAGCCAGGGGAGGGTGATGAGGCCCAGGGACGACCATCGCCAGGAACGGGACGCGGAAATGCGGCCTCGAGCGGAGAGAGGGGGATTCGAAACTGCCGTAGTAAACGTCACGTCGGAGGACTTCTTTATGGTCTCACGGAGTGAGGGGCAAGGAGGTGGTTCAACATTTCCCCCAGGGGCTAAAGCCCCTTTTTCTAAGCTTGACGTTACGGCGCGGAGACCTTGGGCTAAAAGCCCAAGGCTACCAGCCGCGTCCTTTCAAAACTTCCTGTTCAGCGTCCTTTCAAAACTTCCTGTTCAGCGTCCTTTCAAAACTTCGGCCTCAAGGTCTTGATCCAGAGCGATCGAGGGGGCGGTCGGTGAGGAGCGCCTTGCCGGAGGTTTCTTTGAGGAGGATCTGGTGCGGGCCGAGGAGGCGATCGACGACGTCACGCTTTTCGAGCGGGACGAAGAGGACCTTGCGCGGACCTTGGCCCCATTGAGCGAGCAGGTCCTGGGATGTGAGGAAGATGTGCGGCGCGTCAGGGAAGAGGCTGCCGAAGAGCATGGAGGTGCTGCGGCCGTCGACGAGCGAGACGTGGTGGCCAAGGTAGAAGGGGATGGAAGAGCCGTAGGCCTGGTCGCCGAAGAGAAGGATCTGCGAGTTAGGTGCGATGGCGTGGTCGGCTTCGAGGCTCTGGATGGTGGAGGCGAAGTCGCGCGAGGAGAGCATGGGAGCGAAACGGATGAGCGCGATGTGCGCGGCGAGGAGGAAGGTGGCAGAGGTGAGGGCGATGGTTGCGGTAGAGGCGAGTGGATGACGGCGCGCGCGCAGGACCCAGGCGGTGAGCGGGCCGATGGCGAAGGCGAGGGCCGCGAGCGCGGCTGGAAGCCGGAGGGCGGCGAAGGATGGGCCGGTGAGGTCGAAGAAGTGGGACATCGAGAGCGTGTAGTCGCCGACGCCGCGATGCGCGAGGAGTGAACCGATGTCCGGAACGAACGCGAGGTGACGGGAGGTCCAGAGGCCGTAAGCGAGAGCGGAGGCGATGGCGAGACCGAGGACAGTGAGTGAGGCGTGCGCGAAGGTGATGGCAGGACGGCGCGGTGAGGGATGTCTTTCGAGATACGCGAGTGCCGCGGCGGTGAGGAGCAGCAGCGGAAGGTAGACGGGGAAGGTGTAGTACTCCTGGTTGGTGGAGAGCGAGAAGAAGCCGAGGATGATGACGGAGAAGATGGTGAGCAGGAGGACGGACCGCTCGGTGAAGGAACGCCAGGCGGATTCGCTGAGGCGGTGGCGCTCGCGCCATGCGACGGCGATGGCGGCGGGGGCAAAGAGGCTCCAGGGGAAGAGCCAGACGATGTGCAGCGCCCAGTAGAGTGCGGCGGGAAGCTTGTTGTAGTCGCGGGGGACGCGAGTGCCGAGGAAGCGCGCGATGTGTTCGTTGTAGAGGTAGAACCACGTCCATCCGGCGTGCGAGGGGAAGCCGTAGCCCGCGGGCATGGGAACGGGCGGGTTGCGCAGCGCGGCGAGGATGTGCCAGGGTGCGGCGATGGCGAGCAAGAGTGCGATACCGGTGAAGGGATGGAGCAGACGCCAGCGACGCCACTCGCCGGTGAGGATGAGGAAGAGGCCGACGGCGGCGAAGAGGAAGACGATGGCAACCAGGCCCTTGGTGAGCACGGCGCAGGCGAGGGCGCTCCACATGAGAGCTGACCAGCGCAACCCACGCTCCACCCCACCGAGCAAAGGACGCTCGCCAGGGACTCCGGCCTGCCCGGATGCGCCGGTCGAGGGTGGGGCACCCGGTGTGTTGTGTGAGTCGAGTGCGCGGAGTGCGGCGTAGAGGGAGAGCGCGAGCAGAAGAGAGAGCAGAGCGTCTGGAATGAAGATGCGTGTGAAGAGGAAGACACCGGCGGAGGTGAGTGTGAAGAGCGCGGCGTACAGGCCTGCGCGCTCGGAGAATGCGCGGCGTCCCCAGGCGTAGCCGAGGAGCGCGAGGCCGAGGATGGTGAGCGCGAGCGGGAGATGAACCGCGAAGGTGTTCTCGCCGAAGAGGCGCATGCTGGAGGCGGCGATCCAGTAAGGGAGCGGAGGCTTTTCGAGATAGCGAATGCCGTTGACGTGAAGTGTGACCCAGTCGCCGGTGTGAAGCATGGCCTGCGCGGCTTGTGAGTGAGTGGCGTCGGCGTCGTCGAGCAGTGAGGGAGTGGCGGAGGCGGCGAGGAAGATCGCGGCCCAGAGCGAAAGAAGAAGGATGATGCTGCGCAGCGACCACCGTTCGAGATGCGGCGCGGTGGGGCGTGTGCTCTCGACGTAGAGCACGGGGCGGGCGGGAGTCTCGGCGACGACAGCGCGCAGGTGCGGCGTTGCTGCGAGTTGTTCAGCCGGGAATGCAGAGGCTGGGAATGCAGGAATCGATGTGCGTCTCATGCGGAGCGAGTGGGCATCCATGTATCGTTGCTAGTGAAGGACGAACTCCGGGGAAAAAGGATTCAAACTTAAATGCCAACTTTCGCAGCCATCGATATCGGCTCGAACTCCTGTCGGCTTGCGATTGCTTCGGTGCAACAGCACAGACTTAAGACGTTATACGAAGACCGGGAGGTAACACGACTCGGCGAAAGTGTTTTTGACACAGGAGTTATCTCTCCGGAGGCGATGGCGAACACCATCAAGGCCCTGAAGAGATTTCATAAGGCGACGCAAGTTCATGTAGCGGATCGAGTCAGAGTAGTGGCCACGAGCGCGATGCGCGATGCGCGCAACTCAGAGGCGTTTCGCGCGTGGGTGAAGTCGGCGACGGGATGGAATGTGGAGGTGATCTCGGGCCTGGAAGAGGGTCGGCTGATCCACCTGGGGATAGTGACGCATGAGCCGGGAGCGCGCGGGCGCTGCATGCTCGTCGATCTTGGCGGCGGAAGCTGCGAGGTGACGTTCTCCGACCACGGACAGATTCAGAGCATGGTGAGCCTGCCGCTGGGCGCGGTGCGGCTGCAGCAGGAGTTTCTGAGGACGGATCCGGCGAGCAAGACCGATGTTGCGAGGCTGCGGAAGTTTATCGACCGCGAACTGCGGCGCACAGAGCGCAAGCTGGGCCATCCGCGGGTGGGGCTGGTCATTGCGACGTCGGGAACGGCGGCGGCGCTGGCGGAGGCCTCGCATCACCTGCCGGCGGAGGGCGTGATTGAACGCGCGCCGGCGAAGGGCAAGCGTGGACGTCTGCCGGGCGTGGCTGCGTTGACGACGGATACGGTGGCCGTGCGGCGGATTGCGGATCGTCTGCTGAAGATGAACAACGCGCAGAGGGCGGCGATGCCGGGGATCGGGCCACGGAGGTCGGAGATTATCAGCGGCGGAGCGCAGGTGTACGCGGCGCTGCTGGAGCGGATGGGGCTGAAGGGATTCCGGTACTCGCGGCTGGGACTGCGCGACGGGATGCTGGCGCAGATGCTGGCGGAGACCGACACGCGGGCGAGCGTGCATCGGACGATGGAGGCCGAGCGGTGGAAGGGCGTGCTGGAGCTGTGCAAGCACTATGGAGTGGATCTGAAGAAGGCGGCTCCGCACAGCGAGCAGGCGGGGCAGATCTTCGATCAGCTGGAGCGTGTGCACGAGCTGCCGGAGGAGTACAGGCTATGGCTGCGCGCGGCGGCGGTGATGCAGGGCGTGGGCAAATACATGAACCACCAGGGAAGACACCGGCACTCGCAGTACATCATTGCGAACTCGGAGATTTTCGGGTTCTCGCCGCAGCAGCGGGCGATTGTGGGGGCCATTGCGCGCTACCAGGGCAAGACGCGGCCGGACCCGATGGATCGCGTGATGAGGACAGTGCCGCTGGAGGAACATGGGCATGTAATTCGCGCCATTATGCTGCTGCGGCTGGCGCAGACGCTGAACCAGGACCGCGGGAATACGGCTGCGGTGCGCGTACGGACGAGGGTGTATCCGAAGCGCGTGATCATGGACCTGATTCCGTTGCGCGGGGGAGCGGAGCTGGAGTTGTGGTCGCTGAAGAAAGAGGCGCCTTACTTCCGCGAGATCTTTCGACGCGAGCTCTTTGTTGATGTGGCGTAGAGCGCTTTGACGACGCGAGGGTCGAGCAGCCATTGCAGGGCGGCGGGGCCGCGCTGCATGTTGAGGCGCGCGATGGAACCTTTGCGCAAGCGGATGCGCGGCTGGTTGCGCGTGCCATCCTGGCCGTTGTGGCCGCAGACGAGGTGTGTGAGGAAGGCCGTGATGTTGGGGTTGTGGCCAACGACCATTACGTTCTCATAAGCTGCGCACTCGTGGAGAAGGCGCTGGAACTGCGGATAGGTGGCGGTGGGCGCGAGGGCGTTGGAGATGAGGATGGGGGTCTCGTAGCCGGTCTCGGTGCCGACGAGCTGCGCGGTCTGCTGGCTGCGCTTGAGCGGGCTGGAGACGATGAGATCGAAGTTGATGGAGAGGGCGCTGAGCAGGAGCGCGAGGTGGATGCAGTGGCGCTTGCCGTCTTTGTCGAGAGGGCGCTTGACGTCAAGGGCGGGATTGGTGCGGCGTGTGCCGGCGCTGGCGTGGCGAAGGATGAACAGGTTCATGTGCAGTCTTTTGGGGTCTTTGTGGGGTCGGGTGCCGGATCGTGATGAAAGACGCCGGGGTCGGGCTCGGGCAGCGAGGGGACGGGCGGCTCAGGGTCTGAAACGGGATCACGCTGGACGCTGCGATCCGGCGCATTGTAGGGGATCCGCGGCGGCTGCGTGGAGGAGCTCATAGGGTGGTGGATGTTCGCGCAGCCGGGTGGGTTGCGCGTGTAGGCAAGTCTACTCGCGCCGCCAGAGCTCTGTGTAGAGCAGGCCGCCGAGCAGAGTGCAGCGCGCGATGCGTCGCATGCCGTTGCGGTGCAGGGCTGATTGCGGGTCGGGGAGCTGGTTGACGCGGAGGCCGGTGAGCAGGCGGAAGGCGGCGTAGAGCGACGCAATGTAGAGACGGGCGAAAGGGCGAAGGAGCGGGCTGGAGGGGAGGGCGAAGTCGCTGACGAGCCAGAGTGCGCCGGGTGTGAGCTGCGAGGCGATGCGAGTGGCGAGGGCGTCGACATCGGGCTGCGAGAAGCAGTCGAGGAGGAAGTGCGTGACGATCAAGTCGGGGGTTGGGAGATCGGCTGAGGGCTGAGGATCGATATTGAGTGCGGAGCGCTGCAGGGTGGAGAGGCGAGTGGCGGCGTTGGGGACGGATTCAAGGCAGCGGCTGCGGACCTTGTCGAGCATGACGGCGCTGATGTCGACGGCGACGGCGGTGCATTGCGGGTAGCGGAGGAGGAGTTGCTCGAGGAAGCGGCCGTCGCCGTCGCCGAGGACGAGTGCGTGGCGAGGATTGTTGAGCTGGTTGAGAAGGCGGGTGCGGGTGCGCTGCAGCAGCGGGCCAAGGGAGATGTACTCGCCCCAGCGATAGATTGCGGCGATGCGATCGAAGTCTGGTTGGTCTGGGTTGGTCAAGCGCGGAACGAGAGGGCGAGGGGGATGAGCGGCGTGAGGAGCACGAGATCGGCAAGTGCGCGGAGGTGGAGCGGATGGAGGCGATTGCGGAGGTGATGCAGCAGGAGCAGCAGAAGCGAGCTGGCGAGGATGCAGGAGGTGAGAACGGTTGTGCCGCGATGGAGTTGCGCGGACGCGGTGAGAAGCGGAGAGATGAGGATGAGGAGAAGAGAGAGCGCGGCGACGCTGCTCGTGAGTGTCACGAGGTGATTGGTGGCCCAGCGGGTGGAGCTATGAGCTTGAACGCGATGATCGGGGTGTTCCCAGGCGTAGAGGAAGAGGCAGTTGAGCGAGCAGGTGGCAGCGAGGAGAAGGGCGATCGGCAGGAGGTCGAGGCGGAGTTGCGGGAGGCGCGCGACGGTGGGGATGAAGACGGCGGCGGGGAAGAAGATGCCGACGGCGAGCTCTTTGGGGAGACGATGGGTGCCGTCGCCGGGCAGAGGGCGCGCGTGGATGATGAGGAACCATGCTCCGAGCAGTGTGGCCAGAAGCGAGTAGATGCGCATGGCGCGGGGGTCGAGGGAGCGGAGCAGAGCGACGAGGACGCAGGCGGAGATGGCGATGAGCGTGAGAAAGGCGCGGCGGTGGCGATGATGGAAGCGGTGGCGCTCTTCGAGCTCAGGCGGTGACTGGCCGCCGGGGAGTGGTCGCGCGTCGAGAAGACGGTCCGCAGCGTAGAGCATCCAGACGGCGACGAACATGGCGGCGGGCGAGCTCCAGGGGAGATGAAGGCCTACGGAGGAGGCGACGGCGATGGTCCAGACGGTGGCGACCGAGGGCGCGTCGAGAGAGAGCAGATGCCAGAGCGCGAGCGGTGTGTGGCGCGGGGCTTCACGTGGCGTGGAGCGCTTGACGAGGGTGAGCGAGGGGCGCTTTGGCGGGGCGTCGTTCGATGAGTGCGCGTCAGGCGCGTTGGAGCGGAGGTTAGGCGGGGTCATCCGTCTCCTCGGTGCCGTGGTCGATCGGAAGAACGTACTTGTGAACCTCGCAGACAGAGGCGTCGTTGATGGGAGCTTCGACGAGGGGGTCTGAGTGATTTTCCGGCGAGATTCTGGGAGAGCCGTTGGCGTTGGTGCTGGAGTGAGTGGCGTGGGAGCCTACGGACCAGAAGCTGGGGTCGATGTCGGCGAAGATGTTGTCGCGCTCCTCGATGGCGGCGAGGCGATTGAGCTGATCGTCGTTGAGTGCGCCGTCGCGGCGAAGTGACTCCCAGAGGTTGCGGAGATCGTTGAACTGCTCGCGGTGGGTGTTGAAGCGGAGCTCGGCGTAGTCGCGGGCGGCGCCGGTGGTGATGAGGAACTGCCAGTCGGAGGATTCGAGGAGGAGGAGCTCGCGGCAGAGCTGTTTAACGATGCGCTCACCCACGCCGCCATCACGCCACTCGGGTGAGGTGCAGATATCACGGCAGGAGAGTTCCGCGGCGTAGAGATGCGCGTAGGTCCAGGCGGTCTCGCTGTTCATCCAGACATGGTTGTTGCCTTCGGCGCCCCAGGAGCCTTCGTGGAGTGCGAGGAAGCCGCCGCGAGGGAAGCGGTCGAGATAGGCGGAGCAGGTGGTGAGGGCGATGCCGGTGTCGTAGTCGTGGAGGATGCGGGCGACGGTTTCGAGCCACTCGACGCCCTCGTACCACCAGTGGCCGAAGAGCTCGGCGTCGAAGGGTGAGCAGAGGACGGGAGGGACGGAGTCGTTGAAGCCGGGCGAGAGCGCCTGGTAGACGAGATCGACGAAGTGTGAGGCGTGCTCGCGGATTCGAGCGGCGGCGGCGGCGGGAATGTAAGGCTGCTTGTCGCCGATGTCGACGCGCGCGCCGGTGACTCGCCAGTAGCGATGTCCGCCGGGCCAGCGTTTCTTGTGGAAGTCGAGGTAGTTTTCATCGCCGGGATAGCCTGCATCGCCGGACCATACCTGGAGACCGGTGCGGGGATCGCGGGGAAAGATGGTGACGGCGTCGCTCTTGTTGTAGGCGCCTTCGACGTAGAAGGGGTGGTAGAGACGGCGGTCGTCGGAGGGATGGAAGCCGGTATCGGCGTGGCCCTCGGAGCGGCGCAGGAACTCGTAGGGCGAGTGGATGCGCGCGGACTCCTGGACAAGGTGCGTGTCGACGAAGAAGAACTCGAGCGAAGATTCGCTGAGGGCCTGCTCGATGCCGACGCGAGAGAAGCTGGGGGGCTCGGTGAGGCCTTCGGGCGCGATGGGATACGACCAGAGACCGGCGGGACGATAGCCGCACTCGGGCGCCCAGATGCCGCGCGGCCGTTGCCCGAGGTGCTTCTCATGGGTAGCGACGGCAACGCGAATCTGCGCGCGCAGGCTCTCGTCGGTGCCCAGCAGCGGCATGTAGCCGTGGGTGGCGGCGCAGGTAATGATCTCGATCATGCCGCGGTCGGCGAAGCGGCGGAAGCCGGCGATGATGTCGCGGTTGTGGGCTTCGAACTGCTGGAGAGCGTCAGAGAAGAAGCTCTGCCAGAAGCGCGCGGTTTCGGCGTAGGTGTGCTCGCCCATAGAGAGGAAGAAGGACTCGTCCTCGCGGGCGGCGGTGATTTTGCGTTCGAGGTAGCGGGGGAACTCGGCGCGGAAGACGGGGTGCGCGAGTTGCTCGAGGAGGATGGGAGAGAGATTGAGATTGAGGTTGAGCGGAATGTTGTCGCGGTCGAGGCGATCGAACACGCGCAGCAGCGGGAGGTAGGTTTCGGCCGCAGCTTCGAGGAGCCACTCGATGCCATGCGGCCAGGTGCCATGGTTGACGACGTAGGGCAGATGAGCGTGCAGCGTAATGGTCAGGAACCCACGCGGTTTGAGTGGCTGAGTCACAGATCTCAATCTCAGGGGGCGCCGGGCGGGCGGCGCACGGGTAGGGGGAGCGGGAGCGCTCCTTAAGGGCAGTGTACTACCGCAGCGAAGGGCAGGCTGTGTCGTTCTCGCGGCTCGAACGAGGCTGCGCCGGTTGCGGAAGCTGAAGATTCTTCGACAGTAGGATGCAGGATGCGGGGTGCACGGCGGACGTGATTGTGCTACTCTCCACTGCACTGGTGAAGCCGAGGAGAACGCAACCGAAGGCGACCTGGATGGCATCTACCCGCATGACGGGTGTCTTTGCGCCCCAGTCAGCAAGCTGGCGGGGGTCCCAGTTTCGCGAGGCTCAGGGCCTGGCACGCGACGAGGTATAACCCGGTACGACTCTGGTCGAAGTTACGTCGAAGAGAGTTGCGAATCGAAGCATGATGGTGAGGAGATGACTATGGCGGAAAATAATAATAATTCAGGTGGGTTTGGGTGGTTTCTTGCGGGTCTCGGGATTGGCGCGCTGGTCGGTGTTCTGTATGCGCCGAAGTCCGGCAAGGAGACTCGCGATGACCTTGTTGCGAGTGCACTGGAGGCACGCGACAAGGCGAACAAGATGTATGCCCAGGGCAGGGAGCAGGCCGGCCAATATGTGCAGCAGGGCCGCGACGCGATGGGCCAGTATGTCGACAAGGGCAAGGAGTACTACGACAAGGGCCGCACCCAGTGGTCGCAGTACGTGGACAAAGGGAAGGATCTGATCCAGACCCAGACGGATGCGGTGTCGGCCGCCGTGGACGCGGGCAAGCAGGCGTATGTGCAGAAGACCACGGATACGCCGCAGGCATAGAGGATCTTCGAAGCGGGACCACAGAGGGGCCGGTTTGTCCAGACCGGCCCTTTTGTCTGCCAGCGGCTGAGCGTGATGTTGCGACGGTTGGAGGCAGGCATCACAATGAATCGACGAGGTGAATGATGCAATCACTTGGCTGCCTGGCGCTGGCGTTTTTGCAGGACGATGGAGTCGTGCGACATGATATGCACCTGATGGTGATCTTCATGGGGATCATCATGGCTGGTGTGCTGATCGGATTTATTGGAGTTTCGATCGCCGGCGTGTTTGCGTTGCGGCTCATGTACCGGTTGCAGGAGATGGCCGAACGGATGGAAGGCAAGATCTCGCCGGTGGTGGACAAGACGCGGGTGCTTGTCGAAGAGCTGGGGCCGAAGGTTCGCACGATCACGACGAATGTGGAGCAGATCAGCTACACGGTGCGCAGCAAGGTGGATGAGTTCGGGACAACGGCGGATGAGATTAATCGCACGGTAAAGGATGCGAACAAGCGGACGCAGGCGCAGGTGGCTCATGTGGACGGGATGGTGAGCGAGGCGCTGCAAACCGTGCAAAATGTTTCGCGTACCGTGCAGGATAGCGTGCGCAAGCCGGTGCAGCAGATCGCAGGGATCATCGCGGGAGTGAAGCGGGGCGTGGAGACGTGGGTGGACCGCTCGCCGTTCAAGCGGCAGATGCCGGCGGCTGAAGAGGGCAGATCTTATGAGACGCGGCCGCCTGCCGAGCCGCCGCGCTACGCAACGACGACGGTCGAGACAAAGACGGTCGAGACGAAGCGGATGACGCCTTACGGCTAAGAGATCCGAGCGTGCGATGGCCACGAGGTTCAAGATCGGCGATCACGTGAGCTGGAACTCCGAGGCGGGGCGGGTCTCGGGGACGATCATCGCGATTCATACGAGAGATTTTGATTACAAGGGGTATGTGCATCATGCCTCGGCAGACGATCCGCAGTATGAGATCAAGAGCGACAAGACGGATCATGTTGCCGCTCACAAGGGTGGCGCTCTGACGCTCGTGCGCGGCAAAGGCAAAGCGTGAGGCTGCCGTGGTTCACCATAGGCCATTCCAATCGAAGCCTTGAAGAGTTTGTCGAGCTGTTGAGGAGTGCGGATGTTGGCCTGGTTGCGGATATCAGAAAGTTTCCGAGATCGCGAGCGAATCCGCAGTTCAATCAGGATGTGCTTGGCGGGAGTCTGGCGCCGTTCAGGATTTCCTATGAAGGGATGGGCGCGCTGGGAGGGCGGCGCGGAAGCGCGAAGACCGTGCCCGAGGACGTCAATGGCTTGTGGAGGAATAAGAGCTTTCACAACTATGCCGACTATGCGCTGTCCGCGGAGTTCAGCGGGGGTCTGCGACATTTATTGGAGCGGGGAAGCGAACAGCGGTGCGCGATCATGTGCTCGGAAGCGGTGTGGTGGCGTTGCCATCGCCGGATTGTGGCGGATTATCTGATCGCCAGCGGAGTGGAGGTCTTTCACATCATGGGGAAGGGGCGGTTTGAGCCGGCGCGGCTGACGCAGGGCGCGGAGATCCGGGCTGACGGGAAGGTTGTTTATCCGTGGAATCTGACGGCTGAGGATTAACGTTGTCCGAAACATTCCCTCAGTGGCTAAAGCCACGTTCATCACATGCAGGCACGGCGGGGAGACCTTGGGCTAAAGCCCAAGGCTACCAGCCCCGCCCTTTCAAAGCAGCGGTGGCGGCCGCGGTAAGGTCGGGCCCTTTCAAAGCAGCGTTGGCAGCGCGGTAAGGTCGGGCCCTTTCAAAGCAGCAGGTCCGGGAGCGATCTAGAAGATCCAGCCGCCGCCGGCGACCTCGTCGTCCTGATAGAAGACGGCGGACTGGCCGGGAGTGATGGCGCGCTGCGGCTCGTCGAAGGTGGCCTCGATGGTTGCCGGTTCCCCATTTTGGGGATCGAGAACGCGCAGGGTGGCCGGTGCGGGCTCGTGGCGGTGACGGATCTTGATCGAGACGCGGACGGGCTCGTCGGGCGCGGCGATGGAGACCCAGTTGAGGCGGTTCGCGCGCAGTGTGCGCGAGTAGAGATCGGTGTCCGGGCCGACTTCGACGCGGTGCGAGTCGGGGTGAATCTTGAGGACGTAGAGCGGGTCGGGCGAGCTGAGGCCGAGGCCCTTGCGCTGGCCGACGGTGAAGCTGTGAATGCCCTCGTGATGGCCGAGTGTTTCGCCGGTGGTTGAGACGAGTTCGCCGGAGGAGTCAGGAAGCTCGCGGCCCTGCTCGTCGAGATAGGCCTTGAGGAACTGCGAGTAGCTGCCGCCGGGGATAAAGCAGATCTCCTGTGAGTCGGGCTTGGCGGCGAGGGCGAGGCCGGCATCGGCGGCCATCTCGCGGACCGCGGGCTTGTGGAGGTCGCCGAGAGGGAAGAGTGTGTGCGAGAGCTGCTCCTGGGTGAGACCGAAGAGGAAGTAGGTCTGGTCCTTGGAGCGGTCTGAAGGTCGAGACAATATCCAGCGCTGTCGCGCCGGGTCGAAGTCATTGCGCGCGTAGTGGCCGGTCGCGATCTTCCCGGCGCCGATCTGGCGGGCGGTGTCGAGGAGCTGATCGAACTTGAGATGGTTGTTGCAGAGGGTGCAGGGGATGGGCGTGCGGCCGGCGAGGTACTCGGAGACGAAGGGGCGGACGACCTCGTCCTCGAAACGCTCCTGCGCGTTGACGAGATAGTAGGGGATGCCGAGATGCTCGGCGACGCGGCGGGCGTCGTAGACGTCATCGATGGAGCAGCAGCGGCCCTGTACTGTTTCGGGCATGCCCTCGCGCCCGGCGAGGCGGCGCTGATTCCAGAGCTGCAGGGTGAGACCGACGACGGTGTGCCCCTGGGCATGCAGCATCGCGGCGACAGTCGAGGAGTCGACGCCGCCGGACATGGCGATCGCGATGGTCTGGTTCCGGGTATCGGTCTGCATATGCCCAACTATCCATGATAAATGGTCGGCAGGGGGCGCCAAACGGTGGATGGGTCAGGCCGTTGGCTGTGTAGACTCAGAGAGTTGAGTGTGATGGTGGAGGGATCCAAGGGAGCGCTGAGTGGACGGTGGGCGTTGCCCTTTCTGGGGGTGGCGTGCGCGGTCGGCGTTGCGTCCCTGTATTACAACCAACCGTTGTTGTCTGTCATCGGCAGCAGCCTGGGCGAAGATCCGCGGCGCATTGGCTTTGTTGCGGTGGCGACACAGGTTGGCTACGCAGCCGGGTTGCTGTTTTTTGTGCCGCTGGGAGATGTCGCCGAACGCCGCGCGCTGATGCTGCGGATGTATGTGGGCGTGACTCTGGCGCTGGTGCTGGCGGCGTTCGCGCAGAATCTTGCATGGATGATTGCGGCGAGCGTGCTGATTGGCCTGATGGCCTCGGTAACGCATGTGGCGCTGCCGATGGCGCCGGACCTGGTGCCGCCGGAGCGGCGAGGGCGAGCGATCGGCACAGTGATGACGGGGCTGCTGCTGGGCATTCTGCTGGCGCGGAGCTTCGCGGGATGGCTGAGCCGGCTGAACGGGTGGCGGACGGTCTTTCTGGTGGCGGCGGTGATGAATGCATGTTTTATACCGTTCATCTATCGCGGGATGCCGCGCATGCGTCCGCGCGAGTCGTTGACCTACAGGGAGACGATGAAGTCGCTGTGGACGCTGTTCCGCACGGAGCCGCTGCTGCGCGAGGCGGGCGTGCTGGGCGGGCTGGTGTTCGCTTCGTTCAGCTGCTTCTGGACGACGCTGGTCTTCATGTTGCAGACGCACTACGGCATGGGGCCGGGAGTTGCAGGTACGTTTGGCTTCGTGGGAGCGGCCGGAGCGCTGGCGGCGCCTTTGGCAGGAAGGTTGGCAGACAAGCAAGGGACGCGCTATGTGGTGACGGCGGCCGGAGCGGTGCTGACGGCTTCCTATGTGTTGCTGTGGCTGTCAGAGCGAGCGCATGCGACGGTGTCGATGCACATGCTGGGGTTGGTGATCGGCGTGGTGGTGCTGGATGTCGGCGCGCAGATGATGCAGGTGGCGAACCAGACGCGCATCTTTGGTCTGGGAGCGCAGGCGCGCAGCCGGCTGAACACGATCTATATGACGATGTACTTCGTGGGTGGGGCGCTGGGTTCCGCACTGGCGACGCTGGCGTGGTCGCGATGGGGGTGGGACGGTGTGTGCGCGCTGGAACTGACGTTCCTCGCAGCCGCTGGTGTGCGGCATATGACGGGCTTCAGCAAGCGGCATCCGCAGCCAGTGGTGCACATGCCCGCGAGCGAGAGCGAACCGGCGTTGTAAGCGAGTTGGCGCCTGGCCGGAGTGACTTCCGTTGAGGAGAACTACCTCCAGGGCGCGCGCTCTCGATCCGCGCCGGCGAAGGCCTCATACGCATTCTGAATGTCGTTCAAGGCAAAGCGATGGGTCACCGACCATTACCCTGACGACTCGCCCGGTCGACGCCGTCAGGTTGCCCATGCTGCTCAAGACCGTCAAATCCGGCAGGCTGCAGCCCGCAAAGGCCGGTCCCCGAAATTTGAACCTCAATTCTGACATTTCAGGCGGCCCGTATAATGACAGTGGAAATTATCAATCCAATTCTCTTGGTGCAGGCGCGAATGGGCTTGGAGAAGAAACGCAAAGAATTGTCGCAGCGGGCGTACGACTATGTCCGCGAGCGCATTCTGACCGGCGAATATACCTTCGGCACATCCATATCAAGGCGAGATCTGGCGACCAGGCTCGGCGTGAGCCTGGTCCCGGTTAATGAAGCCATGAGCCGCCTGGAGAGCGAATACCTCATTGAAAATGCTCCGCGCGTCGGCACCAAGGTCAGGATTCCGTCGCCACAGAACATTCGGGGGTTCTGGGCCGTGCGCGAAGGACTTGAGACCCAGGCCGCGCGCCTCTTCGCCCGCGTGGCTACAAAAAAGGAACGCAAGGAACTGATCGAACTGGCACGGGAACTGGATCAGATGCATGAAAGCATGCACGAAGCCGACCCCGATTCCACAGAGCCCGATCCGAAGGCGCTCCATGCCTGGCGCCAAACCCACATGCGCTTCCATGTGCGCCTGGCCGAATGCACGAATCTCCCCTATCTCGCCGAACAGATCGAAAAGAACCAGTTGCTGGTCTTCAACTGGTTTTATGACCACCAGCTTTATGGTGGAAGAAAACTGCCAGCCGAATGGCATGAACAGCTTGCACGTGCGCTCGCTGAGGGTTCCGAAGATGCCGCGGATGCTGCCATGCGCAGACACCTGCATAACAAGCTGGAAGAACTGATGCAAACGCTGGAGCGCTTCCTGTTGATGGATGAGTCCTCCCTCGCACGCTGGAATAGCTCGCTTGGGCAGAAAGAGGCCAGGAAATCGTTGAAAGCCACGAACAAGAGGGCCAAAAAGAAAGGGTAAAGCTCGTCTCCTGTCAGAGACCCTCGACCGCCACCAGCTTGTGCTTTTCCTTCAGCACCCAATGGATGGTGTTGTGCAGCGGTCTCCCCATGCCCTCATATGCGATCTCGATCAGGTCGCCATCCCGCAAGCGAACGCCTGCTCAGAAACTGAGCAGGCCCGCCGCCAACTTACTCGCTGCTATGTGCCGAAGTCTTCATAGACCGGAGACTCAGTGCTCGAGGGACGTGCCGCGGCACACTCAGCGGCCTCAAGTACGGCCAGCGCGTCGGCTGCATCATCCAGCGTCGAGAGTGGAGCTTTCCCGCCCAGAATGCACTGCTTAATAAAGAAGTCGATCTCTTCGATAAAGCCTTCTTCGTAACATGGCAGGCCCCACGCAGGGCCGCCGTCGTCCTCAAACTGTACCTCATTCCATGAGTAGTTGAGACCGCCCTTGGTGCCGAGAACTTTGTAGATTACCGTCCAGGGATCGTTCGTAGGATCGCTTGCGGCGAAGCTGCACCAAAGGTTGGCGATTGCTCCATTCTCCATCTCGCAGGTGATCATCGCCTGGTCTTCACAGGTAAGGTGCTCGTAGTGCACACGCGAGGTCATGCAGGAGACGCGTTTCGGCCTGCCGAGGAGATAGAGCAGCGAGTAGACGTGGTGAGTACAAACCGCACGAAGCACGCCTCCATAGATGGCGGCGACCTCCTCCGCGTGAAAGATGTTGTAGATCACCCACAGGCTCGCGATCCGGCCGAGCTTGCCGCTTTCGATCAGACGCCTGGCGCGCCGGAGCGAAGGTACATAAATATAGTTATGCGCGGGCATGCAGATGCGTCCCAGCTCCCTGGCCACCTTCTGCAGCGTGCGAATGTCCTTCCGTGAGGCAGCCACCGGCTTTTCCACGAGCACATCCTTGCCTGCACGCATGGCCGCAATTGTCGTGGAGACGTGCAGGTCCAGCGGGGTGAGAACGTGCACACCGCGAACCTGCTCGTCGGCGAGAAGCTCATCGAGCGACGCATAGCTGCGGCCGCCGAATCGGCTCGCGAGCCTGGCGGCCTTGCCAGCGTCCGGATCGTAGACCCCTACGAACCTGGCGCTGGTGCTCGCGGACACGCCGCGACCGTGCATCTCCGCCACAATGCCTGCACCAACGAACGCTACTCCAACCCTGGACTCCATAACATCTCTCAAGCCGTCAATTTGTAGAACCTTCTTGCATTCTCACCAAAGAGCTTGCGCTCGGCATCCTCGTCCAGCTGGCTTCCGAGCGCGGTTTTCAAGGCTGAAACAACGTCGTCGTAGCTCGCCGCCAGCAGGCACACCGGCCAGTCGCTGCCGAACATCACGCGGTCCCAACCGAAACACTCCACAGCGTGCTGGATATAGGGTTGCAGCGACTGCGCCGACCAGTGGACGTGGTCGTCTTCTGTCACCATGCCCGAAAGCTTGCAGAAAATCTTGCGCCCGCCGAGTTCCGCCATCAGAGAGCGCCAGGGATCCATCACCCGCCGGGCAATCTCCGGCTTCGAGATATGATCAACAACCGCCCTTCGTAGAGGCACCTGATCAAGAGCCTTGAGCACATGGGGTAGATGCTGCGTGTAAGTGAGGAACTCGAACGGAAAGTCATCTTCGGCCACGATTCGCAACGAATGCAACACCCGCGGCCGCACGATCCACCCGGCATCGGGGATGTCCTGCAGCATCGGGCGCAGGCCGATGAATTTCGGGTTCCTGCGATAGCGTGCGAACTGCTGCGCGAACCCGGGGCTGTCCATGTCCAGCCAACCCACAACACCGGCGATCCACTCGTGCTCCGCGGCGAGTTCCAGAAGAAAGTCCGTCTCCGCCACGGTCTGCGCCGCCTGCACCAGCACCGTGCGGTCGATGCGATGACGCGCGAGGATGGGTTCGAGATCTTCCGGCATGTAGTTGCGGCACAGCACTTTCACACTTTCGCTCATCCAGTGATAGTCGCCACGGGAGGAGCGCCAGAAATGCTGATGGCTATCGATTCTCACAACCTGACCTCGTACTTCTTCATCTTGTCCCAGTCGAGGTTTACGCCGAGACCAGGCGCGTCGCCAACGTGAAAGTACCCATCTTCCAACTTCAGCGGCTCGGTCAGAACGGGATCGAGCGACGGAATATATTCCACAAAGAGGCCGTTCGGAATCGCCGCCACAAGCGGGAGATGCAGCTCCATCACAAAGTGGGGGCTGACCTGCATGTTGTGGCAGTCGGCCATGTGTGCGATCTTGAGCCACTCGGTGATGCCGCCGCAGCGGCAGACGTCCGCCTGCAGGATGGAAACGCTGCCGTTCGCCACATAGTCCCGAAACTGGAATCGCGAGAACAACGACTCGCCGATGGCAATGGGAATGGATGTGTGCGCGCGCACCGTCGCATGCCCCATGATGTCTTCGGCGGGCAACGGCTCCTCAAACCAGAAGAGGTTGTAAGGCTCCCACATGCGGGCGCGTTTGGTGGCTTCGGCGGCGGTGAAGCGCTCATTCGCATCGACCATCAGGTTGCGATGCGGGCCCAGCACCTGGCGCACGGCGGCGATACGTTCCGCATCTTCCGCGGGATCGTCCTTGCCCACCTTGATCTTCGTGCCGCGGAATCCGGCGGCGACAATCTTCCGGGTTTCTTCGACGAGCTGGTCGACCGTGTGGTTCAACCAGCCGCCGTCCGTGTTGTAGACGGGAATCCGGTCTTTCGCCCCGCCCAGCAGGCGATGGAGCGGCATGCCGGCCATCTTCGCCTTCAGATCCCAGATCGCGATGTCGACCGCTGCGACTGCGAGCACTGCGATGCCGCCGCGCCCGACCCAGTCCACGCCACGCCACATTTTGCTCCATACGCGCTCATGGTCGCGCGGGTCCATGCCCGCGAGCATCTCGTGAAAGCTATGGTCGATCAGCGAGCAGATCTCTCGAGCGCCATGCGGAATAATGCTGTAGGTAAAGCCGCTGCCGGCAAGGCCTTCATCCGTCTCCACATGGGCAATGATCAGATCCATGTGGCTGAAGTGGCGAATGGCGTCATGCATTTCGCGATGGACAGGAATTCGATAAAGCGCGGAAGAAACCTTCCTGATTTGCATGAATCTCCTCACGTACGACTATGAGCGGAACAGACCACTGAAGCCGAGAATGACGACCGAAAGAATAATGAACCCAAGCCCAATGCGCATGCGCCGCAGGGTAGATGGCAGCGCCGCGCGCCATTCGCCCGCCATCTGCCCCAGCGCACTGGACCACAACAACAGTGTCGCCATACACACCGCGAAACCGAGCGAGTTGCCGAACTTCCCCATGACCGTGGCGCCCACACCGTAGCCCAGCATGCCAAACAGCCACAGCACCGCCGCCGCAAGTGCCAGCAGCGTCTCTCGCACGGGGGACTGGACGAAGCGGTCCCAGGTGCGCTTCCTGCTCAGCAGATAGAGCGTAAAGGCAAGGTTGGGAAGGAACCCCGCGGCCAGCACTACGGACCAGACCGCGAGCGTGGCCTTTTCCGGGGAAAGGCCTATGGCCGTCGCTTTCTGCGCGATGTTTCCGCCGAACACGAAGCCCATGTTGATCATGGAGCCGAAACATCCCGTAAACACACAAAGCAGGATGCCGACGCGAAATGCCCGCTTCGCCGTCGATCCGCTTGCCGAAAGAAGTTCGCGCTCGCGGCCGGCCTGGGCGAAAAGAACCAGTCCAACGCCGAGGAGGACGGCGCTTGCAAACAGCGCGATGCCTACTCTGCCCAGTAAATCTTCAGGATGAAACACGGCGAGCGGAATTATGCTGCCCAGCAGCGAGCTGAGGCCGATCACAATGGCGAAAGCCATGGCCATGCCGGTACGCTCGATGGAGAGCCCGAAGGTTACCTGTGCGATGCCCCAGCCGAAACCGAAGAGTACCGGCAAAAGGAGCAGCCGCGGCGGCAGCGACGCGTAGAACGCAATGGGGTGTGGGAGGCTCCACATCAGCAGTGCCGTTGGAATAAGCACAAGCGCAAGCGTGGCGTAGACCAGCCACGTGTTCTCCCACGCCCAGCGGCGAGAGAGCCTCATCGGCGCGGCGAAACTGGCGGTCATCATGCCACTGAACGCGACAATCAGAAATCCGGCCGTTGAATGAGACGAGATTTGCAAGGGTGTCCTGGCACTTCTTAACTTTGTTCTGATATTATACGGACCGCAACAGACATATCAATACGCAGATATAATCTGTTCCAGCAAGCAAGACGACGAATGACAAATAGTTGGAGACCGGTCTCTAGAGACTATTTCATACCACTTCCGTAGAGAAAATATGAACAGGCGCACCTTTAATAAACTGGCTGGCTTTAGTGCACTCTCTGCATTGACTGACTTTGATATGAGCGCCGAACAGGCCGCCGCAGTCTCTGGCGAAGTCATCTTGCAGGACGACGAATTTCTCATAGCCTTTGATCCCGCCTCCGGTGCGCTGACCCGCATGAAGCACAAGCCGACGAATTGGGTAGTCCAGCGACGCCCCGCGCTGGGCGTGTCTTTCCGGATGCTGGTCCCGATTCCAGGCCGGCGCGCGAATTTTGTCCTCGGCCAGAAACAGCGCGCAGTAAGCGTGCGAAGGATATCGGACAACCAGGTGCAGATCGTCTGGAACGACCTTACCAGCGAACATGGCGGCGTTATCCCCATCCGCTTCAGTGCGACGGTTACGCTGAAAAACGGCCGGTTGCGCTTCGACGCCGAGGTCGAGAACAACTCGGACCATGCGATCGAGACAATCGACTACCCGTACTTCGGGGACCTGAATGCGCCTGCGACAGACTCTTCCATTGCGGCGCGAACGATGTGGTACGGCAATCTCGGAAACGATGAGCTGTATCCCAACTTCGGTAATGAGAAGGGCTACTGGGGCGTCGATTTCCCGACCAAGACGTTTGGCTCCCATCGCAGCCTTTTCTGTTTGATTCAGGCGCCGAACGAGGGCCTTTATGTTGAGATGTCTGATCCGTCGCTGCCTTACTACCTGGAGTACACATTCGAGCAGCATCCAGGCGTGGTGCATGGAACTGCCGTGCCCAGGACGGATGAGTTCTCCGGCTTCCCTGTGCATTTGGAGTTTCGCACCTGTCACTTCGCGTTTGTCCATCCTCGAACCCGCATCAAGCTGGCGCCGATCGTGATGCGTGGTTATAAGGGCGACTGGCACGCAGGGGTGGACGTCTACCGCGAATGGAGGAACACCTGGTTCAAGAAGCCGCACCTGCCTGCGTGGGCGCGCGATGTCCACTCCTGGACGATGCTGCGCATGAATACCCCGGAGGAGGACTACACGATCTCCTACAAAAAGTTCGTGGAGTATGGAGAGGAGTACGCGAAGTACGGCGTGAAGGCGGTGCAGCTCATCGGCTGGAATATTGGCGGCCAGGACCGCGATGATCCCTCGCAGGATACCGATCCAAATCTAGGCAGTTGGCAGCAGTTTCATGATGCAATCGCCAGGGTTCAGTCGCTGGGGGTGAACGTCATCCTGTTCGGCAAGCTGAATTGGGCAGATCTCACTACGGAGCGGTATAAGACAGAGCTCTACAAATACGAAGCCAAGGACCCGTACGGTATCCGCTACGAGCAAGGCGGTTACAACTACGAGACTCCGACCCAACTGGCGGGCATTAACACGCGACGCCGGGCGGTAATGGACTTTGCCGATCCCGGTTATCGGGACGTGGCGGAGAAGGAGTTCAAGAAGATTCTGGCGCTTGGTTCGACCGGCTGGCTGTGGGATGAAATCTGCCATCACGCAGGCGCCCTCTACAACTTTGCTTCAGGACATGGCTACAATCCGCCGGGGTATATCTATGGTGGCGACCTGCCGCTTTCTGCTGCTCTCCGCAAGGCTGCTGACGAGGTAAGTCCCGATTTTCTTTTCGCCGGGGAAGGACCGCAGGACTGGCTTATGCAGTACTTTCCGGTCTCCGAAGCCGGTTTGAGCGCGACGCCGATCTGCCAATACCTCGATGCGCAGAGCTCACTGATGATTGCAGGCGTCAGCGGCTTCGATGATCGCGAGCAGTTGAACAGGATCCTGTTGAAGCGCTGCGTGATTCAGTACGAACCCTTCCTGTACAAGGGGCGTCTGCACGATTTTCCGCTAACGATGGCGTATGGGAAGAAGATCGACGATCTGCGCCGCAAGTATAAGGCCTATCTCTGGGACGGTGCATTCCGTGACACTCTGGGCGCAGACGTAAGCGCCAACGGGATGTATGAGTATTCCGTTTTCGTCGCGGAGAATGGCAAGCGCGCGGTGGTTATCGTCAACCCCGATTCTGAAAAGGCCATTACAGTCAAGGTGAATCTGCCAAACCCGGGCAACCTCAACGTGGCTACTCCCGAACAACCAGATGGCAAGCCGACGAACGGGACACTAGGAATTCCTGCGCGATCGGTTGCTGTGTTCGTTGAAGTCTAGCGGTCAGATCAATAGTCAAGTGGTTGAAGAAGCAAACTTGAACTTACCTAATAATTAACACAGGATCCCGGCGGCGGACGTCTAAATGCGATAACTTCTGGATTGTCGAAGTTGTCAGGGAACGAAGTGATCTGAATAAGCGCCTCAAAAGGGGCCACACTCGTTCCAGGCTTGTGCCCAATGCTCTTCAGCAAGGAGTCAAGTCGTGTTGGGTCGGTGAGTACTTCTCCCACAGCGTGGGTGCCTTGGAGGTTCAACCCTTCGGCCAATACGATCAATCCGCGATTGCCGCAGCCTTTCAAGAGAGCTGCAACTCCGTAACGTGTGTATTCCTTTTCGTCCCCGCCGCGGTCCAGATTGGGGGGAATCGAATATACCGGCTTTTCGCCGGAGCGAGGAGAACGATTCCGGAATAAAGGTTCTCCCGAGCTCGGATCCTGTTCTAGTGTGAAGTTGAGAGCGGACTCATATAGTTCAACCCATGGATTGGACCGGTGGCTGCCAAGCAGAACCAGGTTGCCACGGCGAAGGGATTTAAGGTTTGCGTCTCGAGCAAATTCCAGGTTTATTTGGCCGTCGAATTGCCCTGCCACCATTCCTAAGTGGGCGACTATTTCGATATCGGCCAAACTGGCTACGGGCCGTATAGCCGCGTTGAGCAGCTTATCGTTTCCGGCGTTGAGGTATTTTCGATTGAGGTAATCACCAAGGTTCAAGTTTTTACCGTTCAGGTCCTGCCACAAGGCAAAACCTGGGTCAGCATAAACTACGTCAAGTTCTCCACGAGGCTTATCGAAAAATTGCCCCCAAAAATCCCGAATTGCGCCCGCCGGTTGGGTGGCTGGGGGAAGGTCACTCCGTAACTGGTGTCTAACCAGCGCGATCGAAGTCGACAGAGCAATCACGACAAGAACTGCGATCGACAACCAATAGCGCCGCGGGTGGTTATTACTGTTGCCTGGCAGCGGCTTTTCTGGAGTCAACAGTGATTCTGCCGATACCTCAGCCAGCGCAGCTTTACGAGGCACGAACTGAGGGGCGTAGCTGCCCGCCGGTAACTTGATCACGACGGGTTCGTCCGCGCCCTCGGAAGCAAAATGCCTTTCTAGTCGCCCTCTCAGTTCGTGAGCACGCACTCTGACGATATTGTCACTCGTTGGCAGGTAGTCCGGTTTTCGCCCGAGAACCTCTACTCCAATGTTGTGCTCTTTTAACTTGTCAGCCTGTCCCAGAATCTCCTGGTTCGTAACGTAGAGCAGGAACGCGCGCATCGCTGCGGCGCGACGAAACATCTGGCCCTCCAGCACTCGCTGAACCAATTGACGCTTTTCATCAGCTGACAGGCGGCTGAGACCCTCTCGCGTCTCGCAAAGGTGGGTATTTGTGGCCATGGTGAAACATTTTACGGTTAACTCCGACAATATGGGGGAAGTTATCCCCGTAATGGACCTGTTAAGAATCGGTCCCCTTCTCCCTGGGCCACTTAGGATAAGCGATTGATCCAGGGAGGCTTACACCCGTGTTGATGTTCACAGACATTTTCAATCTACTTCAATCTTTTACAATTTTTACCGTTATTCACTTCCCAAGATTCATGGCGGGCGATGAGCGTTATACCCGGCCTGCAAATGGCTTGTTTCTTGATTTCAGACTCATCGGCTTCAGCAAGCCGAACCGGAATCAACATGCGAAGGCGTCGTCTGGATGCGGGAGAGGTTTTTCCATTGCCCACGATCTTCCAGCCGCCCTTCAAAGGACTGAACGAATCTTTGAACCATTTCTGAGGAGGCAAAGTAAGAAAATATGAATCCGAGAGCACAGCGAGTTTGTGATTCAAATCGTCAGCGGCAGGGCAGTACCCACACACTCTGGATCGCACTGTGTGCCACGCTTCTAATCGTTCTCTGCGGTCAGCTTTCCGCACAAATGGACACCGGCGGCGTAACCGGTACGGTCAAAGACCCCTCTGGGGCATTGGTGGTTGGTGCAAAGTGCACGTTGACAAACGTCGCCACTAACGTAGCTCAAACTGTGAAGTCGACCTTGGCCGGAGCCTATACATTCCCCGCAGTGAAAGCCGGGGTCTATACGTTGAAAGTCCGGGCCAACGGTTTCAGGGAATATTTGCTTACAAATGTCGACGTTCATGTCCAGGACATTGTCACTGCGGACGTAATGATGAAACTGGGAGCCGCGACCGACGAAGTCACAGTCACCTCCGCGGCGCCGCTGCTGCAGGCTCAGGATGCATCCGTAGGAATGACGATTAATAGCAAGATGGCGAATGATTTACCCGTCGTGGGTGGTGGTGGAGGTCGTAGTTTCCTGATGCTGACCCAACTTGCTCCGGGGGTTTACTCGACGGGCAATCCGAACACCACCACGATTTTGGCTTCCGGCGTTGAGAATGGCCAGGTTGACGTCCGCTTAAATGGCGTCGACGACAATGCAGAGGTTTTTGGGGGCACGACTATCTCCCCGATCCCCGATGCCATCCAGGAATTCAAATTCATGAATGGTGACAACAGTGCTGAGTTTGGACACTCCACCGGTGCCGTCATCAACGCCGTCACGTATACCGGCACGAACGCATTCCATGGGCATGTTTGGGAGTACTTCCAGAACGAGGATCTCAACGCCAACGACTACTTCAGCAAACTGAATGGCAATCCGAGGACAAGGCTCCGGCACAACGAATTCGGTGGCCTCATTGGTGGCCCCGTTATCCTGCCCCACTACAACGGCCGGAACCGCACCTTCTTTTTCTTCGATTTCCAGCGCACAATGCATGCCAATCCGAACTCTTACACGCAAACGGTTCCGACAAAGAACATGCAGGCAAGCGGGTTCACGAACATGCAGGACCTGTTTTCGCTCAGTTCAAGCAGCCATACAGACGCCTTGGGCCGCAAGTTCCAATACGGTACGATTTTCGATCCGGCTACTACCCGTGTGATCCCGGCAAGCGGCCTCGACCCTGTCACCGGGCTGACGGGCAAGCCCGGGTCATATGTTCGCGATCCGTTCTACAACTGCAGTGCGACCGCCGGTTGCCCGTCAAACGACAATATGGCGGGCAACACCGCGATTGACTACACCACAGCCGCACAGAAGGCCCTTCTGAACATTCTGCCGGCATCGCGCTTTGATCCGAACGCTGTCACGCTTCTCGCTTTGCTGCCGCTTCCTAACGTGAACAGCTCGAATCCTCTTTCGAACAATTGGTATGTCACTCCGACCAAGAGATTCTCAGCGGATCAGTATGACGGACGGATCGACGAGAAGATCAGTGATAAGGATTCCGTCTGGGGCAGCTATTCCCACATTAATCCCATCTCGACGGCGACTTCTGCATACCCGATACCGGCAGAGGGTGCTCTGTCTGTCAACTACGCCCAGATTAATCCCGCCTATATGATCGTCACCAGCTGGACTCACGTATTTTCGCCCAACCTGATGAATGAGTTTCGGTTTGGCTATCAATATAACTTCAGCTCCCAACACAACCCTGACTCAGACGTTCAGGGACTTCCGGAGAAATATGGAATCCCAGGCATCCCGGACAGCGATTCCAATGGCGGTCTCCCGGTGTTCAATACCGGTGTGATCAGCGATTGGGGCGGGCACCGTTTTTCTCCCACTATCAGAACTTCCAAGGTATTGTCTTTTCAAGACAACTTCACAAGGATAGTTGGCAAGCACGAATTCAAGTTCGGGGGCGAATATAACGCGATCAAGGCGGATATCAGTCAGCCTGCATATCCGCGGGGGTGGTTCCAGTGGGACGGCCGTTACTCCGATATTCCCAATAACAGTGCCGGATTCAATGGCATGGCGGATATGTTGTTGACGCCAACCGCCGCGAATGGCTACTACGCCGCGATGGGCGGCATCAGCACATCAACTAACACCCTCGGCGGATTCAAGGCGTTTTCGGGCTCAAACTACGCCACAAGTAACTATCATGCACCCTACATTGGTATTTACGCTCAGGACAATTGGAAGATTACTCCGATGCTCACTGCCGTCCTCGGATTGCGCTGGGACTACTTCGGATCTTATTCCTCGGATAATGGCCAGGAAGCTAACCTTGTCATGGGAGGCGATGGCGTTATCGAAGATGCCAACGGTCTGGGCGCTTACTACTTGATCGGCCGTGACGCCTGCAACACGAACCTCGGTACGAACTTCAAAAACCTTCTGGCGACGTCAGGAATTCCCATTGTTTGCAGTTCCACGAATGCGGTGAACACGACGCAAAAGACTAACTTTGCTCCACGCATCGGCATCGCTTACCGAATCCGTCCGAACTTCGTGGTCCGTGCCGGCTCGGGCATCACCTATGGCGCATTAGATTCCGTTGGATACGGAGGTACGCTGGGTACCAACTATCCTTTCCAGTTCACTTACAGCTCACCATCCACCAATACCTCACAGATACCCTTGCAGCTTCCCGGCACTACCACAACCGCAACGATGGAAAATGCTTTCAACGCGGTTAACCTCTCCGACCCGACGCAGACCAATCCGCTCGGGATCGCGCTCACCGGCAAGAATTATCACTACCAGACAACCTACGACATTAACCTGAACTTTCAGTTGCAGTGGCAGTTCAGCAAACACGACTCCATCCAATCCGGGTACGTCGGTGAACTGGGCAGACACTTGGACAGTCCTAGCACAACCCACAACGCCGTGAGCGAAATGCTGATCCCGGGGACGGCAATCCAAAGCCTCAACACAGCAAATCCTGCTGCGAGCACGGGTTTTCTTCCCTACAATCAGCTCGGCTCCGCCGAGCTGCAGATGACCAACATGATCAGCAGCTATCACTCGTGGCAGACTGTTTACGAGCGCCGCTTCGCGGACCAATCCAGCCTCTCGGCAAACTACACTTTTAGTAAGTGCCTTTCCGACAATATCGGCAAGACCGGTCTTGGCCAGGGCATTCGGGCCCTGTGGCTCCCGGGAATGGGGGCGCGCGCTGATTACGCTCTCTGCACGGCAGACATGACACATATATACAAGGCGAACGGAGAGCTTGCCTTGCCGTTCGGTCGCGGCAACAAGTTCCTGACAAGCGCCACCCCCCTCGAAGACGCGATCGTCGGCGGCTGGCATTTCAATTTCATCCTGACTAAATACAGCGGCATGCCATTCAACGTGGGTTGCCAGAATTCCTCGAAGGGTGCGAACTTTGCCGGGGGCTTTGGTTGCAATGCACCCCTGTCTGGTGTCGATCCTTACAAAGGCTTCAAGACCAGACTCCAGTGGGTAAACCCAGCGGCATTTGTCCAATCGGCCTACAATCCTGTTACGGTGAACGGACAGAATATCCTTTCAGACCTAGGCACAAGGTCAGAGCAGGTGCGCGGTCCGGGCCTGTTCGCTCTCGATGCTTCGATCCACAAGCAATTCAAGATGAGCGAGAACACGAAGTTCGAATTTCTGCTGGAAGCCACGAATGTTCTCAATCACGTGGCATTCAACAATCCAGGCAATACAAACTTCCTCCAAACCAAACCGGGGCAGTTCGGTGTTATTACCGGCGACCGCACCGGAGCTCGAGTCTTGCAATTGGGTGCGAAGTACTTCTTCTAGTGCTCCGTCATACCTCTTGGCATGAGCCTGACTGCCGCCGGCGGCGGACGAAGAACATAAGTGCTCTTCGCCCGTCGCGGCACTTCTTAGCCAGATTCACTTAAGATCCCACGGGGAGATATCTCGGTGATGAACCCTCCTGCGTTCCGGTTCATGTTTCAAAAGAGACCGAACAGCATTCAAGGCAAGAACACGGCGGAGATTCGCGCAAAGTACGCGTGACGATCCAGTGTGCGATTGCACTTTGCTTCGTCTTGTGTGCGAATGAACTTAGTAAGACTTTTCCTCTCGAGTTGAGGCACTGCAGGGCAATTATCAAAGGATCATGATGGCGGATAAGCAGTTACCAAATCATATGAAAATTAACAGACGGAAGTTTCTTGCCGCTTCCGGCCTTGTTGCCGCCGCACTTACCCCGAAGAGCGAATTCGGATCCGAAACGAGTTCACGCGCAAAGACTTCTATCCCTGGCACTTCGTTTAGTGATACTGAACGAATTGATTCGGTGAATTTGCTGCAAGGGACTAATTCCACGCGCGTGTTCTCGCGCGGCAATACTCTACCCATTGCCGCGCTTCCCTTCGGCATGGCCCATTGGGTCGTTCAGTCGAGCAGCACCGATTCGTGGATGTTTCACCCGGAAGACAGGCGGTTTCAGGGATTTCGGAGTACTCACCAGCTCAGTCCTTGGCTATCCGACTACGGTCAGGCTGTATTTCTTCCATTCTGTGGTGACTGCGACGTCCTACCGGAAAAGCGCGGGTCCTCGTGGCAGGTGGAAACAGCGAAGCTGCACCCGTATTCCTTGCGTCTATTCCTGCAAAGGTATAGAGCCGAAGTTGAGCTTGTGCCATCCGAACGCTGTGGAATTATTCGCGCAAGCCTTGGTGATAATGAGCGGCCGGGTTTTCTCATTGAGGTCCCCGGTGGAACCGGTTCGGTCCGCGCAGAGGCAGCGAGCCGCACGATTCGTTTTGAATCGAAGGCGAACCGGGGTGGAGTTCCGAAGAATTTCGCCACATATTATGTAGTGCGGTTTGCAGAAGAATGGGAGAGTTTCGACCTCCATCCGGTTTCGCAAAGCCGCGTCGCTATTCTGCGCTTTAGGGGTGGACGATCCATTGAAGCCAGGATTGGAACGTCATTCATTTCGTTTGAGCAGGCCGAGCGAAATCTCGATCGCGAGCTTGGATCGAAACCGATAGAGAAGATTCGAGCCGAGGCACGGATGATGTGGGCCGAGTGCTTCAGTCGAATCGAGATCGAGGGAGGCACAGTCGATCAGCAACGAATCTTTTCCTCCTGCCTCTATCGAACGCTTCTTTTCCCGCGCCTATGGCATGAGCCTGATGGAGAAGGCAAGCTATATCACTTCAGCCCATACAACGGCAAAGTTATGCCTGGTGTCATGTATGCAGACCATGGTTACTGGGACACATATCGTGCCTGGTACCCACTGATGTCGATCTTGTATCCGGACAAGCTTGCGGAGATTCTTCAAGCTTGGGTGAATGCCTACACCGAGGGAGGGTGGCTGCCGCAATTCCCGGCACCGGGGTATCGAGCATGCATGACTGGCAGTCTAATTGATTCTATCTTTGGCGATGCCGCTGCCAAAGACATCCGCAATTTCGACCTCGCCACTGCCTATGCAGGAATGAAGAAGCACGCCACTCAGCCTGGTAACCCCGACCATGGTTATGGACGCCGCGGAATCGAGGACTATCTTCGTCTCGGCTACGTGCCCCATGACCATGTGAGGCAGTCCGTGGCGGAGACCGTGGACGCAGCTTACGGCGACTTTTGCATAGCACAAGTGGCTAGAGCGCTCGGCCAGTCAGAGGAAGCCGAAGCATTTCTCGATCGCTCGCATAACTGGCGTAAGCTATTTGATCCGGAAACGGGTTTTCTTCGCGGCAGGCTCGCAACCGGAGCGTGGCTTGAACCATTTGATGAGTTCCAATGGGGTAGCCCCTATGTTGAAGGATCAGCATGGCAGCATCGGTGGGATGTTCCACATGATATTCCAGGTCTCATCGATGCGATGGGAGGACGCGAGCTCTCTGTCACGGCCCTTGAAAAGATGCTGGCCGTCCCCCCCATCTTTCGTGTGGGAGTGTGTGGACAGGAGATTCACGAGATGTCAGAAATGGCAGCGGTCAATTTCGGGCAATATGCACATAGCAATCAGCCGGTGCATCATCTGCTATACATTTTTGCGATCGCCGGACGGCCTGACAGAACGCAGTATTGGGTACGGAAGGTACTGACCGAGTTATATTCGCCGGACAAATTCCCGGGTGATGAGGATACCGGTTCCATGGCCGCCTGGTTCATTTTGAGTGCACTTGGAATTTACCCGCTTTGTCCGGGTAAGCCAGAGTATGTCGTCGGAGGTCCTCTCTTTGATCGTGTGACCTTGCATTTGCCCGGAGGGAAGACGACGGTAATCGAAGCACGCAATCAGAAGCCCTCGGCAATGTACGTGTCGAAGCTCCTGGTCGATGGGAAAGAGCATTCCTCAGTAGTGTTTCCACACGATAAACTGGTAAGCGGCACCTACCTGACGTTTTTTATGCGGGAGGACGCTGTCAGCTAAAGCACTCGTTCCAGCGAAGAAGCAATCCCTGCCGCATACAAAGATGACCGATTACTTGCTCGCGAGTTGAAGCATGCGGGCATCAGTAAACCAAAAGGAAATTGTAAAAATGAAGAGGGAATTATTAGCTCTGTCTTGTTTCGGTTTCTTGTTGAGTCATGTCGCGTTGACGCAGGCGCCAGTGAAAATAACCATCGGTACATCGAACCGTGAGTTTGCGATTCCGGACGATTTTGTCGGGTTGGGCTTTGAAACCAAAAGCATATTACCGGATGTTTATGGAGTTCACGGATACTTTTTTACCCCCACAAACACCCAGTTGATCACTTTGTTTCGTAACATCGGGATCAAGCAGATTCGCGTGGGAGGGGGGACCGTGGACGGCTCCGGCGAAAATGTGCACTGCATGATGCCCATACCGACATACAAAGACATCGACAACCTCTTTGGGTTCGCCCAGGCCGCTGGCATTAAAGTGATCTATTCGGTGCGCCTCGAGAACCTGGCTTCGTGCCCCAACCCGCATCTCGCCGAGGATGATGTGAAAATTGTTCGCTACATTCAGGACAAATACCGCGCAAACCTCGACAGCTTTTCTATTGGCAACGAACCCGATGTACACGAATACCATTCGCTTCCCAATCATGTGGTGGACCCGGCAATCGTAGAAAGTACGTCCGGTGTCACGGGGTCGGCATATCCTTCTTTCTTTGCCGATTGGCGCCGTATTGCCGATGTGATTCACAAAGCTGTCCCGGGTGCGAAGTTTTCCGGGCCGGATACGGCCGTTTCTGCGACCGGCGGTTTTACGCCAGACCCAGAACACGGAGTGTCCTGGACCGTACAGTTCGCAAGGGACCTGAAAGCCTCTGGCCTTTTAGTTGAGGCGCTCCAACACCATTATGTATGGGGCCGTCCGGAGAACACGACTGTGCAGGAGGCAATCGACGCGATGTTGTCGAGTGCCTGGGACGATGATACTTCCAAAGGCATGCAAAAAGCGCGAAATGGCGGCACGGCGGAGTTCCATCCTTATCCGTATGTGTATACAAAAGTTCTGGAGCCATTGGTTTCTCTGGGCGTGCCGTATCGCATGACCGAAGCGAACGATTGCCTGCACGGAGTACACGGCGCAAGCGACGGATTTGCGGCGGCTTTGTGGGCGCTTGATTATATGCACTGGTGGGCGGCGCACCACATGGCCGGAGTGAACTTTCATAACAATCCCTGGCTACCGACAGACACAATCGTGCCGGATTCAAATCCATGCTCTGCTTCGGGATGCGATGACTATCGTGCGACGGCAAAGGCCCTGGGGATGAAAGCGTTCGCGGTGGGCAGCCACGGATATGTCGAGCCAGTGACGACGGAGAATCCCAACAAAGTCAACCTAACTGCGTATGCTGTCGGCAGCGATCGACAAGTGTATGTCACGATTATTAACCGCACTCACACAACGACTCATGATGTGACTGACGCAGATGTAGTGATTGATGCGCCGGGCTTTGATACCGCAAGTGTGGATGCGATGGTGTTGACAGATGGCGAACCTGGGAACGCGGAGTTGATGACTGGAACCTTCGGTGGGGCCGGTATCTCGAACAGTTCGCAATGGAACGGCAAATGGACGCCAGTGAGCCGGGTGAAGGCCGGCAAAATCGTGCTCACGGTTCGAAGCACAACAGCGGTTGTGGTTAGAATTCGCGCTGCGAACAGACCGGATGACACCCGAGCGCAATTAGTTAAGTATTGATCCGACAGGGTTCAGTGTCGCAATTTGTGTGGATTCTTTCTTGGCGAGTAGCGCATGTTTGATAAGCGACTCATGCACGAACCATTGATCCGTGTTCCATTGATGGTGCGCTACCCGAAGCGCATTCCGCCGGGAACAGTGCGCGATGAGATGATTCTTGACATTGACCTTACCCCCACATTCCTTGATTTGGCTGGCTTGAGTTGCAGCACACTTTTTCACTGCATGTGCGAAGGAACATGTATTCAGCGACTTCAAGCTGCAGTAACAAACTCGCAGGAATTGGAGGTGCTCGGCCTAGAGGGCTTTGGCGGATAACCTGGAACACAG